>PAKP01000037.1 GCA_002706985.1 Sneathiella sp. | reverse complement strand
GTAGCGGCATTGAAGGGTTTTACGATGTAGTTGTTCACACCGGCCTTTTTGGCGGCGATCACATTGTCCGTTTTTGATTCTGCCGTAATCATAATGAAGGGGGTGCTTTTCAAAGAGTCATCCGCCCGAACTTCTTTCAGCAGTTGGTAGCCGGTCATCGGTTCCATATTCCAGTCGGAAATAACGAGCCCATACTTCTTTGTCCGCATTTTTGACAGTGCGGCCGATCCGTCCGCTGCTTCATCAACCGCGTTAAAGCCGAGTTGCTTGAGAAGGTTGCGAATAATACGCAGCATAGTTTTGTAATCGTCAACGATGAGGATCGACATGTTCATATCGACAGCCATGGAAAATTCCTTCTACTTTCCTATAAAAACTTTATTCAGACAGGTCGTCGTTCGAAAATCCGCTAACCTATGCGTTGGAGCTTAGGCAGGGAAACTGAAAAAATGGTTAATATTAGACGCGGATTATGCGAAAACTGATGATATGGCCAAGTTCCGGGGCCGGATTACTTTGTGAACTCTTGCGCCGGCACGAATTTTCCTCCTATATAATCCGCGATATCCGAACGAAAAAGAATGGGAAAACAATGTCAGTATTTGAAGATTTGCACGGCTATTTTCTGGAAGATCTGAAAGTCGGCATGACCGCGCTCTACGCCAAGACAATCACTGAAGCAGATATCGTTCTGTATGCCGGGGTTTCCGGTGATACGAACCCGGTGCATCTCAATGCGGAGTTTGCCGAGAAGACGATTTTTAAGGAACGCATTGCACATGGCATGTTGTCCGCTGGTCTGTTGTCGACGGTGTTCGGAACAAAGCTGCCGGGGCCGGGGGCAATCTACATGAACCAGAATCTCAACTTCAAGGCGCCGGTCTGTATTGGCGATACGGTCGTTGCCAAAGTGCATTTGCGGGAGATAAACGGCAAAAGGGTCACGTTTGACTGCGTCTGTACCATTGGTGAGACGGTTGTGCTGGATGGTGAGGCAACTTTAATGGTATCACGACGATCATAGAACAATAAGAATGACGGATTGCGGTTGATGCGTATTTTACGTGAGTATCATAATGTGCCGGTGGAATGTCAGGGGCTGGTTCTGGCCATCGGAAATTTCGACGGTGTGCATCGCGGTCACCAGGCCGTTATAGCGGAAGCGCAGGAGATTGCCGATCGGCTGGGTGTTGCTGCCGGGGTCCTGACGTTCGAGCCGCATTCACGTGAATTCTTCGCGCCTGATGCGCCGCCTTTCCGCCTCTCCACTATGGAAACAAAGGCGGCTCATCTGAAATGGTTGGGGCTGGATGTCATGGCGGCGCTCAAGTTCGATCTCGCATTCTCTCAAAAATCTGCGGAAGAGTTTGTCCGGGAAGTCCTGGTGGAGGGCTATAAGGCCGTACATGTCGTCGTGGGTTATGACTTTATTTTTGGCCATAAGAGACAGGGGACGACGGTCGTCCTGGCGGAGCTTGGCAAGAAATACGGGTTTGGCGTGACGGTCGTTGAGCCGGTTGGTGAGGAGACAACCATTTTCTCGTCAACTGCAATCCGGGAGCGCCTGAAAGCCGGAGAGCCCGGAAAAGCCGCCGCCCTACTGGGGCATTGGTGGGAAGTGGAAGGCGTGGTCGTTGACGGGGACAAGCGGGGCCGGACAGTAGGCTTTCCCACGGCCAATATTCCGCTCGTCGGATATAACCATCCCAAGCTTGGCGTTTATGCGGTTCGCGTCGGGCTGCATCGGGGGACTCATGTCGACTGGATTGACGGTGTTGCCAATTTCGGCATGCGCCCGACATTCGATAAGAAAGATGTTCTGCTGGAAGTTCATCTGCTTGACTGGTCCGGCGATCTATATGGTCAGAGCATCCGCGTTGCTTTCGTCGATTTTATCCGACCTGAAATGAAATTCGGCGGTATAGACGAACTGACGGAGCAGATTGGTCGGGATATTGAAAAGGCGCGTGCAATTCTCTCCGATCAATCCAACAGCCAGACCAAATATGCAGACAAGAAGGTTCATAGCTAGACACGCAGTCGCGCTGTTCTTGTGCTTTTTTATGGCCCCTGCCGAGGCGAACGAACGCGTGCGATTTCCAAGTCTGGATGGGCAGACGGATATCAATGCTTATCTGTTTAAACCTGAAGGGAGCGGGCCGTTTCCGGCAGTTGTTCTTCTTCATGGATGCGGAGGTGCGTTACGGAATGGTATGCTGTCTTCCTTTTATTCCCGATGGGCGCAGTATTTTACCGCTCAAGGATTCGTGTCACTAGTTGTTGACAGTGCCGGGTCACGGGGACTGGGGATTACCTGCGGGGATGTCAAGAAACGTCTTCGAATGTATCGAGAGCGGCCGTTCGATGCTTATGCAGCGCTTGCCTATTTGCAGTCACTCGATGTTGTAAATGACGGACGGATTGGCCTCGTCGGCTGGTCACAGGGAGGGGGCGTGGTTCTTCTCTCTGTTGTCAGTTTGAGCATCGCCCGGCCATCACCACCGCCGGCTCATGATTTTGCCGCCGCCGCTGCCTTTTATCCGGCCTTATGCAGTGATAGGATTCAATCCAGACCCTTTACCGAGGTTGAGCCCCAAAGCTGGTCTACGGAGATTCCTTTGCTGGTACTGCAGGGTGCCGCGGACAACTGGACTCGGCCGGAGCCCTGCGTGTCGTTCATCAAGGGGGTAGAGCAGCGCGGCAATCCCGTCTCCATCATTCTATACGACGGCGCTTATCACGGGTTCGATGCAGAGAATGTCAAAATCCGGTCGCTGCCGCAATTCACGACGGCGCAAGGTGTAGTACCGATTGTCGGCACCAACGCGCAAGCGCGCGATGCCGCCCGTATGCACTTGTCAGAATTCCTGAAAAGGCACTTGCGACCTGAAAATCAGGAGTAACATGCACTATATTTACAAAAAGGGCAGTTTTTTGCTGATTGCAGTCTTTGATTTCTCGACAGCGGTTGAGGGAGTTGATAAAACACCTGCCATGACTGAATTTCGGACGATCATCGCTGCCGCGCCCTTGCGGGAATTTATTCATGGGCGAATTATGGGCCCGGCCTTTACTCTGTAAGGCCGGGTAACAAAGGTTTACACCTGATGATCAGGGCCATACCCAAGGATATGCGGCGGATGTCGCCAATTTTCACCACCAGATTGAGATACTGTTAGGATCAGTTTGCCATCATGAGCACTGACTATAAATCGACGCTTTTTCTACCCCGTACTGACTTTCCCATGAAGGCCGGTCTGCCTGCAAAGGAGCCGGGCCTGCTGGAACGCTGGGAGGAAATGGATCTGTTCGCCCGTCAGCGGGAGCAATCCAAAGACCGCGAAAAATTCATTCTTCATGACGGCCCTCCCTATGCGAATGGTAATCTGCATATCGGCCATTCCATGAACAAAATCCTGAAGGATGTGATCAGCCGGTCGCAGCAGATGATGGGAAAGAACGCCCATTACGTGCCCGGCTGGGACTGCCATGGTTTGCCCATTGAATGGAAGATTGAAGAAAAATACCGCAAGGCCGGAAAAGACAAGGATCAGGTTCCTGTCGTTGAATTCCGCAAAGAATGCCGCGATTTTGCGACCCACTGGGTGGGTGTGCAGAAAGAGGAGTTCAAGCGCCTGGGTGTCATCGGTGATTGGGAGCGTCCCTACACCACCATGAGCTTCGATGCCGAAGCGCAGATTGTCCGCGAGCTTCTGAAATTCCTGATGAACGGCGGGCTGTACCGTGGCTCAAAACCGGTCATGTGGTCCCCGGTTGAAAAAACGGCCCTCGCTGAAGCCGAGCTTGAATATCACGATCACACCTCGACGACAATCCATGTACGTTTCCCGGTAAAATCCGGGCCGGAAGAATTTATGGGCGGGTCCATCGTTATCTGGACGACGACCCCATGGACGATGCCGGGCAACCGCGCCATCTCCTACGGCACGGATATGGAATATGTCGGTATTGAAGTGAAAGAGGTGACGGAGGGATCGCTTGCGGTTGTTGGTGAAAAGCTGTTCGTTGCGACTGAACTTCTGGAGGAGGTGCGGAAGGAAGCAGGAATCGTTGCCGCCGATGTGATCTGGCGCGGCAAAGGCAATGCGTTCAAGGGTGTCGTCTGCCAGCATCCGTTCAATGGTCAGGGATATGATTTCGATGTGCCGCTGATCGACGGAGATCATGTGACGGTGGATGCCGGTACGGGCTTCGTTCATACGGCGCCGGGCCATGGTCAGGAAGACTATGAAGTTGGCATGATCCATGGCATTGAAGTGCCGCATACGGTGGATGAGGATGGCACTTTTTACGATCACGTGCCGATGTTCGCGGGGCAGCATGTCTATAAATGCAACGAAGGCGTGGCGGATGAACTTGAGAAAGTCGGCGCTTTGCTGAAGCGTGGCAAGCTGGTGCATTCCTATCCGCATTCTTGGCGCTCCAAGGCGCCGCTGATCTTCCGCAACACCAGCCAGTGGTTCATCTCGATGGAGACGAATGATCTCCGGGATAAGGCATTGAAAGCCATCGATGATACGAAATGGTATCCCGCATCCGGCCGCAACCGTATTCATTCGATGATCGCCAACCGCCCGGATTGGGTGCTTTCACGACAGCGCGCCTGGGGTGTGCCGATCACCGTCTTCACCCATAAGGAAACGGGCGAATTGCTCCGTGATGAGAAGGTCAATGCGTGTATCCTGGATATCATGGAGGAGGAAGGTTCCGACGCCTGGTTTGACTCGCCCGCTCAGCGCTTCCTCGGCAATGACTACAATGCCGACGACTATGACATGGCGAAGGACATTCTTGATGTCTGGTTTGATTCCGGCTGTACCCATGCCTTCACATTGGAAGCGCGGCCGGAGTTGCAATGGCCGGCATCGCTTTACCTTGAAGGAACGGATCAGCATCGCGGCTGGTTCCATTCCTCCTTGCTCGAATCATGCGGCACCAGAGGTCGCGCCCCCTATGAGGCTGTGCTGACCCATGGCTTCGTGATGGACGGGCAGGGGCGGAAGATGTCGAAATCACTCGGCAACGTTGTCGCGCCACAGAAAATCATCGAACAGAACGGCGCAGATATCCTGCGTCTCTGGGTGGTGGCATCTGATTATTCCGAAGATATGCGTATCGGCAATGAGATTGTAAAGGGTCAGGTCGATAGCTATCGCCGCCTTCGCAATACACTGCGCTTTATCCTCGGTAACCTTGATGGTTGGGATGAGAGTGAGCGGCTGGACGTCAGCGAAATGCCAGAGCTTGAGCGGTGGGTGCTTCACCGGCTTTTCGAACTGGATAAGCATATCCGGGCAAACTGTAATATCTATGAATTCAGCCGGGTATTCACCGCCGTTCACAACTTTTGCACACTGGAACTTTCGGCTTTCTATTTCGATATCCGCAAAGACGTTCTCTATTGTGACGGCGCGACGGATACACGTCGCCGTGCCGCTCGGACCGTGCTGGATCATCTTTTCCATTGCCTGACGGCGTGGCTGGCGCCGATGCTGGTCTTTACGGCGGAGGAAACCTGGCTCACCCGCTATCCAGGGGATGATAGTAGCGTTCATCTTCGCCTTTTCCCGGAAATCCCTGCAGAGTGGGAAAATGGTGCACTCATTGATCGTTGGTTCAGTGTCCGGGCTTTCCGTCGCGTAGTCACCGGCGCGCTGGAAGTTGAACGACGGGAGAAGCGGATTGGGGCCAGCTTGCAGGCTGCGCCGACGGTGCATGTGAGTGAGGAGTATAAAGCACTTCTCGACGGGCTTAATCTTGAGGATATCTGCATTACGTCCGGCATCACGCTCTCAACCGACCCTGCGCCGGAAGGAGCCTTCACTCTAGAGGATGTCAAGGGCGTGGCTGTGGTTCCGGCCCTTGCCGAGGGAGAGAAATGCCAGCGGTGCTGGAGGGTGCTCGACGAAGTCGGAAACCACGAGAAATATGGTGACCTTTGCAATCGATGTGCCGATGTGGTCGATACACTCCCGCTCGAGGTGGACGCGTGAGTCATATGTTCCGTTTCGGGCTTATCATCGCGACGGTCATCCTTGTGGTCGATCAGGTCAGCAAGCTGTATCTGATTGACCTGATGGCCCGGCATCCCGGCGGCATAGAGGTGGCCTCATTCTTTAATCTGGTCATGGTCTGGAACCGGGGTGTCAGTTTCGGCATGTTCGCCGGCGATGACATGCGCTGGATACTGGTTGCGATTACAGCGGTTATTTCGGGGATTGTCTTCCTTTGGCTTAGAAAAGCCACAAACCGGATGTTAGCTGCTGGTCTTGGTCTCGTTCTGGGCGGAGCGATCGGGAATATCATTGATCGGGTCCGATTGGGTGCTGTTGCCGACTTTTTTGATTTCGACCTGATCTTCATGCGCTGGCCGGCCTTTAATGTTGCTGATATGGCAATTGTCTGCGGGGTCATTGTGATTCTGTTGGAGAACTTGTTTCAGGGGCGCAAATCCGATAAAATGCCGTCATGAGGGAAGGTTTTAGAAAAATGCAACATGGGAAATTCGTTGCCGGGCTGGTATTGCTGTCCGCTGTTGCGTTGACAGGATGCGAAGGCACCAAGCAGGCCCTTGGTCTCTCGGGGAAGAATGCTCCCGATGAATTCACGGTTATCACCAAGGCGCCGTTGATCATCCCGCCTGATTTCTCGCTCCGGCCGCCTGTGCCGGGACAAAAGGGTCCTCAGGATATTCTCGCGGAGAATAGTGCAAAAGCAGCGCTTCTGGGGGGCGCACAAAATACGGCTCCCGTGACGCATGCAGATGCTGTTGCGGCGGGAATCTCAACCGGCGAACTTGCGCTCCTGCGGCAAGCCGGCGCAGAGAATGTCGATCCGAATATCCGCCAGATTATCGATACCGAAACCGCTGTTCTCGCGGAAAATGATGAAACCTTCCTTGAAAAGATCATGTTCTGGCAAGAACAGCCGCCCTTTGGCACCGTTGTCGATCCCGCAAAAGAGAAGAGACGTCTTCAGGAAAATGCCGCGCTTGGCGAAAATCCCTCTGCGGGAGCCGAGACACCGATTATCGAGCGGCGCAAAAGAGCATTGCTTGAGGGCTTGTTTAACTAACGCAGATCTGTGCCGGTTGGTGCAGGTTTCGGCGATGCTCGCGAAGAATTCATTACAAAAATGGCTGTATAGCCTTGTAAATCTCATGCAAGAGTCCTTTATTCAAGGACAACAGTTTTTTTGCGACCGGAGGCTGCCCGATGCGCCCGTTACGACCGCTTTTCGTTTTTGCCGTCCTTTTCTGCGCTGTTTCAATTGGAGGTCCGTTAAGGGCTTCAGACGCAGAAGATATTCCCAAGCTTTTTGACCCCAAGGTAACGACCCTTGAGAACGGGTTGGAGGTGGTCGTACTGGAAGATCACCGTGCGCCAGTCGTGACGCATATGGTCTGGTACCGCGTTGGTGCGGCGGATGAACAACCGCTGAAATCCGGGATCGCGCATTTTCTGGAACATCTGATGTTCAAGGGAACCAAGAACCTGGAACCCGGTGAGTTTTCCGCTATCGTGGCGGAAAACGGCGGGCAGGAGAATGCATTCACCTCGCAGGACTATACCGCTTATTATCAGAATGTAAGCGTCGACAAGCTACCACTCTTCATGGAGATGGAAGCGGACCGCATGAATAATCTGGTCCTGACCGATGATATTGTCGCACCGGAACTGAAAGTGGTGCTTGAGGAGCGGTCCCAACGGACGGACAACAACCCCGCAGCTCTGTTCGGAGAGCAATTCGCTGCAACGCAGTTCCTCGCGCATCCATATGGTACTCCAGTGATTGGCTGGCGGCATGAAATCGAAAATCTGACGACGCAAGATGCGCTCGACTGGTACAACACATACTATACCCCCAATAATGCCATCTTGATTGTTGCAGGCGATGTGAAGGCGGAAGAGGTATTTGCGCTTGCTGAGAAATACTATGGTCCGATCCCCGCCCGTGACATTCCCGAACGTGAACGGGTGCAGGAACCACCGCAGCTCGCCAAGCGTACCATCGAGATGAGTGACAAACGGGTGCGGGAGCCTTCCTGGCGGCAGAGTTATCTCGCCCCGTCTGGCCGCAGTGAAGATCAGGCAAATCTCCGGGCTTTGGAAGTCTTAAGCCAAATACTGGGTGGTGGCGTGACAAGCCGCATATACGGCAATTTGGTCGTGGATCAGAAAATTGCGACAAATGCCGGCGCCTATTACAACTCCGGTTCTTACGATAACTCGACCTTCGTTGTGTACGGAAACCCGACAGCGGATCACTCACTTGCTGACGTAGAGGCCGCCGTTCAGGCAATCATTCAGGATGTCATCGAAAACGGGGTGACCGAGAAGGAACTGAACCGCGCCAAACAAAAACTTCTTGCCGATGCAATTTACGCCCGAGACAGTATCCGTGGGGCTGCCAACATTTTCGGAGGTGCCCTCGCCAGCGGCGAGACGATCGAGAGTATCGTCAACTGGCCACAGCATATTTCCGAAGTCACGGCGGAACAGGTTCAGGACGCGGCCCGCGAAGTATTTGACGAACGGCAATCCGTCGTTGGCCGTCTGACACCCGAAGATGTAAAAAGTTAAAGGACCCATGATGCAACAGGCTTTTCGCGCGTTCGCTGCACCCTTGATTTTTGCTCTGGTGGTTCTTGTCAGCCTCCCGGCAAAAGCGGTCGAGATCCAGAAAATCCAGAGCCCCGGCGGAATAAAGGCATGGCTGGTTGAGGAGCCATCCATCCCCATCGTGAGCATGAATGTCGCCTGGCGGGGTGGGGCAAGCCTTGATCCAGTCGATAAGGCGGGCTTGGCTTATCTTGCCTCATCGACAATGGATGAAGGGTCCGGTGACTATGATAGCAAGGCGTTTCAGGAGACTTTATCGGACCTTGCGATACAGCTCGGTTTTGACGCCAGCAAGGACAGCTTTTCCGGCAGCCTTAAAACCCTGAGCGAAAATACGGAGGAGGCATTCCGGTTATTCGGGCTTGCTGTTACCGACCCAAGGTTTGACAATGAGCCTGTTGAGCGTATTCGCGGCCAAATAATGTCCTCCCTCAACCGGAAACTGTCTGACCCCGGCAGTCTTGCAGGCCGCGCCTGGTTTGAGCTCGCATTTGGCGATCATCCCTATAGCCTTCCGTCAGAGGGAACACTTGAGAGCATAGCCGCCGTGACGCGGGAAGATCTCGTTACTTTTGCGGAAACACGCCTTGGCAAAGACAATATGGTGATTGGAGTCGTCGGCGATATCAGCGCCACGGAACTGGGCCCGCTTCTGGATAAGACATTCGGTGCACTTCCTGACAAAGCTGGTGTTTCTATTGTTCCGCAGACGGTTCCGCTTCAGGAAGCCGCCATCAAGATTATTCCGCAGGAAATCCCGCAAAGTGTCGTTGTTTTTGGAGGACAGGGTCTGAAGCGGGACGACCCGGATTATTATGCCGCTTATGTATTGAACTACATCCTTGGCGGGGGCAGCTTTCAGTCACGCCTGACAGAAGAAATCAGGGAAAAACGCGGACTGGTATATTCGGTTTATACCTATCTTTACCCCATGAAATCAGCCGGTCTGCAGATGGGCGGTTTCGGCACCAGCAATGCAACGGTCAAGACCGCGCTTGAGCTTGTGGAAACGGAGCTGGAACGCATTCGCGCAGAGGGGGTAACAGAAGAGGAACTGGCTGCGGCAAAGACCTATCTGAATGGTTCCTTCCCGTTGAGTCTCTCCTCCAACGACCGCATTGCCGACATACTTGTTGCGATGCAGTTCAGCAACCTGCCTGCAGAATATCTGAATGACCGGCCCCAACTGATTAATGCCGTTACGCAAGAAGATATCAAACGTGTGGCACAGAAACTGTTGGACCCGGACAAGCTGATTGTTGTTGT
This sequence comes from Sneathiella sp., assembly GCA_002706985.1. Taxonomy (GTDB): domain Bacteria; phylum Pseudomonadota; class Alphaproteobacteria; order Sneathiellales; family Sneathiellaceae; genus Sneathiella. The sequence goes on along the minus strand of PAKP01000037.1, from coordinate 86,080 downwards.
TGCGGGCAAGCCGGAAAACCTCGAAGCCTCAGGGGCGGGAGCGCAAAAGAATTAGGTGGAGAGCCCTAGGCCCGGCACAGCAATTTTGTTAAAGTCGTTGCTTGGAACTAGCCTGCTGGATCAAAATGCCCCTAAGACGCCTTCCTGAAAATATCGTCAATCAAATCGCCGCCGGCGAGGTGGTGGAACGCCCTGCATCCGCTGTCAAGGAACTGGTGGAAAATGCAATCGATGCCGGTGCGACAAAAATCGACGTCGTGATGCGCGATGGCGGGCGCTCTTTAATTACTGTAACGGATAACGGCTCCGGCATGAGCGCCGAAGAACTGGAGCTGTGCTTCGAGCGCCATGCCACTTCCAAGCTGCCCGACGATGATCTTGTGTTCATCCTGAATCTCGGATTTCGGGGGGAGGCGGTGCCGTCGATTGCTTCTGTCAGCCGTATGACGATTACATCTCGGCAGAAAGGGGCGGAGAATGCCTGGAAGCTGAGCGTTGAAGGCGGGCGTAAAGGGGCCATTGCGCCGGATGGAGGGCCGGAAGGAACGCGGGTTGAGGTGCGCGATATATTCTTTGCGACCCCTGCACGGCTCAAGTTTCTGAAAACGGAACGCGCCGAATTTGGCGCGGCGTTGGATGTAATGCGACGGCTGGCCATGGCCTTTCCATCCATTTCCTTCACCCTGGCTGATGAGAATCGCACGGCTCTTCGGGTAACCGGTGCAGAAGGCGACCTGTTCGATGGCTGGCTCGGCCGGTTGGGCTCGATCATGGGGCGGGATTTTGCCGAGAATGCCATCCGGATCGAGGCGGAGCGGGATGGCATCAAGCTCGCGGGATATGCTGGGGTGCCGACCTTCAACCGGGGAAATGCCATGATGCAGTTCATGTTCGTGAATGGACGCCCGGTCCGGGACAAGCTATTCACCGGGGCCGTACGCGGGGCCTATATGGATTTGCTGGCCCGGAACCGTCATCCGCTTCTGGCTCTTTTTCTGGAGCTGCCGCCGGATCAGGTAGACGTGAATGTTCACCCTGCGAAAGCGGAAGTACGGTTTCGCGATTCCGGTGGTGTGCGCGGTTTGATCGTCGGCGCGCTCCGGCATGCGCTTGCCGAGAATGGCCATCGCGCCTCTTCGACGATTTCCGGACAGGCGCTGGGGGCCTTTCGTCAACAGAGCACTCCTTTACCGCTTCAGTCGCCAAGCCGGCCCGCCAGTAATTGGGGCCGCTGGAATGAGGCTATGCAGCAACATCCTTCATCAGGTCTTGCGGAAACCAGCGCTGAGTTTCAGGCGCCGCTCGACACGTCTAGCCCGCCAATGGCTCGGCGCACTGAAGAAACGCCAATGCAGGCGGAAACAGCCCGTGCCCTGGAAGATTATCCGCTCGGGGCCGCTCGAAGCCAGTTGCATGAAACCTATATCGTGGCGCAGACGGCTAACGGCCTTGTGCTGGTGGATCAGCATGCCGCGCATGAACGGCTGGTCATGGAGCGTATGAAGAAGCAGTTATCGCAAAAAGCGGTTGCGCGGCAGATGCTCCTCCTCCCTGAAGTGGTGGAACTTGACGAAATCGCGGCCAATCGACTGGCGGAACGTGCAGAGGAACTTGCGGAAATGGGGTTGCTGCTGGAACCGTTTGGTGTCGGGGCAATCGTGGTGCGGGAAACTCCTGCGATGCTGGGTGAGTGCAATATCAAGGGGCTGGTTCAGGACCTTGCGGACGATCTGGGTGAACTGGATACAGCCCTTTCCTTGAAGGATCGGCTGGACGATGTCTGTGCGACCATGGCCTGTCATGGGTCTGTACGCGCGGGTCGGCGGCTCAGCATTGAAGAGATGAATGCGCTGTTGCGCGAAATGGAGGTCACCCCGCATAGTGGCCAGTGCAATCATGGTCGTCCCACCTATGTGGAGCTAAAGCTCGGCGATATTGAAAAACTGTTTGGACGGCGCTAGAACCGTTCCCGGTAACCCTTCAACAAGGTAGTAGAATGACGCAAGCGGATGCGCATGATTTTGACGTAGCGGTCATTGGTGCGGGCGCCGCGGGCATGATGTGCGCCATCGAGGCCGGAAAACGCGGACGTCGGGTTCTGTTGCTTGAAAAGGCGCGAAAATGCGGCCAGAAAATCCTGATCTCCGGCGGCGGGCGCTGTAATTTCACCAACCTGTTTGCCGGACCGGAAAAATTTATCTCGGAAAATCCGCATTTCTGCAAATCCGCGTTGCGTCAATATACTCAAACGGATTTTATCACCCTCGTCGAAAAGCACGGTATTGCATATCATGAGAAAAAACTGGGCCAGCTCTTCTGCGATGACAGCTCCACGCGGATCGTGGATATGCTGGAGACGGAATGCAAACAGGCAGGCGTGACGATCTGGCGGGAATGCGGCGCAGAAAATGCAAAGAAGCAAGAAAATGGATTTCTTGTCTCCGTGGGTCCTCAAACCGTCCGCGCACAAAGTCTTGTTGTTGCAACGGGAGGGCTCTCTATTCCGAAGCTGGGGGCAAATGACATTGCCTACCGCATCGCCAAGGGCTTTGGCTCGCCGCTCACGAACCGACGGGCGGGACTAGTGCCCTTTACTTTTTCATCGGATGACAAGAAGCGCTTTGCGGATCTCACAGGCGTGTCGGCTGACGTGGAAATCCGCCTTCGCAAAACCAGTTTCCGGGAAAATCTGCTATTTACACATCGCGGTCTAAGTGGTCCGGCCATATTGCAGATTTCTTCATTCTGGCAACCCGGTGATTCTGTGATGATTGACTTTTTACCGGATGTCGATCTGGAGAGACTGCTGAAAGAAAAGCGTCGGTCGCAGCCGAAAATTCAGGTGAGCAGCTTAATGAAGGAGTTTCTTCCGGCGCGGCTGGCTTCAAAATTAATGAACGAAGTCAGTGAATTGCCAGAGATCGGTAATTGTTCGGATAAGCAAATCGATGAATTAGTAAAAATATTTAAACTGGTTAATATTGTTCCAATTGGAACAGAAGGCTATGCCAAGGCAGAGGTAACGGTCGGCGGTGTGAGTACGGCGGCCCTTAATTCCAAAACCATGGAAGCGAAGGAGGTGGCGGGATTGTTCTTTATCGGGGAGGCAGTCGATGTTACGGGCTTCCTCGGCGGGTATAATTTCCAGTGGGCTTGGTCCTCCGGTTATGTGGCGGGTCAATATGCGTGAACGAATGGATCGGGAGGGATGGCGGGCCCTTGCTCCGGACCTGACGATCGGGGCGGTATGTGAGATAGCCGAGCTGTCTTTTTCCGATGAGAGGCTGAGTGAAATCTCAGATCATTTTTGGAAAGAGGGGTATTTCAATATTCCGGCGGCGTTAGATGAAGCAGAAATAGCCCCTGTTCGAGATGCCATGTATGCTCTGGATTCGGAGCGTATCCCGCCGGTTTATATCTTCCTCTATGATCAGCCATGGTGGTTGTTTGTGCGCTTGAACCGGCTGATACGTCATTTTCTGGGAGAGAAATTTGCCGTTCTGCCAAACCTGTGGGCCTGGCATCTGAAGGCAGAGGGTGCGCGCGGCTGGCCGCCACATCGGGATTGTGATGCAGATACAATTTTCGGCATGGGCACCGATGCAGTATTAATGAGCATGTCTCTTTGGTTGCCCCTCACAGATGCGGACGAGGCAAATGGCTGCATGTATGTCTTGCCGCGATCTGGCAATAGAAAAGGGGTGCAATCTTCATCGCCGGATAAGCTTGATCTTCTCTCGGCGCGGGCTCTGTCTGCCCAGGCTGGATCCGTGCTTGGCTGGCCGCAGGACTTGTATCATTGGGGTGGTTGCTATTCAGCGGCAGCGCGAAAGCCGCGCCTGAGCCTGTCCCTTGAATTTCAGAATTGCAGTTTCGACCCGTTGGCAGAACCGTTGATCGATGCAGCAAAACTGCCTCCCTTCGAAGATCGACTTGCGCTTATCGGATCACAGTTCAGGAAGTACCGACATATTGATCCGCAGTTGTCCGAAGGAAAATAAGCCGCGCGGCCCCATAGCTACGGTCTTTAAGTAAATCAAAGCCATTCGGAAGCAAAAATTCATCTTTCGCACCAAGCTCGATGACGATGATAGTGCCGGGCTTGAGCCAGCCTCCCATTATAAGTGCCCGAATGGACGGCAATATGAGGTCAGCTCCGTAAGGCGGGTCCATCAATACGAGGTCATACGGCTCACCGGCAATTCCGGGTGACGCCGCATCCCGCCTTAATATATCCGCCTGGCGGGAGAGGCTCATGTGCCAGATATTCGCGCCGATGAGTTTCAGACTGTCCGGATGATTATCCATAAAGGTGACATGCGCCGCGCCGCGGGAGAGCGCTTCCAGGCCAAGCGCGCCTGTTCCTGCAAATAGATCGAGAGTGCGAGCCCCTCCGGGAAGGGGACCGCTCTCGCCTCGCATATCCCGGTCATGGCCGAGTATGTTGAAAAGGGCTTCTCTTGTGCGGTCAGATGTTGGACGGATACGTTTATCTTCTGGGAGGAGCAGTTTCTTTCCCCGGAGATTGCCGCCCACAATGCGCATCAGTCAGTGCGTTTGGCCGCGGACCGGGCCTTTAAAGTCGGCCGTTTCCAGCCATTCGATGCGGGTTTTGGGGAGGAATTCTGCTTTTTAAAATTCACCATAGTGCGTTTCCCACGAGGCGGGCGCTGTCCCTTTTTGGGGGCTTCCTTGTCATCCTCGAACTTTTCGACGCCCATCTGGTCACGCAGGATTTTCGATTTGACCTCCTCGACGGCACCGGGGCGTAAATCGCCGAGGGACATGGGGCCGTAAGATATACGGATTAAGCGGGAGACCGTGTAGCCAAGATGTTCCATCACTTTGCGGATTTCGCGATTTTTTCCCTCACGTAGTGAAATGGTTAGCCAGCTGTTCGCGCCCTTACTGCTGTCGATCGTGCCTTCAATCGACCCATAACGTACACCGTCAATGGTAAGGCCTTTGGCCAGCTGTTGCAGGTCTGCCTCTTTCGGATGACCATGAACCCTAACACGGTATTTCCGTTTCCAGCCCGTTGCGGGCAGTTCCAGTCTGCGGGCAAGTTCACCATCATTGGTCAGTAACAACAACCCTTCTGAATTTAGGTCGAGCCGGCCGACCGAGATGACGCGCGGCAATTCTTCCGGCAGTTTATCAAAAACGGTATCGCGTCCTTTTTCATCCTTGTGGCTGGTAACCAGTCCCGGAGGTTTGTGATAGCGCCAAAGACGCGGCCGTTCAAGCGCGGGAATATCGTTTCCATCGACAGTGATTTTATCATTCTGATCAACGGTAAAAGCAGCCGCTTCGAGCTTTCGGCCGTTGATGGAGACGCGGCCAGCCTCGATCCAGCGTTCAGCTTCCCGCCGTGAACATAATCCGGCGCGGGCCATGCGTTTGGCAATCCGTTCTTTCTGTATATTGTCTGTCGTCATTTTTATCGGGCAGAAGCTTTGATGAACGCATCAATTATCCGCCGGTCTCCCTCAGAAATGAGATATTCAGGATGCCATTGGACGCCCAAGCAGAAACGATAGCGGTTATCCTCAATTCCTTCAATGACTCCATCCTCGGCGACCGCGTTGACCGTAATATTCGAACTGACTTCTTTCGCCGCCTGATGATGGGCGCTGTTGACGGCGAGGGTTTCGGTTCCGACAATACGGTGCAGGAGAGTGCCCGCTACGACCTTGACGCTGTGCCCGGCTTCCGTTCGGGGATTGGGTTGTTCATGCGCGAGGGCATTTTCTACTTCGTCCGGAATATGCTGGATAAGGGTGCCGCCCAGGATGACATGCAGAAGTTGCTGTCCGCCGCAAATGCCGAGAACCGGCTTGTCTGCGGCGAGCATGGCTTCCGTAACATTTTTCTCGAACAGGGTGCGCCTGTCTTTCGTCACAACCGTATCATGGCGAGTTGTGGCACCGAACATGGCAGGGTCGACATCGAACGCCCCGCCTGTAACCACCAGGCCATCAAGCTTTTCGACATAGGCCGCAACCTGGTCGGGTTCATGGGGAAGTGCAAGTGGTAGACCACCGCTTTCGACCACGACATCGGCATAGTTCTGCCGAAGCGCGTACCAAGGCATGTTGGAATAGCCGCCAGGATCCTCCGAATCGAGGGTTATGCCGATAACAGGAACATTCATGCTTTCTTTTAGTCCTCTCTTGCTCACAACTCAACTGGCCTGTTTGGGAATAATCCAATAAATTCCCTAAATTACTATTGCTTGACGGATAGCGGGGGAATTGCGAGGTTTCAACCATGGATAACGAACTCGCCGATTATATGGATCTGGCTTACCGCACGGCAGAGATTGCCGGAAAGCGCGGGGAGGTGCCGGTTGGCGCGGTGATTGTTGATACCATATCCGGGCGCGTGGTCGCGAATGTCGGAAACCAGATGATCGGCCGCCATGATCCGACAGCACATGCGGAGATGCTGGCTATTCGGGCGGCGGGCAATATGGTCGGTAGCCAGAGGCTTGTAGACTGCGATCTGTATGTTACGCTTGAACCCTGCCCGATGTGTGCAGCGGCAATTTCTCTGGCCCGGATCAGGCGGCTTTATTTTGGCGCGTACGATCTGAAGGGCGGCGGAGTTGAGCATGGTGCGCGGATTTTTGATCAGACAAGCTGTCACCACCGACCGGAAATCTACGGCGGTTTACAGGAGAGTGAATCTGCGGCCCTTTTAAAGAATTTCTTTGAAACCCGCCGTTAAATAACTAAAAATAGCAACGACAACGAATAATAACAAAAAACCAAAACAACAAAAAGGAACAGCGGATGAACTTCGAATATTCAGACAAGGTAAAAGAACTGCAAGGGCGGTTGCAGGCGTTCATGGACGAAAATGTCTATCCAAATGAACAGGTGTTTTACGATCAGGTGGATGAGGGCGACCGCTGGCAGCCGACGGCGATTGTTGAAGAACTGAAAGAGAAAGCCAAAGCAGCGGGCTTGTGGAACTTGTTTCTGCCAGAAAGCGACCGGGGCGCAGGCCTTACAAACCTCGAATATGCGCCGCTTTGCGAAATCATGGGGCGCGTCAGTTTCGCGCCGGAGGTTTTCAACTGCTCTGCTCCCGATACCGGAAATATGGAAGTGTTCGAGCGGTACGCAAGTGAAGAGTTGAAGGAACGCTGGTTGAAGCCTTTGCTCGAAGGAGAAATTCGCTCTGCCTTTGCTATGACAGAGCCGGCGGTGGCCTCGTCCGATGCGACGAATATCGAATCCGAGATTAATCGGGATGGTGATGAGTATGTCATCAATGGTACCAAATGGTGGACATCGGGAGCTTATGATCCACGTTGTAAAGTTCTGATTTTTATGGGGAAAACCGATAAAACAGAATCGCTCTATAAACAGCAGTCGATGATTATTGTTCCCATGGATACGCCCGGTATCAATGTGAAGCGTTACCTCCCGGTCTTTGGCTATGACGACGCCCCGCATGGTCATGCGGAAGTGGAGTTCAAGGATGTGAGGGTTCCCGCGGATCACATGCTGCTTGGTGAAGGACGCGGGTTTGAGATTGCGCAAGGGCGTCTTGGCCCAGGCCGTATCCATCATTGCATGCGGCAGATCGGGGTTGCCGAACGGGCACTTGAGAAAATGTGCAAACGGGTAAAATCCCGCGTTGCCTTTGGCAAGCCGATTGCGGAGCAGACCGTCACGCTGGAGCGTATCGCCGAATCCCGTGCCATGATTGAACAGGCTCGGCTGCTGACGCTCAAAGCTGCCTATATGATGGACACAGTCGGTAACAAGGCAGCCAAGGCGGAGATCGCCATGATCAAGGTGGTGGCGCCGAACATTACCGGTAAAATCATTGACTGGGCGATCCAGGCACATGGCGCTGGCGGTGTTAGCGATGATTTCGGTCTCGCGTTCGCCTATGCCCATTCACGTACCCTGCGCCTCGCTGACGGACCGGATGAAGTGCATCGCAATCAGATTGGTCGACTGGAACTTAAAAAACACGATTGATCTAAAACTGTAAGATACAATTGTTCGGAAAAGCTCTCTTTGCGGGGAGCTTTTCTTTTTTCGTTAGGATGCAGCAGGGGTTTACCTATATACAGGCTTGTCCCTGTTTATAGTGGCATGTGTTCGGGTTTTATGAAGAATGATTAAATTTCTGGGTTGGGTAATGTTGGGCGTCATTGTGATCGTCGCCGGTTTTTTGTATCGATATGAAAGCCTTGATCCCTGTGAGTGGTTGACCCAGGATTTGACCGCTCATGCAGGATTGCAGCCTGTCTCGGGACTTGGTGATGCAGCAGGACTGGTTATGGAGCCGACAGAATGTGTTCGGCGATGGGCCAATCTTCGCATCGAGGATGCAGAGAAAAATTAGGGCAACTTGATTTCCCGCCTATTGCCTCTCGCATTGGCTCCAGGCCAAGTCGGCAACCATTTTTGCATATTGTGCATATTCCTCACCTACCACGGAGCTTGAATTTCCGTCCAGGCCGCGTTTGTAAACACCCTGAACGATCGCGGTAATACGGAACAGGGAGAAGGCGACATAGAACTCCCAATTATCGATACCATCGCGCTCCGTCCGCTTGCAGTAGGCGTCGATATAAGCCTCCTCGGTCGGAATGCCGGATTTCTCAAGATCAACCCCGACAAGCCCACCATTGATAGGATGAATAAAATGATATGCCATGCAATTGTAGGCGAGGTCAGAGAGAGGGTGGCCGATGGTCGCAAGCTCCCAGTCCAGGACCGCGAGCACTCTTGGTTCCGTTGGATGTAAAATCAGATTTCCGAGCCGGTAATCGCCATGGACAATTGCGCTTTCATCATTATCCGGGATATTCTCCGGCAGCCATTTCATGAGGTTGTCCATACTCTCCATATTATGGGTCTGGGACGCACGGTATTGCTTGCTCCAACGATCGACTTGACGGGCAAGATAGCCCCCTTTCCTGCCAAAGTCGGTAAGCCCGACTGAGTCAATGTCCACATTGTGAAGCTTGGCGAGCGCATCATTCATTGAATCATATATGGCGCTGCGCATCTTGGGTTCCATACCCGGAAGCGCCGGCGTGGTGAGAACCCGGCCTTCCACCTTTTCCATGATATAAAAGGCGGTACCGATAATACTGTCATCTCCGCACAGGCAATAGGTATGCGGAACGGGTACATCCGTATCTTTCAGCGCAGAGATGACTTTATATTCGCGATCGACGGCATGCGCCGACGGAAGAAGATTTCCCGGCGGCTTTTTGCGCATCACATATTCGCGCTCCGGCGTCTTGAGTAGAAAGGTCGGGTTGGATTGACCGCCCTGAAACTGGCTGACCTGGAGCGGCCCTTTGAAGCCGTCAATATTCTCCGTCAGATAATCAAAAAGGGCACCTTCGTTAAACTGGTGCATTTCCCGGACCGGGATGAGTTCTACTCCGTCCGTCATGATAGTCCCTGCTTGTTTTGAGCCTTCAGGATGATGGCGTCTATGCGCCCTTGATGATCTTTTCCGCCTGTTCCCAGCCACGTATTGCAAGCGGCTTTACACGGACGGCAACGTCGGCGGCGTTCTTGTTGGACGCAGTGCCATCCTTTACCCGGCCGACAATGCCCTGCAAAATAGCGGCAAGGCGGAACATGTTATAGGCGGAATAGAAATCCCAGTTCTCTATACCGTCGCGTCCTGTCCGTTCGCAATAGGAGGCGACATACTGTTCTTCGGTCGGGATGCCAAGCGCGGGTAGATCCAGTCCGTTCAGACCACGGAACAGCTCCGGTTCCAGGCGCCATGTCATGCAATGATAAGAAAAATCGGCAAGCGGATGCCCGAGAGTTGCAAGCTCCCAATCAAGGATACCCATAACCCGGTGGGTATTCTTATTGAGGACAGTATTGTCCAACCGGTAGTCACCGTGGACAATGGCTGTCTCATCGCCCGGTGGAATATTGTCGGGCAGCCAGGCCATCAGATTATCCATGGCCTCGATCGTTTCGGTTTCCGATGCTTTATACTGCTTCGTCCAGCGGCTGATCTGGCGGGCAAGATACTCTGTCGGCTTGCCGAAGCTCTCCAGTCCCACTGCTTTATAGTCAACCATATGAAGCGATGCCATGGCGGCATTCATACTATCGAACACAGCGACACGGTTGGCCTTGGAGTAATTCGGAAGGGAGGGATCCCATTCGATATCGCCATCCAAAAATTCCATGACATAGAACATGGTACCGATGACGTCTTCGTCCTCGCAAAGGCAGAAGGTTTTTGGGACCGGAACTTCGGTGTTCGCAAGCGCGGTCATTACACGATATTCCCGGTCTACTGCATGGGCCGATGGAAGCAGCTTCCCCGGGGGTTTGCGCCGCAGCACATACTTTCGGTTCGGCGTGGTCAGCATATAGCTTGGGTTGGATTGTCCGCCCTTGAACTGCGCAACTTCCAGCGGGCCTTTGAACCCGTCAACATTCTGCTTAAGGTAGGCCTCCAGTGATGCAACGTCGAACTTTAGACGCTCGCGGACTTCCATAGTTCCCGAAAACTGGGCTGAATCGTCGGACATTTTTGCCCCTTTTTGTTGTTATTTACCCTGCTACATTGCGATCAACTGCCCGCCATCCAATATCAGATCGGCAGAAACCGCCGGGCCAACTGATCGCACTTATGCCACTATACGCTTTTTTCTGTGCTTGTTTAACGGTTTTTCCCATTCCCGTGATTCCGAGCACACGCCCGCCAACGGCGAGCATCTTCCCATCCTGCCGTTTTGTGCCAGCATGAAAGACCAGAACATCATCAATTGCTGCGGCCTTATCAAGGTCCTTAATCTCGGTATTCTTCTCATATGCCCCCGGATATCCTTTGGCGGCCATGACCACGAGTAAGGCCGTATCCGTTTCCCATTCCAGAGAAATTGATGCAAGGGACTTATCCGAAGTGGCCATAAGGGCCGGCAAAAGGTCGCTTTTCATCCGCGCACAGAGCACCTGACATTCAGGGTCGCCGAAGCGGACATTGTATTCAATAAGCTTGGGGCCATCTTTTGTGATCATCAACCCGGCATAGAGTACGCCGGTATAGGGTGTCCCTTGCTCTTTCATGGCGGCGACGGTGGGCTCTATGATCCTGTTCATAGTGAGGGCGATCATATCATCCGTCATGACCGGTGCCGGTGAATAGGCGCCCATACCGCCGGTATTCAGCCCCGTATCGCCGTCACCAACGGCTTTATGGTCCTGGGCTGTCGCGAGAGGGAGAATATTCTCTCCATCCGTCAGTGCGAAGAAGCTTGCCTCTTCGCCTTCCATGAATTCCTCAATTACAATCTCGGCGCCCGCAACGCCAAAAAGACCGCCGAAAATCTCGTCGATTGTCTCTTTCGCCTCGGCTTGTGTTGTCGCGATAATAACGCCCTTTCCTGCCGCGAGCCCGTCTGCTTTTATGACAATCGGCAGGTTCTGACTTTCTACATATTCCTTTGCGGCTTCCGCGTTATCGAAACGCTGATATGCCGCTGTCGGAATATTATAGGTGCGGCAGAGGTCTTTCATGAAACCTTTGGAGCCTTCGAGCTGAGCAGCGGCGGCGCGCGGGCCGAAACTCTTGATACCCGCGTCATCGAGCGCATCCACCAGCCCCATCACCAGCGGACCTTCGGGGCCGACGACAACAAAATCAATTGCTTCCTGTCTACAAAAATCAACAATTGCCGGAATGTCCTCGGCCTTGATCGGAACACAATCCGCCGCGTCCTCAATGCCGCCATTTCCAGGTGCACAGTATAGCTTGCTTATCAGGGGGGATTTTTTGAGGGCCCAGCAAAGCGCATGCTCGCGGCCGCCAGAGCCAATAACAAGAATTTTCATATTTTTTCGTAACAATTCCTATGAAGGACAGACGAGAGTTTGTAGCATACTGTGGCGGCAGGCTAAACAATCTTGAAGGCAAATTGTGTCAGAAAATCAGAATTCCGGTTCTTCAAACATCCATGAATATACGGTTTCCGAACTAAGCGGGACGCTCAAGCGGACAGTAGAGGATGCTTTCGGCCATGTTCGTGTGAGGGCGGAGATTTCAGGTTTGAAACGGGCCGCATCGGGTCATGTGTATCTTACACTCAAGGACGACAAGGCGGTGCTGGACGGGGTCATGTGGCGCGGGATGGCTGACAGGCTGAGGTTCCGGCCGGAAGACGGTCTGGAGGTCGTCTGTACGGGAAAGCTGACCACTTATCCCGGACGATCCAAATACCAGATTGTCATTGACGTGATGGAACCAGCTGGCGTCGGCGCCCTTATGGCTCTGCTGGAAGAGCGAAAGAAGAAGCTTGCCGCCGAGGGACTTTTTGCGCCAGAGCGGAAGAAAGCGCTTCCCTATCTCCCAGGAGTTATTGGCGTTGTTACGTCGCCAACGGGTGCGGTTATCCGGGATATCTTGCATCGCCTGCGGGACCGGTTCCCGACCCATGTTCTGCTCTGGCCCGTACTGGTGCAGGGAGAAAGCGCGTCCGGCCAGATCGCGGAGGCGATACGTGGCTTCAATGCCCTGCCGGAGCATGGAGATATTCCGAGGCCCGATCTCCTTATCGTGGCGCGGGGTGGTGGTAGTCTTGAAGATCTCTGGGCGTTCAATGAGGAAGAGGTGGTCCGCGCCGCAGCAGAGAGCGTCATCCCTTTGATTTCGGCGGTTGGTCATGAGACGGACACAACGCTGATTGATTATGCATCGGATCGGCGCGCACCGACACCGTCGGCCGCGGCGGAAATTGCGGTGCCTGTCCGGTCGGAGCTTATCGCCTATCTTGACGATCAGGAACGGCGCATCAAGCGCAGCCTGAATCGGTCCTTATCAGACAAGCGGGAGAGGCTGGCGGGGCTTGCGCGTGGCCTTCGTGATCCAGCGTCTTTGATTGCGGAAAAAATCCAGCATCTGGATCATCTGGAGAGCCGATTGCGTCAGTCCGTTTCCGGCAATCTCAATTTCAAGAAACAGCAATTTTCTGGCGCCGTTGCCAAGTTGCGCCCGCAATTGCTGACACGGCCGTTGGAGCAGCATGAAGACCGGCTGAATCAACTTGATCGGCAAATGACCCGAAGCCTGACCATAAAAAAAGATCGTGCCGGAGATCGACTGGAAGCAACGGTGAGATTGCTGGAAAGCCTCTCCTTCCGACGGGTACTGAAGCGGGGGTATAGTATCGTCTGGAATGATGCGGGAAAGCCTATTTCCTCGGTTGAGAGTGCCACGGCAGGCCGCATGGTTGAAGTCGAGTTTTCTGACGGCAAGGCGGCTGCGATATTTCAGGGTGGTACAGGCGAAAAAACAGCATCCGTCCGAAAAAAGGCGCCTAAATCAAAGTCGTCTCCGAAGCAGGGAAGCCTCTTATGATCCGGTTGGGTTTGTTTCTTGCCGCTTTCCTCTTTTCCCTGAATGCGCTCGCCGATCGTGCCACATTGACCAGAAATTTCACGCAAGGCGGCCTCGTTGTGGGACAGACGGAACCCGGCGCCGAAGTCCATCTTGACGGCAAGCCTGTAATGGTTTCGCCTGAAGGCCGGTTCGTTTTCGGGTTCGGCCGGGATTTCAAGGATTCTGCGGTGCTTGATATCTCCTATCCGGATGGTCAAAGTGAGACAAAAACACTGGCTATCACCAAGCGGGACTACCAAATCGAACATGTTGACGGATTGCCTCCTTCCAAGGTGACGCCAAGCCCTGAATTCCTCGCGCGGATACGTAAGGAAAATGCCGAGATCGCGCGCATTCGTGCGATTGAAACGCCCGAGAATTGGTTCCTTTCCGGCTGGCAATGGCCGGCAAAAGGAAGGCTAAGTGGTGTATATGGTAGCCAGCGTGTGTTAAATGGCATTCCCAAGCGACCGCATTTCGGGCTCGATATTGCGGCTCCTGTCGGAACTCCGGTCGTTGCCTCCACGGATGGAGAGGTCAGAATGGCAGAGGGAGATCTTTTCTATACTGGGGGCACGGTGATGATTGACCATGGCTACGGTCTTGTTTCTGTTTATTCCCATCTCAGTCAAATTGAGGTGACGGTTGGCCAAATGGTTCGGCAGGGTGAAAAGATCGGTGAAATCGGTGCGACAGGGCGGGCAACGGGACCACATCTTGACTGGCGTCTCAACTGGCTTGAGGAACGGCTTGATCCGGAACTGTTGCTAGGCCCGATGCCGGAATAAAAACCATCGAAATCTAATAATCTGATGGCGAATAAAAACTATTCTCCGTTTCGATATCCCATGTTCGGACACCTAGGAGAAGACTTATCCATTTCTCATGGAAGGCTTCAGAATTATGCTCGGCCGGAGCAAAAAACAGATTTAAGGGATCACTCTTTTCATGGTCGAATGACAGGGAGCTTGTGCTGTCTTGGGATATGCTGCTGAATTTCTCTACGGCAAAAAAAGAGGCTGTTTTGCTATTCCGCTGATAGTAAATATCAACAACCCATTCAATGCGGCTAATCTGGTTTTCCGATTCATTCGGTCCATGCAGCGACGCAGCCTCAGCCGTCGATGTGGAGATGGTGAAAAACACCATGCAGGAAACAGTGATCCAAAATGATTTCATATTGTCCTCAAACCGAGTTCATTTCCTCTCGGGGATTTTGAAATCAATACTGTTTGAGAAAGTTGCCGCCCATCATGTTGGCGACTGACATATTTTACCTGAATTATTAATGATGCGTCAAATGAGACAACAGATAAGGTTAACAAGTATAGTTAATATTTTGATAAACGATCAAGTCACGTGCGGCGTAGGGAAAAAGATCTAAATACGCTGAATTTTGGATGTTTCAGAAAATGAAACCCTTATCTGTCGCCGTGAGTAAGGCGGATCACGGGATCTTCCGCGCTGGAAGTCTCAGCTGAATAAGGGCATTCCCACGTGATGTTTCAGCAGGCGTTATTCAGATTTCAGTTTTTCACCAGCCTTGATAACGACATCACCCGCTTTATCCAGATTTTTGCTCGTATCCTCTTTGACACCTTGCCAGGTATCGCTGCACGCGCTTGCGAAAAGGGCGACGGACAAAATGGCTGCCGTTACAACTGTACGTGAAATTCTTTTCATCACGGAAATCTCCAGTCTGACATTAAGTTATCCTGAAATTAGTGAGCGTTAGAGGTTTTTGCAACTGTTTCCGTAACACCGAATTTGAACAGAATGCCGATTTTCATTTGGATTTGGCGGTGCCGAATGTTTCCAGCATTTTCATCAGCTCCGGGTGGATAGACTTTCCACAAGAGATGACATTCCGTTGATTGACGGATTTTCTGTTGTAGACCAATCGCTCGCCTAGGGTGGTGGTCGTGACGCCACCGGCTTCTGACAGAATAATATCTGCGGCGGCGATGTCCCAGTCGCTCTTTTGGGTAAGCGATAGGGAAGCATCCGCGTGGCGGGATGCCACTTTTACGATGCGATAGGCAATCGAATTAACATGGCTGAAAGTTGCATTCTTCACATCATCCAGCCAGCCATGCCATTCGAATGATTTCCGGCTGGCGATAAGTTTCGCATCGGAAAGATCAGCCTTTCGGGAGCAGATGATCGCTTCGCCGTTGAGTTTCGCGCCGCCGCCAACGACGGCTTCATAATATTCTTCAAGTATCGGATTATAGACAATGCCGAGTACTGGTTTCCCATCCTCCACAAGGGCCGCACAAATGGTGAATTCGGGCTTCCCGGCAATGAAAGAGCGGGTGCCGTCGATCGGATCAATGATCCAGACCCGTGATTTATTGAGCCGATCAGTGTTATCGGCAGTTTCTTCCGACAACCAGCCATAGTCTGGCCGCGCCGTTAGAAGCTTTTCCTTGAAATGCGTATCCAGAGCTAGATCTGCCTCGCTGACCGGGTCGCCTGGCTTCTTTTCCCAGCTTTTCAGCGTACTTTTGAAATACCGCCGGGCAATATCTCCGGCCTCTTTCATCGCGTCAGTCAATAACGCATGATCTTTGGCAAAGCGTTGCGTCATGTACCGGCGACCATCATCCCATCAATCCGCAGGCTCGGCGCGTTCGTCCCTTGACGGAATTCCAGATCATTTGCAGGGGTCAGCTTCAGGAACATGTCATTCAGATTCCCGGCAATCGTCAGTTCGGATACCGGGAAGGCTATCTCGCCATTTTCAATCCAGAAGCCGGAAGCGCCGCGACTGTAATCACCGGTAATAGCATTGACGCCAAAGCCGATCAGGCTGGTGACATAAAGGCCCGATTTGATGTCACTGATGAGTTCTTCAAGGGGGAGATTACCCGCTTCCATATATAGATTTGTTGTTCCTGACCCCGGCGGTGAGGCCGTACCTCGGGTTGCCCGGCCATTTGTTCTAAGGCCAAGCTGCTTCGCGGAGGATGTATTAAGAACCCATGATTGCAACTTGCCGTCCTCAACCAGGTCAAGCCGATTGTTTACCACCCCTTCGCCGTCGAACGGTTTGGAGGCGGCTCCGCGGGGCCGATGCGGGTCGTCGATGATCCGGATGTTATTCGGAAATACCTGTTCGCCCATCCTGTTTTTTAGAAAACTGGTGCCCCGCGCGATCGCCGCGCCGGAGATCGCTCCGGAAAAATGCCCAAGAATGCTGGCCGATACGCGGTTGCTGAAGACGACCGGAACCTGCCCGCTCGACATTTTTCGCGGGTTGAGGAGTTTTACGGCCCTTTCACCTGCCTTGCGACCGATCTCTTCGGGTAAGCGAAGGTCAGAAAAGTGATGGTGGCTGTCATAGTCGTAGTCCCGCTCCATCCGCTGGCCTTCTCCCGCAATGACAGAAGCGCTGATGGAAAAACTGCTGGAGCTGTAGGCGCCCTTGAAGCCATCCGAGGTGACAAGGGCAATGGATGCCCGGCCCGAGGAGGCACCACCCCCTTCTGAATTCGTAACGCCATTTACCTCAAGCGCCGCCTGTTCTGCCGTCTTGGCGTTCTGGATAAGATCTTCCGGCGACAGGGTGGTCTTGTCATAAAGATCAAGGTCTGCAAATTCAGTCGCGAGTTCGGAAGGGTCCGCAAGGCCGCAGAACTTTTCTTCCGGCATGTTCTGCGCCATCGCCAGCGCTCGATCCACCAGTTCTTCCAGAACTTCCGGTTTGGCATCGTTGGAGGAGACAAAGGCCTGTTGTTTGCCGATCAGGACACGAAGGCCGAGATCATGCGCCTCGGATCGTTCTATCTCCTCCGTTTCCCCTTGCCGAACGGACACATTGATCGAGGTTCCCTGAATGCGGACCGCATCGGCCGCCTCCGCGCCTTTGCGAAGGGCGATGGCAATCAGGTCATCGAGGATATTCAGGGAATTTTGTGCATCGATAGTTTGTTCTGACATGAAAACCCAGACTGAAATTTAACAACCCTTCATACATAGGGATGGAAGAGCGAAAAGGGAATCAGAAAAGCAAATTCATTCCCGACAATCCATCCCAAAGCAGTTTCCCGCCAACAAGCAGGAGCAGCATATAGGCGATGCGATAGAAAACTTCTTCAGAGATCAGTTTATGTGCTTTGACGCCAAGCCAGATGCCGATTGGCGCTAGCGGCAGCAGGACGAGGGAGGTTCCGATATTCTGCATCGAGAACTGGCCGAGCAGGCCATAGGGAATGAGCTTTACATAATTAATGACGAAGAAAAACCAGACGGAGGTGCCGACATACAGGGTCTTGTTGATTTTTTGCGGCAGCATGTAAAATTGAACAGGGGGTCCGCCAGCATGCGCAACGAAGCTTGTAAAGCCGGCAATTGTACCCCAGAAGGACCCACGCGTAAGGTTTGCCTTTGCCGCATGATCTGCGGGGACTTTTCGAATATAATGATTGAGGGTAAAAATAACGCAGATGACGCCGAGCAGAATCTTGATGAAATCCGCACTCAGGTAATTAAAGAGCAGATAGCCAATCAATATGCCGGCGAGGGCGCCTGGCAACAGATATGCAAGGTTTCGCCAGTCGGCGGTGCGCCGATAGGCAATCAGGCCGAAGATATCCATGACGCAGAGAATAGGTAAAACTATCGCGGCGGCCTGCACCGGCGAAATCAGGAGGGAGAGCAGCGGGACACTCAAAATGCCAAGCGAGCCCGCAAAGCCGCCTTTCGAGATACCGATCAGCAGGCAGACTGGAATGGCGAGCAGATAAAAATACGGGTCACTGATCAGTGTCATTGAGGACTTTCCGAAGCCGTCTTTAAAACAGTTCTTATAATATGTTATTTCCAGATCGGCTTGCCGGTGCCGGGCAGGCCAAGAGATTCCCAGAGATCATTGACTTTTTCAATGACGGCGTCGTCCATACGAATTTCCTGACCCCATTCTCGGTTTGTTTCCGGCGGTACTTTGTTCGTCGCGTCGAGCCCGATCTTGCCGCCAAGGCCCGATTGCGGGGAGGCAAAGTCCAGATAGTCTATGGGGGTATTTTCAATCGTGGTAATGTCGCGCACCGGATCCATACGGGTTGAGACCGCCCACATCACGTCTTTCCAGTCCCGCGCATCAATATCATCATCAACAATGATAAGGAACTTCGTATACATGAACTGCCGAAGATATGACCAGGCTCCCATCATGACCCGCTTGGCATGACCCGCATAGGCTTTTTTCATGGAGATGACGGCTATCCGGTAACTGCACCCTTCCGGCGGCAGCCAGAAATCCGTGATTTCCGGAAATTGCTGCTGGATCAAGGGGATAAAAAGCTCATTCAAGGCTTCACCAAGGACGCTGGGCTCATCCGGCGGTCGGCCGGTGAAAGTGGACAGATAGATGGGATCTTTCCGCATGGTAATGGCGGACAATGTGAAGACCGGGAAACTTTCAACAGAATTATAGTATCCGGTATGGTCCCCATAAGGCCCTTCATCCCCGTATTCATCGAGAGACACATGCCCCTCCAGGATAATCTCTGCCGTTGCGGGCACTTTAAGGGGAACCGTCTTGCAATCGACCAGTTCAACCTTCTCACCCTTCAGCAATCCGGCAAACTGATATTCAGAAAGAGTATCCGGGATCGGTGTAACCGCGGCCAGAATTGTTCCAGGATCTGCTCCGATCACCACGGCCACGGGAAGCGGTTCGCGCTTTTCCTTGCCCCAGCGCGCATGATGCTGCGCGCCGCCACGATGTTTCAGCCAGCGCATCAGGGTCTTGTTCCGGGCCAGTTTCTGCATCCGGTAAATACCAAGGTTGAAATCATCCGTCTTGCCGCTGCCCGGGCCTTTTGTCACGACCAGGGGCCAGGTGATCAAGGGGGCGGGCTCCCCCGGCCAGCAGGTCTGAATGGGCAGGGCATCAAGATCAATTTCATCGCCGGTCAGGACAACTTCCTGACAGGGGGCTTTTTTGACGGTTTTCGGCCGCATGGTCATAACGGTTTTGAGGACCGGCAGCATCCCCATCGCCTCGCGAATGCCTTCAGGCGGCTCGGGCTGGCGCAGGAACGCCAGCGTTTCCCCCACTTCACGCAGTTTATCCGGTGTACGGTTCATGCCCATGGCGACCCGGTCGACCGTGCCGAACAGATTGACGAGAACCGGGATATTACTTCGTTCTCCCGCTTCGTTGACCGGATTTTCAAACAGAACGGCGGGCCCGCCTTCGGCCAGAAGCCTGGTCTGGATTTCCGTCATCTCCAGATAGGTTGAAACAGGCTCGCTCACCCGGACGAGTTTTTTGTCCTTTTCGAGTTGCCCGATAAAATCCCGGAGTGATCCGTACGCCATTTTCCTGTCCCGATAATACGTAATGGTGACGCGACTATGCCCGAGTTTGCGCGCCGCCGTAAAGAAAAAGCGTTTCCTAGAATGGAAGGGAGAGTTTTCCAAGGACAATTGCGGCAAGAACGATCAGGCCGAAATTCCTGTTGGATTTGAAAAGCATCAGGCACCGATCACCATTATCTATGTCGAGCGTCCTGATTTGCCAGATCAGATGTAATGCCGCGCCGATCATAAGGAGATAAAAAAGGACACTCAATCCAACAACAGCGCCAGCAACAAGCAACGATAAAATCGTTACGGTGTAAAACCCCATCAGCCAGTATTTTGTTGTCTCGCCGAATTTCAGGGCCGTTGATTTTACGCCGATCAGCGCATCATCCTCTTTATCCTGATGGGCATAGATCGTGTCATAGCCGATGGTCCAGGCAATGCCGCCGAAATACATCACGACCGGCGCAATCCCAAGACTACCCTGAACCGCGGCCCAGCCCAGCAAAGCGCCGTAGTTGAAGGCGAGGCCAAGGAAAAACTGTGGCCAGTAAGTGAACCGCTTGGCGAATGGATAAATGGCGACGAGCGCAAGACTTGCAACTCCCAGCAGAATGGCGAAGACATTAAACTGGATCAGTATCAGAAATCCGATCAGGCATTGGACACCCAGCCAGAAGACGGCCTGAAACAGTGTGACCTGACCACTGGGGATCGGCCGCTTTTTTGTGCGCTCCACTTTTCCGTCGAAATTCCTGTCGGCGATGTCATTGAGAGTACAGCCCGCGCCACGCATCACCAGGGCGCCAATCGCAAAAAGTATGAATAATATGATGTCTGGTCCTTCGCCCATTGGTGCAGCGAGGGCAATGGACCAGAAGCAGGGAAGCAACAGGAGCCAGGTTCCAATCGGCCTGTCGAGCCGGGACAATTTCATGTAGGGCTGCCACCCCTCCGGCGCGTATCGATCAACCCAGTTTCTTTGACTGGCATCGGCTATGATCCGATCTAGTCGTAACATCTCTCAAATTGCTCCTGTCGCTCCAAAGGTGACGTGGATGGCATTAATTGCTATGAATCGCAATAATTTATATATCACCGATCAATGAGTTTACCGCCAAATGTTACCAAAGCAATATTCGCTCCGTCTGTATGTCCCCAGTGATCTTGGCAAGGACCTGGGTGTTGTGCTCGACAAAAACCAGTCGCATTACGTGGCGACAGTCATGCGACGAGAGGAGGGGGATAAAATCGGCCTGTTCAATGGGCGGGACGGAGAGTGGCTCGGACATTTGCAGGAGGTGCACAAGAATCACTGTCTTGTCCATGTCACTGAACAGCTGAGGCCGCAAATCGATGAGCCCGATATCGAGCTTCTGTTCGCGCCGGTCAAGAAAACGCAAACGGCAATGATCATTCAGAAGGCAACAGAACTTGGCGTTGCCAGTCTTCAACCCATTCAGACAAGCCGGACCAATTCAGAGCGATTGCGCACCGACAAGATGGCGTTGCAGGCGCTGGAAGCAGCGGAACAATGCGAGCGATTAAACGTTCCGATCATCCATGGCCTGATCAGGCTCGAACAGGCATTGAGTACCTTATATCCCGAACGAACCCTGATTTTCTGCAACGAAAGATTGACGGGGGAAAGTGCGGTTAAAACGCTTTCCGGACTGGAAAAGACTGAAAAATGGGGAATTATAACGGGGCCGGAAGGGGGCTTTTCCGATGAAGAAATCGACCTTATCAGCTCGCGGCCAAATACATACCCGATATCATTGGGACCGCGGATACTGCGCGCAGAAACAGCGGTTATCGCCAGCCTCAGCCTGCTTCAGGCCTTTCATGGAGATTGGGGCTGAACATATGTGCCCGACGCGAAAATGTGACCGTTGGACAAAAATGAAACTTTAGGCTTGAAGCCGCCTTCGCAATTCTTTAATTCAAGTCAAAAGGCCGGACCTGGGGCGCTTTGCCCGGCCGAAATAAAATGTTAGGGGAATACATGTCCGGACCTTCCAAGGGCGAAGCCGTCGAAATTACCGATAAAGCGCAGCTTGTCGACTTTGCGGCGAGTGGTTGCAAACCGCGCGATAAGTGGCGTATTGGCACTGAACATGAAAAATTCGGTTTCACGCTTGATACGCATGAACCGCTCACTTATGAGGGTCCCAAGGGCATTAAGGCCATGCTGGAGGGGCTTCAGCGCTTTGGCTGGCACCCGGACTTTGAGGGCGATAATGTCATTGCGCTTTCTAAAGAGGGCTGTTCCATAAGTCTTGAGCCCGGTGGCCAGCTGGAACTGTCCGGCGCCGCTGTTGAAAATCTCCATGAAACATGCAGCGAGGTGCATACGCATCTGGCGCAGGTGCGCGAGGTCGGCGATGAAATGGGGGTTGGTTTCCTCGGGCTCGGGTTCAGTCCTAAATGGACCCGCGAGGAAACACCGATTATGCCCAAAGGGCGCTACCAGATTATGAAAAGCTACATGCCCAAGCGCGGGCAGCATGGTCTGGATATGATGTTCCGCTCATGCACCGTTCAGGTAAATCTTGATTATGCGTCAGAAGCGGACATGATCAAGAAGTTCCGGACTAGTCTGGCATTACAGCCGTTGGCTACGGCACTTTTCGCGAATTCCCCCTTTACGGAAGGCCGTCCGAATGGGCATCTCAGCCATCGAAGCTTTATCTGGACGGATACGGACCCGGATCGGACGGGCATGATCCCGTTTGTGTTCGAAGACGGCTTTTCCTTCGAGAGATATGTGGATTATGCCTTGGATGTGCCGATGTATTTCGTCTATCGAGATGGCACCTATCTTGATGTGAGCGGGCAGTCGTTTCGGGATTTTCTCGACGGAAAATTACCTGGCCTTCCGGGTGAGAAGCCGAACCTCGCGGATTGGGACAATCATCTGACAACTCTGTTTCCGGAAGTCCGCATGAAGCGCTTTCTTGAGATGCGCGGCGCAGATGGCGGTCCGTGGCGACGGCTCTGTGCGCTACCGGCGTTGTGGGTTGGCCTGTTATACGATGACACGGCGCTGGATAATGCTTGGGATCTGGTCAAGAACTGGACAGCGGCGGATCGCCAGCGAATTCGCAATGACGTCATCACTCAGGCGCTCAAAACGAAGATGCCGGATGGTCGCGACATGCAAGTGCTGGCCTCGGAGGTGCTGGAAATTGCCACATACGGTTTGAAGGCACGTAAAAGTTTCGATAGTTTCGGGGAAGATGAAAGCCATTTCCTGAATGCGCTTAAAACCATTGTCAAATCCGGCCAGACACCAGCCGAGGAGATGCTGGCGCGATATCACGGCGCATGGAAAGAGGATATCGAGCCCGTCTTTACCGAATACGCCTACTGATCGCTGCTTAATTTCCGATAAATCACGAAAGCCGCCTCAAAGTCATCTTTGGCAGCTTTGTCTTGCAACTCCCGCAGACTTGATACGGTGAGGTGAAGAGCATCTGTTTGGGCCGCGGGCAGTTTCGCGCGGCGTCCATAGTCACTTCGGATCAGGTCGATCAGTCTGTCCAGCTCTGGCATGTCCCTGTTTTCCAATGGACGATGCAGGAGGGAAATGTAGGACATGTCTGAACTTGTTTCTACAACCGGTTCTGACTCTTCCAACTCATTGATATCCAAAGAATTCATATATGATATCAAAGCCTTTATAGCCTCTTCGTTCGGCTCTGGTCCGGCAAATTCAATCATGATGACATGACTTGTAAAGGCATGTAAATCAGGGAAGACATTGACCGTCCCGAAAAATTTGTTGTCTGCTGAACCGCGCAGTGACGGGATATCAAGCGGGTTGGCGATGCCGTCTTCGAAACCGGCCTGCCAGAAACGGTTGGTCACATCTATCCGTCCGGGCCGGTCGGACAGACCATTGATGTAGAAGCTTGTGTTGACATGTCCATTGGTATGGCAACTGTTGCAAGACAGTCCAATGCGGACCGCTTTCTCACCCAGCAGGGAGGGGCTGCGGAACAGCAGTCGACCGTAAAGCCATTCCCGGTCTTTTTCTGTGCCCGGCTTGATTAGTTCCGGCGGCGGGCTATCCAGCATCTCGGTTGAACTGCCCGGAGGCAGCCAGTTTTCAGCCTCCGCGAGAGCAAGGGACGCAAATATGTTTAGTGCCAATGAGAACAAGGCAATAGAAAATCCGAAGACCAAAAGCCTCAGGTGCAGGGCTTTTTTATGCCGTGCCGCCAACGGTCAGTCCTTCAATCAGCATGGTCGGTTGCCCGACACCGACCGGAACGCTTTGTCCGGCTTTCCCGCAGGTGCCGATCCCGCTATCGAGCGCCATGTCATTGCCGATTGCTGTTACTTTTTTGAGTGCTTCGCTTCCCGTGCCGATCAGCGTCGCCCCTTTGACAGGGGCCGTAATCTTGCCGTCTTCGATCAGGTAGGCTTCCGTACAGGAGAAGACGAATTTCCCGGACGTGATATCGACCTGGCCGCCACCGAAGTTGGCCGTGAATATCCCTTTTTTGACCGATTTCACGATTTCCGACGGATCCTTGTCGCCGCCTAGCATATAGGTATTGGTCATTCGCGGCATCGGCAAATGTGCGTAGCTCTCGCGTCGGCCATTTCCCGTCGGTTCAACCCCCATCAGCCGGGCATTCTGCCTGTCCTGCATATAGCCGACCAGAATGCCATCCTCAATAAGTGTCGTTGAACTGCTTGCGGTACCTTCATCATCGATGCTGAGGGAGCCACGGCGATCGGCGATTGTTCCATCATCCACGACGGTTACACCAGGCGCGGCAATCCGCTGACCCATAAGGTTGGAGAAAGCCGACGTTTTTTTGCGGTTGAAGTCACCTTCAAGGCCATGGCCGACCGCCTCATGCAGGATGATGCCGGGCCAGCCCGGCCCTAGAACGACATCCATCTCTCCGGCCGGGGCCGCAACAGAGTCAAGATTGACCATAGCCTGACGATAGGCTTCGTCGACAGCAGCCTGCCAGGTCGACTCCTGAAGATAAAAATCATATCCGGTGCGGCCGCCTGTGCCGTGAGAACCTGATTCCCGTCTGCCATCCTTTTCCACAACAACAGAGACATTAAGCCGGACGAGCGGCCGAATATCTCCCGCACGCTCGCCGCCGGCGCGGATGATCTCGATCCCCTGCCATGATCCGGCGAGGGAGACGGAAACCTGAACGACCTTGCTGTCCTTTGCGCGGGCGTAGGCGTCAATTTCCGACAAGGTCCTAACCTTAGCATCGAAGGGAATTTCGCTTAAAGGATTGTCATCCCGGTAGAGCGACTGATTTGAACCCGCAGGCGGCAGCGTCATGGATCCGCTTTTCCCGGTCTGAACTGCCTGAACGGTCTTGGATGCATTGCGGATTGCCTGCTCGCTAAGTTCCGATGCATGGGCAAACCCCGTAGCTTCGCCCACGACGGCACGAAGACCAAACCCTTGTGTTGTATCGAAGCTTGCGCTTTTCAGACGGCCATCATCGAACGAGAAGCCTTCCGACTGACGGTACTCCATGAACAGCTCACCATCATCGGCATACGCTAACGCCTCGGAAACCTGTTTCTCCACCACATCGCGATCCATGCCTGTGGGCAGGAAGAAAAGCTCATTGGCTGTTGCTACATCGGTCATAAAGGCGCTCCGGTCGGTACTTTTGCTGGTTTCATTCACATGAATATGTGTCTTTTGATCGCGAATGTCGAGGGAGGGCAAAAAGTGATTTGAAAGATTCTAATCCGCTTTAATCTTCATGCTGCAAATTGGTGTGACAAATTGTCACAATTTCCCCTCAAAAAGATTGTTGCCTCAAATCACGCCAGATTTCGGATTTATGATCATAACATATTGAAATAAAATCATTTATTTGGATATTGGCGCATAATAGCGTAAAAATATTTCGCTCAAAATGCTGATAATATGCAGTCTTAGGCTTGTTATCTGCCGTATCCGTGGTGTAGTTTCCGGCGCAATTGGGCGGAAAGCATTTTGATTTGCTACAATCAGGTGAGTATAAGTCAAAAAACTGTCCAAAATTTGACCGGGTAGGCGTATACTGGCTCATACAGCTGGTCGAGTTAAATAGTCACGTGATCACAGACGGGAATTGATGATGGGTAGGTTTAAGAATCTTGTCGCATTTATGGCCGCAGCTGCGGGCAGTTTTTTGACGATGGGAGTTGCCGCGGCGGAGCAAGGACAGCCCGCGCCATGGCAGACGACATTTCAGGAGGCGTTTTCGCCGGTCGCGATTGAACAGCACTCCTTCCATGACTTGTTGCTCTGGATTATTAGTGCCATCTCGCTTTTCGTTCTGCTCTTGCTGATCTATGTGATTATTCGCTTCAACAAGCGGGCCAATCCGACTCCATCCAAAACGTCCCATAATACATTTATTGAAATTATCTGGACGGTTGTCCCGGTCATGATCCTGATTGTCATCATGATCCCCTCCTTGAAACTGCTCTATTACGGCGATCGGATTGAAACGCCGGATATGACGCTCAAGGCAATCGGGTATCAGTGGTACTGGGGCTATGAGTACATGGACGAAGAAGGCTTGGCCTTTGAAGCTATTATGCTTGAAGAGGATGAGTTGAAGCCCGGACAGCCGCGGTTGCTAACGACAGATAATGCTATCGTCCTACCAATTGACACGAATATCCGCGTTTTGGTGACGGCTGAAGACGTTCTTCATTCTTGGGCGATGCCGTCGCTCGGTGTAAAAATGGATGCTGTGCCGGGCCGTCTGAATGAAACTTGGATGCGGATCGACAAAGAAGGTATGTATTACGGTCAGTGTTCCGAGCTTTGCGGCGCCCGCCATGGCTTTATGCCGATCATGATCCGGGCAGTCAGTAAAGAAGACTACGACAAGTGGCTTGTTGAGGCCAAACAAGAATTCGCAAGTGGCGAAACGCCGGCAATAAAATTTGCGCAGGTCACCCCTGCAAACGCAGAATAACAGGCTAGAGAGAGGCAAGAGATTATGGCTTACGGTTCAGCAGCCGCTCACGACGAACATACCCCGTCCGGTTGGAAGCGGTGGGTCTATTCGACCAACCACAAAGACATCGGGACGATGTATCTTATCTTCGCGATTATCGCCGGTATTGTCGGCGGTTCAATGTCTGTTTTCATTCGCGCTGAGCTTCAGGTGCCCGGCGATCAGCTTTTGAACGGCAATTTTCATTTCTTCAATGTTCTGGTGACGGGCCACGGTTTGATCATGATCTTCTTCATGGTGATGCCTGCGATGATCGGTGGTTTTGGTAACTGGATTGTTCCGCTCATGATAGGTGCGCCGGACATGGCATTTCCGCGCATGAACAACGTGTCGTTCTGGCTGCTGCCGCCTGCGTTCGGTCTTCTGCTGATCTCGATTTTCGTTGAAGGCCCGGCCGGGGCGAATGGTGTTGGCGGTGGCTGGACCTTGTATCCGCCGCTCTCCTCGTCGCTGGGTCATCCCGGTATGGCTGTCGATTTCGCCATCCTTAGTCTCCATATCGCGGGCGCCTCGTCCATTCTCGGTGCTATCAACTTTATTACAACCATCTTCAACATGCGCGCACCCGGCATGACCATGCACAAGATGCCGCTCTTTGTCTGGTCGGTTCTGGTGACGGCGTTCCTGCTGCTGCTGTCCCTGCCGGTTCTGGCCGGTGGCATTACCATGTTGCTGACGGACCGGAACTTTGGTTCTACCTTCTTTGCGCCTCAGGGCGGGGGCGATCCCATCCTGTTTCAGCATCTGTTCTGGTTCTTCGGCCATCCGGAAGTTTACATCCTGATTTTGCCGGGTTTTGGCATCATCAGCCAGATCGTCGCAACGTTCAGCCGTAAACCGGTTTTCGGATATCTGGGCATGGCTTATGCGATGGTTGCTATCGGCGGTATCGGGTTCGTCGTATGGGCACATCATATGTATACGGTCGGCATGAATGTTGATACGCGGGCATATTTCCTCGTGGCCACGCTGGTGATCGCGGTTCCGACAGGTGTCAAGATTTTCTCCTGGATTGCTACAATGTGGGGCGGTTCTATCGAATTCAAGGCACCGATGGTCTGGGCACTGGGCTTTATCTTCCTCTTCACAGTTGGCGGTGTCACAGGTGTCGTGCTGGCCAATGCCGGCCTCGATGTAGCGCTTCATGACACTTACTATGTGGTGGCTCATTTTCATTACGTTCTGAGCCTGGGTGCGGTGTTTGCGATTTTTGCGGGCTTCTACTACTGGTTCGGCAAGATTACGGGCTATAATTATTCGGAGAAGCTTGCTCATCTGCACTTCTGGGTAACCTTTATCGGTGTGAATATGATCTTCTTCCCGATGCATTTCCTTGGGTTGGCGGGCATGCCGCGTCGTATTCCGGACTATCCCGATGCGTTTGCCGGTTACAATGCCATTTCCTCCTACGGCTCCTATGTATCGGCCGTTGGTGTCCTGATCTTCCTGATCACGGTTATTCATGCCTTCGTCCGCAAGGAGCAGGCTGCCGGTAATCCATGGGGTGAAGGCGCAACGACACTGGAATGGACCTTGCCGTCGCCGCCGCCTTTCCATCAGTTCAACGAATTGCCGGTTATCAAGTAAAGGCCAGAGGAGACATCCTTGTCTGACACAAGCCTTGGAAAAGAAGCAATCGAGACCCGCGTCAATACTGATTTGACGCGGGTCAGTGATTATTTCGCGCTGTTGAAACCGCGCGTGATGTCGCTTGTTGTGTTTACGGGAGTGGTCGGGCTTGTTGTTGCACCTGGAACTCTGCACCCGGTCCTCGCCATTACGGCCCTTCTGTGTATTGCCATTGGCGCCGGTGCGTCAGGGGCGATCAACATGTGGTTCGACGCGGATATTGATGCCGTGATGGAGCGGACGCAGGAACGGCCGATCCCAGCCGGACGGGTCAGTGCGAATGAGGCCCTTGCCTTCGGTACCGTTCTTTCTGTCGCCTCTGTCGTGCTGATGGGGCTCGCTGTGAATTACGTGGCGGCGGCTTTGCTGGCACTTACGATCGCCTTTTATGTTTTCATATATACCATGTGGCTGAAACGGCGGACGCCGCAGAATATTGTTATCGGCGGTGCGGCAGGCGCTTTTCCTCCGATGATTGGCTGGGCGGCTGTTACTGGCGATGTGAGTGCGGAATCGCTTGTTCTATTCGCGATTATTTTTATGTGGACGCCGCCGCATTTCTGGGCGTTGTCTCTCTGGCGTGACATTGACTATGCAAAAGCGGGTGTGCCGATGCTGCCAGTCGTTGCCGGTCGCGACGTCACGCGGCGCCAGATTGTGCTGTATAGTGCTCTCCTTTTTCCAATTGCTGTGATGCCATATGTCCTTGGATATGCCGGCGTCTTCTATGGCGCCGCCGCAGCACTCCTGAGCGGACTGTTTCTGGTGATGGCGCTTAAGGTATGGCGCAAGAAGGATGAGGAGAGTGCGAAGCAGCTATTCGCCTTTTCCTTGCTCTATCTTTTCTTGATTTTTGCCACATTACTTGGCGAAAATCTCGTCCTGACGGTGATTTGATATGACGCGTAATGATGAACATCAAAAACGTCAGCGAACCCGCAACCTGGTAGTCGGAGGAGTGCTCGTCGCCCTTGTGATTCTGTTTTACCTGATTACTGTCGTGAAAATGTCCGGCGGAGCGGGAGCCTGATGAAGAAGCAGAGCAATAAATCGGTGCGTCTTGCGGCTATTCTGGTATCCGTCGTGATCGGGATGGTCGGTCTGTCATATGCATCGGTCCCATTATATGATCTTTTCTGCCGTGTGACGGGCTATGGCGGCACCACGCAGCAGGCAGAGATTGCACCGGATGTGATCCTTGACCGTGAAATGACGATTGAGTTTGATGCGAATACCAGCCGGGAAATGCCGTGGGACTTCAAACCGGTTGAACATAAAATCACCATGAAAGTTGGTGAGAGCGGTCTTGCTTTTTATGAAGCCTATAATCCGACCGATCGCACTATCAAGGGAACCGCTACCTTCAATGTGACCCCGCAAAAGGTCGGGCAATATTTCACCAAGATTGATTGTTTCTGCTTTACGGAACAGGTTTTGAAACCGGGTGAGCGCGTTGATATGCCGGTTACATTCTTCGTTGATCCCGAGATTGATAACGATCCGAACGCAAAGGAAGTCAAGGTTATAACGCTTTCCTATACCTTCTTCGTCAGCGATGATGATGACGGGACGGAAGTTTCGGCAAAGGCCGAGAAGAAATCGGTTGATGTTAATTGACCAAAGAGTGAATTTGTAATTTTCAGGACCGGAGTCATTCCGGGTGATTTGCAGGAGTTTAGGAATGGCAGATTCTCACGCCAAACAACATGACTATCATTTGGTCGACCCGTCGCCTTGGCCGGCACTTTCGTCAATTGCGGCCTTTGTCACGGCTATCGGTGCTGTTATGTGGATGCATGACAAAGGCTATGCGGTCTTTGTAATCGGGTTTATTGCTCTTTGTTATTCGGCATTCGTCTGGTGGCGTGATGTTGTCAAGGAAGGCGAGCATGAGGGGCATCATACGCCTGTCGTGCAGCTTGGCCTTCGATATGGCATGATCATGTTCATCGCGTCGGAAGTGATGTTTTTTGTTGCCTGGTTCTGGGCCTATTTTGATGCTGGTCTGTTTCCGAGTGAGGTAGGCGGCGGGATATGGCCACCGGAAGGCATTCTGACCTTCAATCCGTGGCATATACCGTTGTTGAACACCGTTATCCTATTGTTGTCCGGAACAACTGTGACATGGGCTCATCACGCGCTTCAGCATGATGACCGCAAGGGGCTGGTTCAGGGTTTGCTGCTGACCGTTATCCTTGGCGCCTGCTTTACTGCGGTTCAGATATATGAATATTCTCATGCCGCATTTGGTTTCTCGGACGGTATTTATCCGTCGACTTTCTATATGGCGACCGGGTTTCATGGCGCTCATGTCTTTATCGGAACGGTCTTCCTGCTGGTCTGTCTGATTCGGGCGACAAAAGGGCATTTTACGCCGACCCATCACTTTGGTCTGGAGGCTGCCGCATGGTATTGGCATTTCGTTGATGTCGTGTGGCTGTTCCTTTTCTTCGCCGTTTACTGGTGGGGTGCAGGACCGGAGTGGACCTGATCTGACTAAATGCCCTATTCCTATGGCATGCCAGTTTCCCCTTTCCGCGCCGGGCTTACCTGCAAATGCCCGGCATGCGGAAAGGGGAAACTCTTTTCTGGCTTTCTGGATGTTGCGGAAAGTTGCGATAACTGCGGGCAGGATTTCAGTGCCGTAAACAGCGGTGACGGACCGGCGGTTTTTATTATCTTTATAGTTGGATTTATCGTTGCTGGCCTCGCGGTCGCCACAGAGCTGATTTACCATCCGCCTTATTGGGTGCAGTTGACAATCTGGCTACCGATGATTCTGATATTAAGTCTTGGGCTTTTAAGGCCCTTCAAGGCGTATTTGATTGCTTTGCAATTCAAGCATAAGGCCAGCTCCGAGATTGAGCGTTATTAATTCATGAAAAATTTTTCACCCGGACTTTTACCGACATTAATCACAATTCCCTGTGTGCTGATCCTGCTCGCGCTGACAGTGTGGCAGATCAACCGTTACAGCTGGAAAATCGATCTCCTTGATACGATCGAAACTCAGCTCTCGGCCGCGCCGGAAACTCTGCCCCCTGGCGATATTGATCCTGAACTATGGCACTACCGCAGGGTCAGCCTGACCGGGGAATTTGATCATAGTCATGAAATTCATCTGTTTGCGCATGCGGAAGCCGGTCGTGCCGGGTTCCATATCATCACGCCATTCAAACGGAGCGCTGAAGGGGATATCGTCCTCGTAAATCGGGGCTGGGTGCCGGAATCAAAGAAAGCTCCGGAAACTCGTGCCAAGGGATTGATTGAGGGAGAGATAACGGTCACAGGCATTGCCCGAAAGCCATGGGAGAAATCATGGTCATTTCTTCCCGAGAGCAATGCGGAGGACAATGTCTGGCTCTATGGTGAGCTATCCGCCATGGCAGACCATCTCGGGATAGAAACTGCCCCGGTATTTGTCGAACTGGATGCAAATGAGGTTCCCGGCGGATTACCGATTGGAGGGCAAACCCGCATTTCTCTTCCGAATAATCATATCCAATATGCGTTTACCTGGCTCGGGCTGGCCGTGGCGATGATTGTTATTTATGTTGTGTATGGCCTCAAACGGGGTCAGGCCAAGCAAAACCCTGATGCCTGAGACGTCAACCGCCTACTCCCGTTTGGAAAAAACCTTTGCGCGCCTCTCCGCCATCTCCGGTGCGACGGCAATGCTGCATTGGGACAGCGCGACGATAATGCCTGCGGGCGGGAGTAAGGCCCGCGCAGAACAGCTGGCGGCTTTAAGCCTGATATCCCACGACATACTCGTTCAGAAAAATATCGGAGAACTGCTTGACGAGGCAGAAGCAGGGAGCCATTCGCTCGATGTCTGGCAGAACGCTAATTTGACGGAAATGCGGAACCGCTGGCGGCATGCGACGGCGGTCGATCCGGACCTTGTTGAGGCACATTCCCACGCAACATCGCACTGTGAGATGCTTTGGCGTGATGCGCGGCGGAACAATGACTTTGCCAGCCTTGTCCCCTCGTTGACAGAAGTGGTCCGCCTCACGCAACACATCGCGGAGGCAAAATCAGCTGCTTTTTCTCTTTCGCCCTATGATGCCCTTCTGGACGAGTATGAGCCCGGATGTTCTGCTTCCGTGATCGATCCATTGTTCGCGGATCTGGAGGGTTTTTTGCCCGATTTCCTGGGGGCTGTACTGGAGCGGCAGAAAAGTGCGCCCGCTGTCATCAAACCGGAAGGCCCGTTTGCCGAGAGTATTCAGAAGCAGCTCGGGCAGGAACTTATGACGGCGCTCGGTTTTGATTTTAATCATGGCCGGCTTGATATTAGTCACCATCCGTTCACCGGCGGTATCCCGGATGATGTTCGGCTGACAACCCGTTACGAGGAAGATGATTTCACTCAAAGCCTGATGGGGACACTCCATGAAACCGGGCATGCGCTGTATGAGCAGGGAC
The DNA here is from genome assembly GCA_002706985.1 of Sneathiella sp. Taxonomy (GTDB): domain Bacteria; phylum Pseudomonadota; class Alphaproteobacteria; order Sneathiellales; family Sneathiellaceae; genus Sneathiella. The sequence goes on along the minus strand of PAKP01000037.1, from coordinate 53,306 downwards.
TGCCTGAAAAATGGCGATCCCAGCCAGTCGGCACGGCGCGCGGAATGGCATTGCATGAAAGCCAGTCTCTTCTGATTGAAATGCAGCTTTCCCGGGGTCCTGATTTCCTCGCGTTTGCCTTGCCACGGATCAAGGCAGCGTTTAATGGCAGCGGTGCCGCCTGGGAGCAGGAAAATCTGGAGCGGCTATATCTGGCAGTCGAGCCGGGATTTATCCGGGTGGATGCGGATGAGGTGACTTATCCGTTACATGTCATCTTGCGCTATTCACTCGAGAAAGCACTTTTATCGGGTGATTTGGAGGTGGCGGATTTACCGGCGGCCTGGAGCAGTGGCATGCGGAAAATGCTGGGTATAACGCCGCCAAATGACCGGGTTGGCTGTCTTCAGGATATCCATTGGCCGAGTGGAGCACTTGGCTATTTTCCGACCTATACATTGGGCGCCATGGCAGCTGCGCAGATTTATCGGGCAGCAAAGTCGGATATTCCCGATTTCTCATCGAAGATCAGAGCCGGAAGTTTTAACGAGTTACTCGGCTGGCTGCGGCGGAATATCCATGAACTTGGCAGTTCTCAATCTACGGACAGCATTTTGCAATCGGCGACGGGGGTTGCCCTGACCGTGGACGCCTTCAAGGCCCACCTTAAGGAACGTTACTTACCGTAGGGGAGACATCCGGACTTGCGCGAAAGCAACGCATATGGTTACTCTCTCCCGCCATTTGATCCATATATGGGAGAATGAGGTTGCGCTATATCAGCACGCGTGGAAAAGCGCCTGTTTTGAATTTTGAAGAAGTAGTCCTGACCGGCCTCGCGCGGGACGGCGGCCTCTATCTGCCGGAGAGCTGGCCGCAGTTTTCCCGAGATGATATCAGGAGCCTCGCCGGCATGTCCTATGCGGAGGCTGCGGCTTTCCTGTTGCAGCCATTTCTGGGAGACAGCGTTGCCCCGGAAGACTTCCGGGCCATGACAAAAAAAGCCTATTCCAGCTTTTCCCATGATGCGGTCGTACCGGTTAGTCAGATCGGCAGTAATGAATTCCTGATGGAGCTGTATCATGGCCCAACTCTGGCATTCAAGGACGTGGCTCTGCAGCTCCTCGGATTGCTCTATGATCACCTGCTTGCGCGCGTGGGTAAACGGGTAACGATTGTCGGGGCAACATCCGGTGATACAGGTTCCGCCGCGATCGAGGCTTGCCGCGGTCGTGAGGCCGTTGATATCTTTATCCTGCATCCGAATGGCAGGGTATCAGAGGTGCAGCGACGTCAAATGACCACGGTGACCGATGCAAATGTTCATAATATCGCGGTTGAAGGCGATTTTGACGATTGTCAGGCCATGGTCAAGGCGATGTTTAATGACCATGACTTCCGCGATACTCTTGCGGTTTCGGCGGTCAACTCAATAAACTGGGCGCGTGTGATGGCGCAGATTGTTTATTATTTCACTGTGGGCGTCAGCCTTGGCGCTCCAGAACGCCCGATCTCCTTTTCCGTTCCGAGCGGGAATTTCGGTGATGTTTATGCCGGATATGCGGCAAGCAAGATGGGATTGCCGATCGAACAGCTCATCGTGGCGACCAATCGCAACGATATCCTCTCGCGGTTTTTCAACAGCGGCGAATATCGGAAATCAGGGGTTGATCCGACCATCAGCCCTAGTATGGACATTCAGGTCTCGAGTAATTTTGAGCGTTTCCTTGCCGATCTCTATGGGCGGGATGGGGACGAGGTTGCTGAGCTGATGGAGAAGCTGGACCAGGACGGAGGTTTTTCGGTCAATATGTCCCGACTGAACGAGAGCATTTTCGCGGCCGGACGATGTGATGAAGAAGACACTTCTGTGACCATTCGCGGAACCCTGGCGCATAGCGCGAAACTGGTTGACCCGCACACAGCGGTTGGTCTTTTTGTCGGAAAAAAATGCCGTAAAAACGGGAAAACGCCGCTGGTTACCCTATCCACAGCACATCCTGCTAAATTTCCTGATGCGGTGGAAAAAGCAACAGGCGAACGACCTGCTCTCCCCAAACATATGGCGGATCTGTTTGAACGGGAAGAGAGGCTTGTGAGTTTGCCAAACGACGTGGAAACGGTAAAATCATTTATTAAAGATCATGCCCGCATACTGAGCGAGGCTTGAGGACGAAAGAACATTGATGGACACGAGAGTCACAACGCTGAAGAACGGATTGCGGGTCATCACGGACCCGATGCCGGGTCTTGAGACATCGGCAGTTGGTGTGTGGGTCGATACCGGCGCGCGCCATGAAACGGCGGCGGAAAATGGTATCTCCCATGTGCTTGAGCATATGGCGTTTAAAGGAACGTCAAAACGGTCGGCCCTTCAAATTGCGGAGGTGATCGAATCTGTTGGCGGTCATCTCAACGCCTATACCAGCCGTGATCAGACTGCGTATTTTGCAAGAGTATTGAAGGATGATGTGCCGCTCGCCGTGGACATTCTCGGTGATATTCTGCAGCACTCCAGCTTTGATCAAACCGAGATTGCGCGAGAAAAAGAAGTGATCGTTCAGGAAATCGGGCAGACGCACGATACCCCCGATGATGTTATTTTCGATCATTTGCAGGAAACGTCCTATCCTAATCAGCCAATAGGCCGCTCCATTCTGGGGACTGTCGCACAGGTGCGTGGATTTGATCGTCCCATGATCGCCGATTACATGAAGAGCCATTATTTGGCACCGAAAATGGTTTTAAGCGCGTCCGGGGCGGTCGATCATGATGCTCTGGTGCAGCTGGCGGAGAGGGCCTTTGATGAGTTGGCGACGGAAGGTGAAACCCAGATGGAGCCGGCTGTCTATCAGGGCGGCGAGTATCGGGAAGAGCGGGATCTGGAGCAAGTTCATTACGCCCTGTCGGTTCCAGGGCTTTCCTATTCGGACGATGATTTCTATACAGCACAGATTTTGTCCGGCCTGCTGGGCGGAGGTATGTCGTCGCGCCTGTTTCAGGAGATTCGGGAGCGCCGCGGCCTGTGCTATTCGGTTTTCAGCTTTTCCTCGTCATTTGCCGATACGGGGACCTTTTCCGTTTATGCGGGTACGGGGGAGGATCACATTGGCGAGTTGAGCCATGTACTGAGTGATGAGCTGTTTCGTGCCAGCGAAGACATTGAGGTGGCGGAAGTGGAACGGGCAAAGGCGCAGTTGAAGGCGTCTCTTCTGATGGGGATGGAAGGCCCGGCGTCGCGCTCTGAAGTGCACGCACGGCAGGTTCTCATTTATGGGCGTGTCCTGCCTGCCGCGGAAATCATTGAAAAAGTTGATGCTGTAACGGTTGAGGATGCGAAAAATCTCGCGGGGCGGCTGTTTTTTGGGGTTACGCCCAGCCTCGCGGCGCTTGGCCCACTGAAAAAGCTTGATCCGTTTGACAGGATCGCGGCAAGATTTAGCTAGGATGTGATAAGGAGGCCGCGGTGATGTTGGATAAACTGTCATTGATGGGAAGCGGTCCAAAAGTCATCACAGAGCGGCTTATCTTGCGTCCTCCACGGATTTCCGATTGGGAAAAATGGTCGGATGTGCGCGCTGAGAGCCGTGACTTCCTTGTCCCATGGGAACCCGTCTGGACGATGGACTCTCTTACCAAAGCGAGCTTTCGGGCACGGCTGCGGCGTTATGCCAGGGACGTCAAAGATGATATGGGGCAGGCGTTTTTTCTCATTGATCGTGAGAGCGAAGATATTATCGGCGGCATCACGCTGGGTAACATACGCCGCGGCGTTGCCCAGACCGGAACGCTCGGTTACTGGACAGGGAAACGCTATGCCCGTAAAGGCTATATGTTTGAGGCGCTCTGCGGTCTGATTCCAGTGCTGTTCAGCGAATTCGGCCTGCGACGGATTGAAGCCGCCTGTCTACCATCGAACATTCCGAGTTCCCGCCTGCTTGAGAAAGTCGGGTTTTCAAAAGAGGGGTTGGCGAGAGAATATCTCTGCATCAATGGTGTCTGGCATGATCACTCTTTGTATGCGTTACTGCGGACCGACAGAATCGCGCCCTGAAATATCACGTCAAGCGTGGCCGATATCACCGAAGAGAAGGGAGGGATCAACGCCTAGCTTGTTAATGGCGACTTCCCACTTGGTATCAAGCGCTGATCCAAAGACGATTTCTGTATCCGGATCGACAACAAGCCAGCCGTTTTCCTGAATTTCCTGCTCCAACTGACCGGGACCCCAACCGGAGTATCCAAGCGCCAGAAACCTGCTTTCAGGGCCGCTCCCCTGTGCAATGGTTTTCAGCATGTCGACAGTCGCGGTCAGCGCCATGTCATCGCTGATGACCAAGGTGGTTTCATACAGAAGATCTGTAGAATGGACAACGAAGCCCCTTTCAGTATCCACCGGGCCGCCAAAATGAATATTAATCTGGCTGGCGCTGTCCGTTTTCGGTATTTCCAGTTGTTCAAGCAGATCATCGAAGCTCAGGGCATCCAGGGAACGGTTAAGAAGAATTCCCATTGCACCTGATTCAGAATGGGCACAGAGAAGAATTACGGCTTTTTTAAACCGCGGATCCCCCATACTGGGCATAGCGACCAAGAGTTTGCCATCCAGATAACCGGCATCAATTGTGCTTACTGTCATAGTATAAATATGTGTCTTCTGACAAAAATTCCCAGCGCCAAAAACTTTTCATGACGCGATTGTGACATACCAACCCTTAAATAATGTTTTATATAACTGTTCAAACCTGTTGATGGATAAAAGGTTCCGGCGGGATGAAAATAAACATAACAGCTTTACTGAATACAATGCTGATGTGCTTGGGTACCTTCTTCGCTGCGAATGTGAGTACGGCCTCTAGTTCCGATTGGGTCAGGACAGACCAATCCAGTTTACGGCTGATATCCGAGCGTGATGGAGTAGCTGGCCGCGATTCTGTACGCATCGGTCTTCAAATTAAATTGGCCCCGGGTTGGAAAACCTACTGGCGAACACCAGGGGATGCAGGAATACCGCCATATTTCGATTGGTCCGGTTCGGAAAATCTAAAAGACGTGTCGATTTCCTGGCCTTTACCCGAGAAATTTGAAACCTATGGCCTGACGAGCTGGGGTTATCATGATGAGGTGATTTTTCCAATAGATGTCACGCTGAAAGAGGCAGGCGAACCGCTTGACCTAAAGCTGCGGCTTCAACTGGGTATATGTGAAAATATCTGTATTCCCTATGATCATGCCTTCACGCTTGCTCTAGGTGCGGATACAGCCAAGATCTCTAAGGAGGCTGCCATCATCGATCAATATGCAAAGCATGTTCCGGCTGTTATCGGGACGTCAGGCGTTGCGATCAACAGGGCGAGCGCTATAGCGCTGAACGGTGAAGATTTCAGGGTGACCGCATACGCCAGTATACCCTTCGATTCTCCGCAAATTATTATAGAGGGGATCGAGGGAGCTTATTTCGAGTTGATGTCGAAGGAGGTATCGCAGGATCGGAAGACGGCAGATTTTACTTTGAAAGCGAATCTTCCGGCGAAGACAGATGTTCTGGCCGGTCAGCAAATTATGGTTACCGTAAGTGATGAGGGCAAGGTCGCGCAAGGGCCGTTGCGCATAGAATAAAATCGGTGCCATAACTTAGAAAACTTTTAATTTCGGCAGACATGACTATGTTAGTTTTACCGAAAGCCACTACGCAACTACATACAACAGGATATTAAAATGACGATAAAAGTTGGTGACAAACTTCCAGATGTCGATTTGATGATGATGACGGACAAAGGGCCGTCCAAGGTTTCAACAGCGGATTTGTTCGGCGGCAAGAAAGTTGCGTTGTTTGCTGTGCCCGGGGCCTATACGCCGACATGTTCCGCCAAGCATTTGCCGGGTTTCGTTGATAATACGGCAAATTTGAATTCCAAGGGTGTCAGCGATATTGTCTGTTTGTCTGTAAATGACCCATTTGTCATGGCCGCATGGGGGAAGGATCACAACGCAGGAAGCATCAAGATGGTAGCGGATCCGGATGCTGCCTTTACCAAAGCAATGGGCGTTGAATTCGATGCGTCCGGTGCCGGACTGGGTGTCCGTTCCCGCCGCTATTCCATGGTTGTCGATGATGGCGTGGTATCGCAGCTCAACCTGGAAGAAACCGGCGGTTTTGAAGTATCCGATGCAGAAACTCTTCTCGGTCAGCTCTAGTTTTTAATTTAATGGGGAGGGCCATGGCCTTCCCCATCGTTAACCGCTTGAGTTGATCTCGCGGACTACTTCTTGAATTTTTCCATGCCGGCGTTGGCAAGTTCGTCGGCTTTTTCATTTCCGGGGTCACCGGCATGGCCCTTGACCCATTTCCAGCGAATCTGATGTTTTGATATGGCGTCGTCGAGCGCCAGCCAGAGATCCTTATTCTTTACCGGCTTTTTTGCTGCCGTTTTCCAACCGTTTCTTTTCCAGTTGGCCATCCATTTGGTGATGCCATCCTTGACGTAAGTGCTGTCCGTATGCAGTTCGGCGATGGTGCTGCGTTTCAGCGAATTAATTGCTTCGATCGCGGCGGTAAGTTCCATGCGATTATTGGTGGTTTCCGCATCTCCACCAAAGAGTTCTTTTGTTTTTCCATTATATTGCAAGAGCGCGCCCCAGCCGCCGGGACCGGGATTTCCGGAACAGGCGCCATCCGTGTAAATCACAACTATTTTCTCCGCCAAAATCATACTCCTGAATAGATTTACCAAACGAACACCTCTGCCTAGGTCGGCTAATTAGCATGATTGCCTCAGCGGAGCAATTTTAGAAAAAGGAACGATTTTAACCGAAAATTAGCGCCTTGCCGTCAAATTTACCGGGCATGAACGGAAATCTATACCCGTTTCGAATGAAGAGGTTTAAGTGAGCAAGATGCAGAAAAAGCTATTCTCGGCGGAAATAAAACAATTTGGTTCGACCATTCCCATGGCTCACGATCCTGCTTCGGATGGTATAAACGGGGAACAGTACCAAAATCTTATGAGTGCGCTGGGCGATATCAAGGCAATGCTTGGCGAAGCCGATCCGATTGAGGTTATCGCAGAGGAAGCTCAGGAAGCGAAAGCTTCCGCCGAGCTGGAGGTGCTCCGAAGTGAGTTGCAGGAACTGTCTGACGTCATCCTTGAAACCCGGCGTGAAATAGCTTCCTTGAGTTCATCGAGAAGCGGTCAGAAGCTTGGCTCTGTCACCGATCAGCTTGACGCGGTTGTTGGCGATACGGAAACAGCCACGAATACAATCCTGGAAGCTGTCGAAACGATTGAAGATAAAAGCGAGAGTCTTGAATTGCATGCGAGTTCACCGGAAGAAATGGAGAGTCTTGAAGCGATAGGCAAGGCTGTTATGAAAATATACGAAGCCTGTAACTTTCAGGACGTGACCGGCCAGCGTATTTCAAAGGTCGTTGCCACGCTCGGCTTTGTTGATGAGCGCATTACCAAGATGATTGATATTCTCGGTGGGGAAGACGAGCTGCAAGAGCTGGAGGTAGAGGAGTTTAAGCCACAGTTTGATGAGGATGTGGAATTAAGTGGCCCGCAGCCGGAAGGACATGAAATTTCTCAGGATGAGATCGATTCACTTTTCGACTGATGTGATTCCGTCTTTAGTCATTCCAGGCCGTACGCGGCGACGGATATTACGGCCTGATGAAATTGAAGCTTTTTTAAATATTCATGGGGGTCTTTCGGTTTAACCAGCGCCCCTTCAACCTGATTGAGCCAGTCAAACAGTCGGGTGAGTAAAAACCGTACGGCAGCACCCCGACAAAGAAGTGGCAGGAAATCAAGTTCCTGCTGGGAGAAATTGCGGACTTCCCGATAGCCGTTCAATAACTTCCGCGCCTTGGTAATATTAAAACTATCGTCATTTTCAAAGCACCAGGCATTCAGGCAGATCGCTAGGTCATATGCGAAAAAATCGTTACAGGCAAAATAATAGTCGATAACACCGCTTACCCGGTCGTTCAGAAAAAAGATATTGTCCGGAAAGAGATCCGCATGAATGACGCCGCTTGGCAGACCCGACGGCCAGTGAGCCTCAAGATAGCCAATCTCCGCCTCGATCTCTGGTAAAAGATCATCGGGCATGTTTCCATGATCGCTATCCCGGCAAGCCGTATAAAGCGGCCGCCAGTTTGACACAGAGAGGGTATTTGTCCGCTGGAGTTTGAAGTCGCTGCCAATGGTATGCAGTTGCGCCAGGGTCTGCCCCAGCAATGCACAATGCTGGGGCGTGATCCGCTGAACGGACCGGCCATCTAGGAATTCAATGATCGCGGCCGGACGCCCCGCAACTTCCTTGAGGTTCCGGCCATCCTTTGCCGGTATCGGGCGAGGCGATGTAAATCCACCCGCCGCTAGATGCTCCATCAGGCCAAGAAAGAACGGCAGATCCTCCGCATGCACGCGTTTTTCATAAAGAGTGAGGATGAAATATCCAGCCTCCGTATGGAGCAAAAAATTGGAGTTTTCTACGCCTTCCGCGATACCTTTGCAGGAAAGTGCCTGTCCCAGATCATACTGACCGAGCAGGCCGTCCAGCTCTTCATCTGAAATTTCAGTGTAAACGGCCATGAATCAGGCAGCACCTTCGTGTTCCAGAATCTTCGGCATCTTGAAAACCACCTGTTCCTGATTGGTTACGATTTCTTCCACGGACACTTCATACCGCCGGGAGAAAGCATCGACAACTTCCTCCACGAGGGTTTCGGGGGCAGATGCCCCGGCCGTAATGCCGATTGTGCCGATATTGCTAAATCGTTCCCACGGAATATCGGAGGCGCGCTGGACCATGGCAACCTCGGCGCAGCCAGATTTTTCGGCAACCTCTACCAGTCGCATGGAGTTGGATGAGTTCGGGGCGCCTATCACCAGAAGACCCTCGCAGCGCTCAGCCAGAATTTTTACCGCTGCCTGCCGGTTTGTTGTCGCATAGCAAATATCTTCTTTCTTGGGGCTTTCGATGGCCGGAAAGCGTTCTTTCAGGATGCTGACAATTTCCCGAGTCTCATCTACGGACAATGTCGTTTGTGTGAGATAAGCAAGGCCCTTGCCGACCTGCTTGGGAACAAACGCTCGCGCTTCGTCCGCCGTTTCCACTAAGGTAATTTTCCCCTCGGCGAGCTGCCCCATGGTCCCGATTACCTCCGGATGTCCACGATGCCCGATAAGGATTATTTCCTTATCGTCGCGCTCATGACGCTCGGCTTCCCGATGCACCTTGCTGACAAGTGGACATGTGGCATCAATGTAGAACATTTTCCGGTTTTCAGCCTCTGCTGGTACGGATTTTGCGACGCCATGCGCCGAGAATATAACCGGCACACCTTTTGGAATATCCTTGAGCTCGTCGACAAAGACGGCGCCTTTTTTCTCGAGATTTTCAACAACAAAGCGGTTGTGCACGATTTCGTGGCGGACATAGACCGGCGCGCCATATTTCTCCAGTGCCCGTTCTACAATCTGTATTGCACGGTCTACGCCGGCGCAGAATCCACGTGGTGCTGCGAGTAATAATGTGCGTTTTTCTATGTTCATGCTCTTTCCGTTCCGGGTCATGTTTGACAATTAAAATGATGTCCCGGTGAAAACTTGCTTATTGCGTCAGTCCGTTCTAGATTTGCCGGACTCATACAACAGTTTCAAGTGTAATGCCATAACAAGGCGAGGTAAATTGAAATGGCAATGGCCATAATGGTGCGGCAATTCCTTTATATGTTGGTAAAAATTAGTAATTTAAACTCGTCGGGACCCTATGACCTTGCTTAAATTTTTATATAAACTTTCCCGCATGGTTGTGTTGGGAGTCCCGTTGTTTTTGGTGTCGGCCTGTAGCGGAAGCGTCGATACCGATATCTTCAATATTTTCGGATCGTCTAAGCCACCTCTGCCGTGTCCAAGAGTGGAAGTCCTGCCCGGCGCAGAAACGATCACCCTGTTCCGGGAGGGAGAAGGACGGGATCTTGTCGATGTTCGTTTTGAGGGAATCATCGTACCGTTTAGCGGGCAATGTCAGTATGTGGATGACGATACAGCGGTTGTGGTCGAACTGATCCTGCGCATCGGCGCGACCAAAGGCCCGGCCGCAGAGAGCCAGACAGAGGAATTTCCGTTCTTTGTGGCAATTGCCGAGCGGTCGGGGGAAATCATCGCCAAGGAGGTTTTCTACAGCCCTCTGGAAGTCGAGGAGGGGCGACGGCGCGCGACCGTTCAGGAAGAACTGCAGCAGCGTATCCCGTTGACGGGCCTAAAAACCGGCGGTGATTATGTCATCATCATCGGGTTTCAATTAACCAGAGAGCAATTGGAGCTTCAAAGCTGAAGGTCAGCAAAAGAACATTACTTGTTTGACTAAAGCGAAATCATTCTTATTATTCTTACATATTCAGTCGATCCCCGCGGGAGAGATGGGCGTCTAAACCATCGCCGAAGGAGCAACCACCCCGGAAACTCTCAGGCAAACGGACCGCAGGGGGATGAAACTCTGGAAAGCAAATCACGGTTGTGATTTCACCGAAGGGGTAAGCGAGATGGTTGCCATCATTGCGGCATCCATAATCGTCAAATCTCTCAGGTTATAAGACAGAGGGGGTAGGTTCCAGCAGAGCTAGCGTTGGGACATAGCCTTTTGTCTGAAACCGGGATTGACGTATGAGTGAAGCATCTACCACAAAAAAAACTATCCTTCATGATCTGCATGTCGAATTGGGCGCAAAGATGGTGCCGTTCGCGGGTTATGATATGCCTGTCCAGTATCCGGCGGGAATCCTTAAAGAACATTTGCAAACCCGCGATTCTGCAGGATTGTTCGATGTCTCTCATATGGGGCAGGTCGTTATATCGGGGGATGATCCTGCTTCCGCGATTGAAGAATTGATCCCCGGAGATATCCAGGCGCTGGCACCCAGTGAAATGCGCTATAGCTTCCTCACCAATAATGAAGGCGGCATCTTGGACGATTTGATCGTGACGCGCCGGGAAAAGGACCTTTTCGTCGTCGTCAATGCCGCCTGCAAGGAGCAGGATATTGCCTTGCTTGAAAAGGGGCTTGCTGGCAAGGCGGAAGTCCGGGAGCTTGCCGACAGGGCGCTTGTCGCCTTGCAGGGGCCCAAAGCTGCCACTGTACTTGCACGGTATGCGGATGACGTGACGAAAATGCCATTCATGACCTTTCGGGAAGTGTCTCTGGATGGCGTTCCCTGTTTTGTGACGCGTTCCGGTTATACCGGTGAAGACGGCTATGAAATTTCCATTCCGAATGAACATGCCGTTGCCTTTTGCCGGAAATTGCTGGCGGAGGATGAAGTCGCTCCGATCGGGCTTGGCGCGCGCGATTCGTTGCGTCTTGAAGCAGGCCTATGCCTGTATGGACATGATCTGAATGAACAGACCACGCCAATTTCTGCCGGACTGCTCTGGGCGATTAGCAAGCGTCGACGCGAGGAGGGGGGCTTCCCTGGTGCTGATGTTATTCAGGCTGAAATCGCTAATAAACCGGCTATGAAAAGGGTAGGCATCCTCCCAGAAGGACGGGCGCCGGCGCGGGAACATACGGAAATTGCGGACGAAGACGGTAATGTGATTGGCGAAGTAACGTCCGGTGGTTACTCTCCCTGTCTGGAGGCTCCTATTGCTATGGGGTATGTCCCCCTTGCATTCTCAGGGGTGGGTACGAAAATCAATTTGCTTGTCAGAGGGAAAGCGCGCGCTGCGACCGTCGTAAAAATGCCTTTTGTCGAGCAGCGTTATTATCGAGGTTAATTTTCTAACGGAGTTAATGAATGTCATACAGGTATACGGAAGATCACGAATGGGTACTGTTGGAGGACGATGTGGCAACGATCGGCATCAGTGATTATGCCCAGGGACAGCTGGGAGACGTGGTCTATGTGGAAGTTCCGGAAGTAGGCTCGGATATTTCGAAAGGTGACGAACTTGCCGTAGTCGAGAGCGTCAAGGCCGCATCAGAAGTCTACTCTCCTGTCAGCGGTGAGGTGATCGAGGTAAATGAAGACCTGGATGGATCGCCGACACTGGTCAACGAGGCTCCTCTGGAGGGGGGCTGGTTCGCAAAAGTCAAGGTAACGGACAGTACCGAGATTGATGACCTGATGGATGAAGAGACCTACAAGAGCTACGTCGAGGGTCTCGACGAATGAGATATATGCCCCATACCGCGGAAGAGCGGCAAGAAATGCTGGTAAAGATTGGCGTCTCGTCCGTTGATGACCTCTTCGCGGATATTCCGCAAGAGGCGCGGCTTGACGGCTTGCTTGACCTGCCGTTGCATGAGAGCGAAATGACGGTTGAAAGGAATTTTCGCACTCTTGCTGCGAAGAACCTTTCTCCATATATGACACCCTGTTTTTTGGGAGCCGGTGCATATCAGCATCATGTCCCCTCGGTTGCCGATCATATAATCCAGCGATCCGAGTTTCTGACGTCATATACGCCGTACCAGCCGGAAATCAGTCAGGGTACGCTACAGGCACTGTTTGAGTTCCAGACCCAGGTGGCGATGATAACCGGGATGGAGGTCGCAAACGCGTCAATGTATGATGGCGCAACCTCCTGCGCGGAAGCGGTCTTGATGGCGTGCCGGGTAACCCGTCGCAAGAAGGCAGTTGTTTCGGGTAATTTGCACCCCCATTATCGGGATGTGACGCGGACGACCCTGCAATTTACAGAATTCGAGACAAAAAACCTCCCTCCTGTATTGGAAGGCAACGAGGATTTTGATGAACATATCGGGTCAGACATAGCTTGTGTCGTTGTTCAGAATCCTGATTTCTTTGGCCGCGTCCAGGATTTTACGGCGCTTGCCGATAAATGCCATGAAGCCGGTGCCCTTCTGATTGTTGTTGTCAATGAAGTCGTCTCGCTTGGCGCGATCATCCCGCCGGGCGACATGGGGGCGGATATCGTTGCGGGAGAAGGCCAGTCCATCGGGGTGCCGCTATCATTCGGCGGCCCCTATGTCGGCTTACTCGCCACACGTCAGAAATTTGTTCGCCAGATGCCGGGGCGGCTTTGCGGGCAGACCGTCGATCAGGATGGCAAGCGTGGTTTTGTCCTCACGCTTTCCACACGGGAGCAGCATATCAGGCGCGAAAAAGCGACTAGCAATATTTGTACAAATGCGGGGCTCTGCTCCTTGACCTTTACAATACATATGAGCCTTTTGGGCGAGACTGGATTTGCGAAGCTGGCAAAGCTTAATCATTCTCAGGCTGTCACGCTGGCAGAAAAGCTTGAGGCGATAGACGGCATTGAAATCGTCAATGACACTTTCTTTAATGAATTCACAGTCCGGCTTTCCGGCGATGCGTCATCTATTGTGGAGAAACTGGCGGCAAAAGACATATTGGGCGGTGTGCCGGTTTCTCGCCTGATCCCGGATAATCCAGATATGTCTGACCTGCTGCTTGTAGCTGCAACGGAAACCTGCTCCCTCTCGGATATGGACCAATTTGTCGCGGCGTTGAAGGAGGTGCTCTGATGCTGAATAATAAAGGTCGCCCGACCCAGCCCGCAGCTGTTGACAGCACGGATCCGCAAATGGAGACATTTACTGGCAACAAGGGTTTAGAGCTTGAATCCCCTCTTATCTTCGAACAGGGGGTGCCCGGACGCATCGGCGTGGATATGGCGGAGCCGGAAACCGTCAAAAGCCGACTTGGCGGATTGGATCGCAAGGATCCGATCGGAATGCCCGATCTCTCGGAGCCGCAGGTGCTTCGGCATTTTGTGCGGTTAAGCCGACAGAACTATGCCATTGATTCAGGCTTTTACCCGCTTGGATCCTGCACTATGAAACACAACCCGCGGATCAACGAAAAGGTTGCCCGGCTTGTGGGCCTCGGGGATCTTCACCCCATGCAGCCGACCAGCACGGTACAGGGCGCGCTGGAAATTATTGACAGCCTTGCTCACTGGCTGAAAACGATCACAGGAATGCCGGCAGTTGCCATGTCTCCTGCCGCAGGCGCTCATGGAGAGCTTTGCGGCGTTATGGCCATTCGTGCTGCCCATGAAGCGAGAGGAGAGGCACGTACGCGTATTCTCGTGCCGGAGTCGGCGCATGGAACCAATCCTGCCACTGCCGCCCTGTGTGGTTATAAGGTAGAAGCGGTTCCAGCACGAAAAGACGGACGGATGGATCTCGATGCCTTTGCCGCCAAACTTGGCCCCGATGTTGCCGGGGTGATGCTGACAAATCCGAATACCTGCGGCCTGTTTGAGACGGACGTGAAGAAGATTGCCGATCTGGTTCACGAGGCCGGAGGCTATTTCTATTGTGACGGAGCAAACCTTAACGCCATTCTGGGGCGGGTGCGTCCGGGTGACCTTGGCGTCGATGCCATGCATATCAACCTGCACAAAACCTTTTCGACACCGCACGGTGGCGGTGGGCCGGGTTCAGGTCCTGTTGTCTTGTCTGACGCGCTCGCGCCATTTGCGCCGGTTCCCTTCGTTACCCGTGGCAAGGAAGGCTTTGATCTGGTTGAACAGACGGAAGGCGCTGCGCAGCAAAGCTTTGGCCGAATGAAGGGATTCCACGGTCAGATGGGCATGTTTATCCGGGCACTCGCCTATATGCAGAGCCACGGTGCAGACGGCCTGAGGCAAATTGCTGAAGATGCAGTTCTGAATGCCAACTATGTCAGGGTAGGGCTACAGGACAAGCTACACTCCCCGTTCCCCGGGATTTGTATGCATGAAGCCTTGTTCGATGACAGCACCCTTAAAGGAACAGGTGTCACCACGCTGGATCTCGCAAAGGCGATGATCGACGAAGGCTACCATCCGATGACCATGTATTTTCCGCTTGTCGTTCATGGAGCGATGCTGATTGAGCCGACGGAAAGCGAATCGCGCCAGACGCTCGATCTGTTTATTGGCGCCATGAGTCATCTGCTTGAAAAAGCTAAAGCGGGAGAAGCAGATGATTTTCTTACCGCACCGCATTTTGCCCCTCGGCGACGGCTTGATGAAACCGGTGCCGCCCGAAACCCTGTATTGCGCTGGACGGCACCGGAAAATTCCGACAAAGAAGGCACAGCCCTTTCTGCAGCATCCTAAGCCTCCCTTCGTTTGCTGCATACTACAGCCTCGCCTTAAAAGGCGGGGCTTTTTTCTTGTGACGGTGGTAAAGGAGTTCGGGCACAAAAAAAGCCCCGTAGAAGCTACGAGGCTTTGATTGTTGAGTTTCTTTTCAGCTAATTGAGCTGTTTTTCAAGTCCGGAGATGGATTGATCAATAAGGGCATCAGCCTTATCGCCCTTGAGGCCATCCTGCATCAGCCTGGCTGCCGCTGCGATTGCGACATCAACGGCAATCCCCTGAACCTCGGCAACGGCTTTTTCTTCGGCCTGTCGAATCTTGATTTCGGCCAGTTCCTGACGGCGCGCAAGGTTAGCCTCAAGCTCCTTGATGCTTTCCTTCCGCAGAATTTCCGCATCTTCCTTGGCTCTGGCAACGATATCTTCCGCTGTCTGCATGGCATCATGCTGTCGCCGCTGATAATCTGCAAAAAGAGCCTGCGCATCCTCGCGCAGTTTCTTTGCTTCTTCCAACTCGCTCCGAATCTTGTCGGCACGCGCATCCAGCTGCTTAGCAACCAGCGGCGGTACCTTGAAGTAGACAAGGAGGGCAATAAAGCCAAGAAACGCGATAGCGACCCAGAATGTGGGATCTTGTAGCATCAGGCGTCTCCCTTCATGCTTGCGGCAACAGCTGTCTCGACATCCTTGTCGGAAACATCAAGAGCAACAAGCTTGGTTACAGCGGACTTAGCGGTATCGGCCGCGATTTCACGGACATGGCTAAGCGCTGTTTCTTTAGCTTGTCGGATGCTTGCCTCGGCAGCTTTGGCTTTCTTGGCCAATTCCGCATCCAGCTCTGCCTTGCTGGCTTCCTGTTCCTTGGCCATGGAAGCCTTTAGCTCGGAAACGATGCCATGGGCTTTGGAGCGGGCCTGAGAGAGAGCTTCCTCATAGTCGGCTTTCGCCTTGTCCGCGTCTTCACTCAGCCGTTTTGCTTCTTCCAGATCCGACGTAATACGATTCTGCCGGCTTTCCAGAACATCTGAAATGCCGGGTATCGCCACCTTTGCCATCAGGAAATACAAGATGACAAATGTGATTGCGAGCCATATTAGCTGCGGCGGAAAATCTGCAATATTAAGTTGCGGCATACCGGCTCCTTAATCCAACCGATCGGTAGTCTTTCAATGAGAAAGTTTGATTAACCGAACAGGATCAGGAATGCGATAACCAGCGCGAACAGCGCAACAGCTTCTGTCAGGGCAAAGCCGAGCAGAACGTTACCGAAAACTTTCGGAGCTGCAGCAGGGTTACGCAAAGAGCCAGAAACATAGGATCCGAAGATATTTCCGATACCTACACCCACACCTGCAAGTGCGATAGTCGCAAGGCCGGCACCGATCATCTTAGCGGCTTCTAATTCCATAATATTTTTCCTTCTAAATCAAGAACAACCAAAGTTGAAGATTAACGAAAACTCAATGATGCAGGTGAAGCGCATCGTTAAGATAGAGGCATGACAGAATGGCAAACACATAGGCCTGCAAAAAGGCAACCAGGAATTCCAAGCCTGTCAGGACAACGATAAACCCAAGTGGCAGCCAGCCGAGGTAAAGGCCGAGGCCGACCACAAACCCGCCAAACACTTTCAACAGTGTATGACCGGCCAGCATATTGGCAAATAGTCGGACAGAGAGGCTGATGGGGCGGACAAAATAAGAGATAATCTCGATCGGGACCAGAATGATCAACAGGGCAACCGGAACGCCGCTTGGGACAAAAAAGGTCAGAAACTTGAACCCGTGCTTGAAAATACCAATCAGCGTCACGCCGATGAAGACAACCGCGGCCAGTGCAAATGTCACGATAATCTGGCTGGTTACCGTAAAGGTATAGGGGATCATTCCAAGCAGGTTACAGAACAGCACGAACATGAACAGAGTGAAAATGAAGGGGAAGTATTTCCGGCCTTCAGATCCGACATTGTCCTTGACCATATTGGCGATGAATTCATAGCTGAGCTCGGCCATGGACTGCATTCGTCCAGGCACCATGGCCCGGCCCCGCATGCTCAATGTCAGGAACAAGGTTACCGCAGCAATGGCGATTACCATGAAAAGAGAGGCGTTTGTAAAAGAGACATCAAGGCCGCCAACGTTCATTTCAACAAGGCGCTTAATCTCGAATTGCGCAAGAGGGCTATGTTCTGCCGCCACGATGCTGTTCCCGTTCTACTGTTTCAACTTTCCCAAGATATCCGCCATGAAGAGCTCGATATCTATTCCTCAAATTCACCGCTATTCATGCGTCTGGCGACCTTTATGACGTTGTATAGACCAACGGCTGCGCCAACAATCAAAAATACCAGCATCACCCAAGGCTTCGTGTCCAACCATTTGTCGAGCAACCAGCCAAACCAGCCACAAACTAATAACGCGGCGACCATCTCAACCGACAGCCTCCAGGCTTTGCCCGCGCCTGCGCTTCGCTCTACCTTCAAGTCGCTACGTTGCCAGGACGCCTGTTCCTGTTGCTGCTGCGCCTTTTTCAGTCGAGCGCTGAAATCTTCTTCCGAGGGAGGTTCAGGTTCATTCATTCACATCTCCTGACAGGTAGCTCATTCGCTGCCCATCCACCCCTACAGAAAGCGCGGGAAACATACGGTCTGCCCCCTTGGGTGTCAAGACCTTAAGGACCGCTTTTTCGACAGTTTTTAAATTGCCGTATTTCAATGTTGTTGTAAGGCCATAACGCGCTTATGCGGCGCTTTCTGTAATCTCCTTGGCTTTCTCAAGATCGACGGAGACAAGCTGTGAAATTCCGCGCTCCATCATCGTCACGCCAAACAGTCTGTCCATCCGCGCCATGGTGATGGGATGATGGGTTATGACAAGAAAGCGCGTGTTGGAATCCCGGGCGATACTCTCGAGGAGATGACACAGCCGTTCGACGTTAACGTCGTCCAGCGGCGCATCGACTTCGTCTAACACGCATATCGGTGCCGGATTGGTGAGGAACACGGCGAAAAGCAGCGCCACGGCAGTCAATGCCTGCTCGCCGCCGGAGAGCAGCGACATGAGCTGAAGTTTTTTGCCGGGCGGGCTCGCCATGATTTCCAGGCCAGCGGCCAATGGGTCATCAGATTCCGTCAGGGTCAGATGTGCCTGGCCACCACCAAAAACCTGTTTGAACAACTCCTGAAAATGTTGGTCGACCTTCGTAAAGGCAGTCAGTAATCTTTCCCGGCCTTCCTTGTTAAGTCCTGCTATGCCCTGCCGCAGTCGTGCAATGGCCGCGTGGAGGTCTTCACGCTCATTCGTGAGTGTTGTAAGCTGCTCCCGCACCTCTTCGGCCTCTATTTCCGCGCGCAGGTTGACTGGTCCCATGCCGTCACGTTCGCGTTTGAGCCGGTCCAGCTTGCGTTCACTGTCTTCAACGGGCGGGATTTCCTCTCCCTCTTCAATTCCGCCCGCAGACTTGATCTGATCAGGAGTGCAGTTGAGTTTTTCCCGCACCTGCTCGGCAAGGTTTTTCAGTACTTCCGTCATATGTTCGACATCGGATTGATGACGCACCCGCTCTTCCCTGCATGTTGCGAGGGCATCCTGACATTTTTTCAAGGCGGCGTCACATTCCGATAGAACCGATTCGGCCTCTGCGAGTTTGTCTCTGGCGCTATTCCTGCGTCCTTCGGCGCGGGCGATTTCATCCATAAGGTTATTTCGCTTTGCCGCAATTTCCTCCGGTTTGCCCTCGATCTCGGCAAGCTCTTCCGCAGTATCCTTGAAGCGCATTTCAAGCTGGACAAAATGTTCGGCCATATTCTTGTTGCGATCGATCCAGCCCATGACCTCGCTGTCGATTGCGGTCAGCCGGTCACGTCGCGCGGCGGCTTCTCTTGTCATTCGGTCCGATTCGCTTCTGAGGATGGCAAGTTCATCCCGTTTTTCATGAAGCTCTGCTCTCAGCGTTTCTATTTCGCTGCGGCTTCCGGCCATATCCCGCATTTTGGCAAGAGCATCCTGCTTTGCCACCAAATCATTCTCAAGGGCTTCCTGCTCAGTGGATTGCTCGGCGATGCTCTCCTCCAGCGAGGATAAACGGGACTGCTTGGCGGCGTTTTCACGAATCTCTTCTGCATGGACGGCGCGGAGCTTCGAAAGCTCCTGTTCCTGCTCGCGTTGTTGACGGCGCAGTGTTTTCAGTTTTTCCGTGCCGTCATTCAGCAAATCCGTGCAGGATTTCAGATCGTTCGTCATGTTCGTGAGCGTGGCGCGCTTCTTTACCAGTTCTTTGGCAATTTCTTCCAGGCGGTTCCGCTGTTCCAGCCGGGCGGCGGCTGCCGTTTTGGCGCCCGATTTTTGCGTAAAACCATCCCATCGCCAAAGATTACCGTCCCGGGTTACAAGCCGTTGCCCCGGCTTTAGCTTGGCTTGCAAATCCGGTCCGTCCTTGGCCTCTATAATCGCGATCTGGGCAAGCCGCGCCTTTAAGGCTTCATGACCTGTGACAAACTGATCAAGCGTAGGAAGGGCGCCCGGAAATCCCTGCGAGGCCTCTTTGCGATCGATCAGGCGCCAGTAGGCTGACGCGGCTTCATCCGCGGGTGCTTCAAGTTCGTCTCCGATCGCCGCGCCAAGCGCTACTTCATAGCCTTTACTGACTGTCAGCGCTTCGATGATGCCCTTCCATTCACCATCATCTCCGGTCTCGAGAAGCCGGATCAACGCGCTTTCTTCTGCTTCAAGGGCTGTTACGTCGCGTTCTGCCAGCTTGACTTTCTCGCGCGCTTCACGCTCGGCACCGTCCGCAGATTGCCGAAGCATTTCCGCTTCATCGGTCGCCGCGTTAAGGGCGTTAAGAGCTGCGATTTTCTCCTGCAATGGCTGGGCTGAGGGCGCGTCAGTCACACCTTCTCCAAGTTTTTCCTTCAAAGAGGCTCGTTCTGCTTTCAGGTCTGAGAGCCGCTTCGTTAATTTTTCAAGCTGTGCAGTAGCGGCTTCAATTTGCTGGCTCAGGCTGTTCCGCTCCGCAGTTTCTGCGGCCACAGCTTCTGTTTTCGCATCAAAACCGCTTTGAAACTCCTGAAGGGCTGTATTCAGCTCATTGACCTTTGCGAGGGTTGCTTCCGCCTTTGGCCCTGCACTCTCTATTTCTTCTTGCAGATCGGTTTTCTCCGCCTCCAGACGTGTAATCGCTTCCGCTGCATCTTTTTCAAGATCTTTCTCGCGGATCATATCACTTGAAATCTGGCTTTTACGGTCTTCCAGTTGCTGCTTCGTCCGTTTTGCCCGCTCTTCCTCCGCATCCAGATTTTCCCGTGCGACGGTTAGTCGATGCGCCGCGGACGCGGCCTCAGCCTCCGCATCACGAAGCGGTTTGAGGGCATCATTCGCGCGCAATGTGGCCGACTCGGCGACGGCGGCCTGTCGTGTCAACTCGTTCACCGCCATAACAGCCTGTTCATATTTATGACGGGCATCTGCCGCTTTTTCCTGCGCTTGCTGGTGCTTGCGATATAACAGCAGGGCTTCAGTCTTGCGGATATGGCCGGAAATATTGCGATAGCGATTAGCCTGACGGGCCTGCCTTTTCAGGTTTGTAAGCTGGACCTCAAGCTGCTCGATTACATCCTCAACCCGTTCTAGGTTGGCCTCGGCGGAGTTGAGGCGGAGCTCGGCCTCGTGACGGCGGGAATGTAATCCGGATATGCCAGCCGCTTCTTCCAAGAGGTGTCGGCGTTCCTTTGGTTTGGCGTTAATCAGAGCGCCCACGCGCCCCTGACTGACAATGGCAGTAGAGTGGGCCCCGGTTGCGAGGTCCGCGAAGAGAAGCTGAACATCACGCGCCCGTGCGACTTTGCCGTTAATGCGGTAATCCGATCCGGTTTCACGGCGAATACGGCGCGTGACATCCAATTCCGGCGAATCGTTGTAGGCAGCAGGGGCAACCCGCTCTTTATTATCAAGGCCAAGCGTGACTTCCGCTGCATTGCGGGCCGGGCGCGAGGCTGTACCGGCAAAGATCACGTCGTCCATGGCGCCGCCGCGCAAATTGCGCGCCGAGGTTTCGCCCATCACCCACGTCAGGGCTTCGACAAGATTGGATTTGCCGCATCCGTTTGGGCCGACAATGCCTGTCAGACCATCTTTAATAAGGAGTTCCGTGGGTTCTACGAAGGATTTAAACCCGGACAGTCTTAAATGTGCAAACTTCACAGCCTCTCCATCACTCGGTAATCTACGCTAATGTTTTCAGGTAACTGTCCATTGCCTCAAAGCTTCGGTCGCGTTGGTATTTTTCGCCTTGGATGAACAGGGTGGGGGTCGAATCGACACCAAACTGCGTTGATCCGATCAGGCTTTCCGATGCAATGCCGTCCACCAGTTCCTGATCCGTAAGGCAGGTGACAAATTGTTCCAGGGAGATGCCGTTTTGCTCACCTATTTCGATCAGGGCAAGGGCGGGATCAGATGCTCTTGTCCACTCTCCCTGTTGTTCAAACAGAGTGCCGATCATTTCAAAGAACGCGCTGTCATCGCTGGTGCATTCTGAGAGAATTGCAGCAATGAAGGCAAACCGGTCGAGCGGGAAGTGACGATAAACAAACTTCGCTTTACCCGAATCCACATAGTTTTTTTTCAGATCACCGTAAGTGAAGTTGTGAAAGTTGCCGCAATGGCCGCAGGTCAATGACGCATACTCGATAATCGTGATGGGCGCCGTTGGAAAGCCAATCACGTGATCGCTTTGCAGAATCTGCGGTTTTGCTGCATGGGCATCGGTCGCGGAAAAAAGCCCTGCCGCCGCCGCTGCGGCAAATGGCAAAACGCTGCCAGTTTTAATAAAATTACGCCGAGATATAGCCAATTTTTTAACTTTCATACTAGATATGGTGTCACTATAACTTTTCATTCTTCAATCCTCAAACGATTCCTGTGAACAATCGCAACATAATGCCGTTTTCTATGTTTTATAGAGGCTGACCCTCTTTTAGGTGTGATCTTTGCTCTTCGTTTCCCTGTTCCGTGCTCCGAGCATGGACGTCGCGACAGCCTCAAGCCGTTTTTTCAGCGCTGCGTCCGAGACATTCCTGATCGTCTCCTTGACCCATTCCTTTTGAGCGTCGCTCAAGGGGGCAGTATGTCTTTCTCGCTTTACTTCCGGTCTTTGCACCGGCGCCTGTATCAACTGCAGTTTTGCAATCGCGCGATAGCCGAAAAAGCTGTTAATTCGTTCGATAATCAGGGGTTCGAAATGCTGGAATTCAGGAGCCCAGCCTGGTGCGACGCGGATGCGAAGAGTTGCTTCGCTATTTTTCTGACGAGAATAATTGAGTTTTTCAGGGCTGGAACAATTCGCGAGATTTGGGCCGACGATTGTTGGCCAATGCGTCAGAATATCAGCCTGTGCAAAGCCGCGCCGAACAAGCACTGCACGGGAGGACTTTCCGACAAGGCTCGCAATCGCCCGCAGTCCGGCGCTTTTTTGAGTTTGTTTCACTCTCTTCCTTTAATGCTCATCATTGATGTTCGGGGAGATTTTCATTGCTTGTCGTCGCAAGTTTGCTCATAACGTCACCTTAATATGATCCATCAGACGCCTTCACGAAAGTCTTTTTCCGCCGCGATTCTCGATTGGTATGGTAGCCATGCCAGGCGGTTGCCGTGGCGAAGCCTTCCTGGTGAGCAACCGGACCCTTATCATGTTTGGCTCAGCGAAATCATGTTGCAGCAGACGACGGTCGCCACTGTTGGTCCGTATTTCAGAAAATTTCTGGAAAGCTGGCCAAGCATAACCGATATGGCGGAGGCGCCGCTTGATGACATCCTGACTGCCTGGGCCGGGCTTGGATATTATGCGCGGGCGCGAAATCTCCATAAATGTGCCATTGCTGTTGCAAGAGAGCACAATGGCGTCTTTCCAGATAATATGGCCGGGCTCCGTGCACTCCCTGGTATCGGACCATATACCGCTGCGGCGATTTCGGCTATTGCCTTCGGGAAGGCGGAGACGGTGGTGGATGGAAATATCGAGCGTATCATAAGCCGTCTTTATCGTATCCGGACGTCGCTGCCGGCCGCAAAAAAGGAAATTACCGAATTTGCGGCGAAACTGACACCGATAGAGCAGCCGGGCGACTACGCGCAGGCTCTGATGGATATTGGCGCAGGAATTTGCTTGCCAAGAAATCCAAACTGTTCTGTCTGTCCGGTGTCATTCTATTGTGCTGCTTTCGCGGCAGGGGACATGGAAAACTACCCTGTCAAAGCACCAAAGAAGATTAAGCCGACGCGGCGTGCGGTAATTTTCTGGCTGCAGCGGCCGGACGGCCATGTGCTTATGCGCCGTCGCGCAGAAAAGGGCATGCTCGGCGGGATGATGGAGTTTCCATCAACTGACTGGGCGGATGAAGCCTTGGAAACGAAGGCGGCGGTGGAACATTTACTTCAGGGGCAACCCTCAAACCTCTTGAACGATATTTCCGTCCGGAAGCAGGTGCGCCATACCTTTACTCATTTCCATCTGGAATTACAGCCCGTGGCCGCTCAACTCACGTCACCTGAGAAGCTGGAACTCGACGGGGCTGTCTGGATTGACCCTGATGAGTTCGGCAGCTACGCCTTGCCGACCCTTATGACCAAGGTGGTAAAGGCGGTTCTCGAAAGCCGGTAACGTTATTGGAGCGATTTAGAGGCCCGGGCTAACGAATTCGTCCTTTGAAACCTGCCCGTCAGCATTCTTGTCGAGCGATTTGAAGCGCGCGGCGCCAGCGGTCGTGATTTCCTCCATTGTGACAACGGTGTCACCATCGCTGTCCATCTCGCGATATTCATCCGGAACGGGAACCTTGGAATAAGGCGTTGCAGTCACGGAACGCAGGCCTTCCGCCTCGACATATTCCTCATATTCGACCTTGCCGTCGGAGTTGAGGTCATATTCCTTGAACAATCGGGCCCGATAGGCCTGGGCCTCTTCCATAGATATTGATCCGTTGGCATCGCGGTCAATGCCGAGGAAACGGGATTCCTCATATGATAATGCCGGATTGGCTGCTGATATGGCGAGAACTCCGCCCAGGAAAAGAGCTGTTGATACTTTCTTCATCGCGACCCCTTGCATTTTCCGGGGCGCAATGCCCCTAGTTCATTTCTGCGCGGACCTGCTGTCGGAGCACGTCAATGGATACTGCCGTGCCTTCAACGTCAAAATGCCAGAACGTCCATCCATTACAACTGCTGGCGCCCTGTAGTTGGGCCCCGACCTTGTGGATGGATCCCGTCACGTCAGAGGCAACGAGACTCCCGTCTGCCCGCACTCTTGCTTTATACCTTTTACGCGCATCGAACAATAATTCACCGGCGGACAACAATCCACGCTCTACAACAGATCCGAAGGGAACTCTCGGTTCCTGACGTTTGCTGCGCGTGATTTCGAGGTTTTCCTCCGGCAGCTGGCGAACTTTGCGAATACGGTCAAGTGCAACAGCAATATATTTTTCCTCGCGCTCCAGACCTATGTAGTGTCGGCCAAGCTTTCGTGCAACCGCCCCTGTTGTGCCGGTTCCGAAGAAAGGGTCGAGGATAACATCGCCCGGGTTGGAGGCCGCCGTGAGCACCCGATAGAGAAGGGCTTCCGGTTTTTGGGTTGTGTGTGCTTTTTCGCCTTCAACCTTTAACCTTTCACTTCCGTTACAGATCGGCAAAAGCCAGTCCGAGCGCATCTGGACATCGTCATTCATGACTTTAAGCGCATCATAGTTGAACGTGAGGTTCTTTGCTTCCTGCCCCTTGGAGCACCAGATTAGTGTTTCATGCGCATTGGTTAAGCGGGTGCCGCGAAAATTTGGCATCGGATTTGTTTTCCGCCAGATGACATCATTCAGGATCCAGAAACCGAGATCCTGCAAACTTGCGCCAACACGGAAGATGTTGTGGTACGAACCGATGACCCATAGCGTGCCGTCGTCCTTCAAGACCCGTTTTGCAGCGGCAAGCCACTCTCTCGTGAAACGGTCATAAACCTCGAAGCTCTCAAACTGATCCCAGTCATCGGTGACGGCATCGACGAAGCTGTCATCGGGGCGGCGCAGCTCTCCGGAAAGCTGCATGTTGTAGGGAGGATCAGCGAAAATCATGTCCACGGACTTTTCGGGCAGACTGTTCATCAATTCGATGCAGTCGCCCTGCAAAATCCGGTCGAGCGGCAGGCTTTGTTTCTTAGTCATGTGAATTATTCTGTTATTAACATTGTGAATATACTGATTCGGTCGATTCTCTACGTCAATATTTTTCATTGAATCAGTATGTTAGAGAATAATTCTGAACTTTCGCTTAATCACATGCAAGAAGTGCGCGAATTGGTGCGAAGCTTCGCCTATGTTGTGGCGTCACTCCGAAATCACGCAATCCCTTGCGATGCTCCGCCGTGCCATATCCGGCGTTTTTCTCCCATCCATAGTGTGGAAACTCTTCAGCAAGAGCACACATTTTCCGATCCCGTGTCACTTTTGCCACTATCGAAGCCGCCGCAATAGAGAGGGAGCGGCTGTCTCCTTTCACAATCAGGCGCGTCGAAATTCCAAGTCCGGGGTCACGGTTTCCATCTACCAAGGCGACATCGGCGGGGCAGGGAAGGGCTGCAACCGCCCGTCTCATTGCAAGCAGGCTTGCCTGCAGGATGTTCAACTCGTCAATCTCTTCTACGCTTGTTTCGCCTATTCCGACGTGCGAGGAAGCCAGTATCAACGTGTATAACTCTTCCCGTTTTGTCTTGGAGAGTTTCTTGCTGTCCTGGATGCCGAGAGGAATATTCGGCGGGTTCAGAACGATAGCGGCCGCGACAACCGGTCCCGCAAACGGGCCGCGCCCAACCTCATCAACGCCCGCAACATAACCTTTTTCAAGGCTTTCAAAAGATAAATCAGGAAGTATTGAAGGGGTTTTTACCATCCGCCCTCAATAGCACAGGCATCGATCTAGAATAAGTCC
Organism: Sneathiella sp.; assembly: GCA_002706985.1. GTDB lineage: Bacteria > Pseudomonadota > Alphaproteobacteria > Sneathiellales > Sneathiellaceae > Sneathiella. Next base: position 27,266 of record PAKP01000037.1, on the reverse strand, counting down.
ATTTGTCGCCTGTCCTGTCCCGGTTTGACAAACAAATCTGTCGCAAGATCGTATTTACTGCCTGAAAAGCCGAGCTGGCGACAGGCAAGCTGAAATCGTTTGTTAATAAGCGCAGCATAGGGGCCTGTGCCGACCATACGTGTGCCGAATTCAGGATCGTAATCCTTGCCGGCGCGGGTAGAGCGAACAAGTTTCATTACTTTTGAGGCCCGATCCGGGAAATGCTCGATCAGCCAGTTTTCAAACAGGCTTGCCACTTCCCGCGGCAATCGCAGCAACAGATAAAGGGCGCTGTCTGCACCTTTATCTCGGGCCGCGGTGAGTATTTGCTCCAGTTCTTGATCATTCAGTCCCGGAATAACAGGAGAGGATTGCACGAGGGTGCGGATGCCCGCATTGGATAACGTTTCTATCGCCTTGAGGCGTTTATGCGGTGCGCTGGCTCTCGGCTCCATAACGCGGGACAGGCGATTGTCGAGCGTCGTGACGGAGATGCCGACAGCAACAAGATTATCTTTCGCCATTGGCGCCAAAATATCAATATCCCGTAAAACCAGATCTGATTTCGTTGTTATGGTGAGGGGATGCCGGGCTTCTGCCAGCACTTCGATGATTTCACGCGTTATCCTTAAATCTCTCTCAATCGGCTGATAGGGGTCCGTATTGGTACCAAGCGCTATCGGGCGGCAACGATACGCAGGCCGTGAAATCTCACGAGCGAGCAATTCGGCCGCATTCGGCTTGGCGAAAAGCTTGCTCTCGAAATCGAGACCGGGAGAGAGATTCATATAGGCATGGCTCGGCCGTGCATAACAATAGATGCACCCATGTTCACAGCCGCGATAGGCATTGATCGATCTGTCAAAAGGAAGATCCGGTGAGAAGTTCTTACTGATAACTGATTTTGGGTGTTCCAGTGTTACGGATGTCTTGAGCCTGCTCGTCTTATTCTCTGCATCAGAGAAATTCCAGCCATCGTCAATAAAGTCCCGCTCTTCTGATTCAAAACGGCTGTCAGGATTGACGATCGCGCCCCGCCCCCGGCGTTTGTTTTTATCAAAGGGTATGATTTCGGTTTCCTGCATAGCTATATACTACCAAACCAAAAAGAACAAAACAAGAACATTAAATATAGCGAACTTGCAACGGAATTCCAGCGCTTTATCGTTGAATGTAAAGACGGACAAAAGGGAAGGAGAAGGAAAATGGGGAAATTCAGTTATCTCCTGCTGGGGGCGGTCTTGCTGGGTGGCCTGCTGCCGTTAGAGGCAGAGGCGCGTAAAGATGGAAAATATACTTATGAATCAAAAGGCCATGTGTCTCACCATTCTGAACCGGGTTGGAAGGGCGGCCATAAGAAACACTGGGGTGATCAAAAGACAAATCACCGGGGAAGTAAAAGCCATTCCAAACAGCATAAAAAGTATCATTCAAACCATGGCGACAAGGTCTATTACGCAACGCCGAACCCGAAGAGGGTAAAGAATGTTTATTATGCGAAGCCGGTTCCGAAGCATCCGCCCAGAGTTCATTATGTAAAACCGCGTGCGAAGCATTATTATAACCATCCATACCGGCCGAAATATGTTTATGTGAAGCCCCATCATTATCCTAGTTATTACGGGCATTATCATTACCGGGGGTTCTACTGGCCATTTGTCAATGTGCGGTTTGTCGTCAATCTATCCGCGCTTCAGCTAGAGAAGCATCATCAGGCCCTTTATCTGGCGCTGGATGCGCCTGTGGGGCAGACAATCAGCTGGCGCGATGGTGTCCACCGCGGCAGTATTGTGATATTACGCGAAGGCTTCGATAACCGGGGCAGCCTCTGCAAGCAGTATCGGCAGATATTATACCATCGGACTCATAGCACGAGCCATGTCATGACATCCTGCCTGTCGCCGGACGGATACTGGATATCAGTATAGCTCCGGGGGTAACTATATATCGCCAAGTTGGGCCAGCCTTTGCATACTTGCTTGTTCGAGGAAGTCATAGGCTTCCTCGTCAAGCTTGTTAAAGCTGAAAGCCACCTGGTTCTTACCGATTAGAATGCGAGTGACTATCGCAATTGAATCAGTTGTGACCGTATTTTCGGTATCGTAAGCGATTTGGGTAACGCGCATTTTCTCACCGACCGGAGGGCGTTCCTTGAAATCGTCTATGCGAAACCCGCCAAGGCTCCAGTCATAGGTAGAGAATTCTCGATCACCTAACATCAAGTGGAGTTTAGGAACCTCGTGACGGAGGTCCTTGCGATTATGTTCGCGGTATCGAGTAGTCGTAAAGAAGCGTTTCATTAAATATCGTTGATTTCTTTTCCGGTTGCGAAACCTGCACCTTATCGGCGAGGAATTAAGATTGGGTTTCACTAATCAATAGAATTCGCCGCAACAGATACTGGCGACTAGCCTTTGGAGCGCTTTTCATGTTCCTGCAGACGGTCAAATAACTCGACAAAATTGCAAGGCATAAAGCGGTAATCAAGCTGATGCACAAGGATATCGTCCCAGGCGTCTTTTACCGCCCCGGTGGAGCCTGGCAGTGCAAAGAGATAGGTGCCACCCGCAACCCCGGCGCTCGCCCGGGATTGAATGGTGGAGGTGCCGATTTTCTGATAGCTCAGCATTCGGAAAAGCTCGCCGAAACCGGGAATTTCCTTCTCGTAAAGGCCGGCGAAAGCCTCCGGCGTGACATCGCGCCCGGTAACGCCGGTGCCGCCTGTCGAAATGACAACATCGACATCAGCATTTGCGATCCATTGTTTTACCGTTTTCTGAATATCCGAGATTTCATCCTTGACGATCTTGCGATCCGCGAGGATATGTCCGGCGGCTTCCAGCCTGTCTACCAGCGTCTGCCCGGACTTGTCCTCCGCGATGGTTCGGCTGTCTGATACCGTCAGAACAGCAATGCGGACTTTGATGAAGGGGCGGGATGTATCAATTCCCGGCATTATCGGCAACCTCGCTTTCATTCAGGTCCAGTGACTGGTACTCGGGCCAGCTGCCGCTCGCAATCTGGTCCAGCCCCGGCAGGTCCTGTCCCATCCGGTGGCGATATATCCAGAAGTTCGTCAATACCCGCTTGATAAAGTTGCGGGTCTCCTTGCTCGGCATCGCTTCAATGAAGAACAGGGGATCTTCACTGTATTTCGTCTCCGATTTCCACTTTTTCAGATTTCCGGGGCCGCCATTATAGGCCGCGGTCAAATGGAACAGATTGGTATCGATATCCTTGTATTCCATCAGATATGTCAGATATTTCTGGCCAAGCTCAAGATTATAAGTCGGATCGAACAGCTTGTTGTTGTTTCTGTTCCGCAGCGACCTGTCGCCCGAGAGATAACTCGCGGTGGAGGGCATAATCTGCATCAGGCCCTTGGCGCCCGCGCCGCTGCGGGCCAAAGAATAGAAGCCCGACTCCTGGCGCATAAAGGCATAAAGAAGGGCGCGGTCTACCTTGAAGCCGTCTCCGGGCTGCCACTTTGGCATGGGATAGATAGCGGCATCCCAGGTCACATTCTCGCTTTCCCAAAGATACAATCCCATTCGCATGGCAACCGAGGGCGCGCCGATATCTTCCGCAAGAGCGAGCAACAAGGGGGCCAGTTTCTCGTTTGCACTCGGGAAGGCGGCGCGCAGTTCCTGAGCGGCCATATCATATTTTCCGACTTCGCTGAGCGCGACAGCCCGTTTCGCAGAAGGAATTTTCATTAGCCAGGCAATGTTCTCCGGCTCCAAAGTCGGCAGGTCCCAACTGAAAGGTTTTTCAACACCAAGCTGACGCAATGCCAACAAGCCATAAAAAGTACGCGGCTGGCTTGCCGTCTGTTCAAGGTAATAATATGCTTTTTTCGGCTCACCCAGTTTCAGATACGCACGTGAGGCCCACCAATTCGCAGCGGTAAAGTTCCAGTCGGAAATCCGGCTCGTTTCTGCGAGGGCGGCAAAGTGCTGCGCGGCTTTCTCGATTTCTCCGAGCCGCCATGCAGCCAGACCGGCCGTCCAACCGGCAAGAGGGACATTTTTCCGCGACTTGTTGAGTGCGGCTTCTGCAAATTCGATGGCACGTTCGTCCCGGGCATAGAGGAAATAGCTTTTCGCAATCTTCTCGCGCAAGAGATCAAGTTCTACCTGGTCCAACAGGTTTCGTATTTTCTTTTGAGAAATATATTTGGCGGCGTTCGTTGGCTGTCCGCGGTAAAGATAGCGGCCCACGACGCGTTTTGCGTGGGCGACATCATTGCGGGTCTGCGCAGACCGTTTCCGCTCACTTTTGTAGGGGCGCGAGAGAAATACGGGCTGTCCCGGTCCGGTGCCACCCAGATATCGGCCATGTAGCGGCTCTGGAAGAGGTTTCCATCCTTTCAGACGTCGGCTTTTGGCCAGCCGATAGATGCGATGGGCTTCCGGATGATCGTAATAGGCCTTCATCCACAAATGAAGCTCTTCATAACTCGCCCGGTATTTTGTCGGATGCATATAGCGTTGAAACTTGACGTGGCCGATCAGGATATTATTCGTAAGAGCCTTGATCAACTCATCAGCTTTTTTCCATTGCCCGACATCCTGAAGTGCAAAAATAGCCCGATACCGTTCCGCATCGGCGGTAGAAAGAACAGGGGGAACGGCGTTCGCTATCGCCAGGGAGGGTCCCCATGCAAGGGTTGATATCAAAAGTGCCAGAACGGCAATTATTCTGGGAATGAATTTCATGAACCAGACAATAGTTATTCTAATGCAGCCGACAGGTTACGGCGAACCCGTTAGGAAATGGTTATTGTTTTTCTCTCATCGCCGCTTTCAGACCAAGAAGATCAGACCAAGCATACTTCTTCAGCCCAGGTTGATCGATTAGAAAGGCCGGATGAAAAATCGGAAGCATTTTTGCCCGAACTGAGTCAATTTGCAAATCTTTCCATACGCCCCTCAGCTTGTTGACCCCGGTTTTTTGATTAAGCAGGTAACTGGCGGCTTCACCGCAGGCCAGGACAAAGTCCGGTTTGACCAATGCAATATGCCGAAGGGCAAATGGAAGGCACAGGGCGCGTTCTTCATCCGTAAGGGCACGTCCTCCCGGCGGGCGCCAGGGAATTGCGCTGGCGAGATATACATCACTGCGATCAATCTCGATAGCAGCCAACATTTTATCCAATAGCTCACCTGCCGCCCCCGCAAAGGGTCGCCCGCTCCGATCTTCATCCCCGGACGGTTGGCGATCGATAATCATAAGCCGGGATTGAGCGTTTCCTTCCGCAAAGACACTGTGAGATGCCAGTTTTTTAAGTGAGCAATATTCAAATTTCTCGAGAGCCTGCCTGAGGACATCGATCGTTTTGCACGATTTGGCGACTGCCTCCGCCTCACGAATTCCTTCCGTCAGAGACGGAACAGCCGTAGATTGCACAGCTTCCGGCTTTTTGATTTTTTCTGGACTTGCCGGACGCACGGCGGACGGCTCTTTCGGTGCTACTGTTGCTTTTGGCGGCACCATATTGAAACGGTTGACCGGTTCTTCACCGATTGTCTCTTCCACCCCGGCATCGAGGTAGAAGTTGAGCAGTGCGGTGATATCAGCGGGATTCTGAAGCATGCCCTATCATAACAACCTTTTTCCCGTTTGGAGAAGAGAGTAGGCAGCAAAATTTATTTGTTGTAGAGCGGTGGTCACAAGTTGCCTGTGCGGCCAGCTTGATTTTAGAAGAATTAGTGACATTATCTTACAGAAGGCCCGCGATAAAATGGCCGGAAACTGCCGAAATGGCCCGTAATCGGGATTGACGCACTTTAAAAAAAATATAGTGTCAGGGTCAAAATTGTCAGACAATGGCATTTGGGAGTCCTTTTTGGAAACTCCTGTTCAACAATATGTAACGGCTGTCGATAAGCCGGAATAAGTAAAAAAGAGGCTTGTGATGGAACGCGAATCTATGGAGTTTGATGTTGTTATTGTCGGCGGCGGCCCTGCCGGACTGTCCGCAGCAATAAAGCTGCGTCAGTTGAGTATTGAATCCGGCATCGACATTTCCGTATGCGTTCTTGAAAAGGGATCTGAAATCGGCGCCCATATCCTCTCGGGCAATGTGTTCGAGACCCGGGCTCTTGATGAGCTTATTCCTGACTGGAAGGAAAAAGGCGCTCCCCTTGACACGCCGGTCAAATCCGAAAAATTCTTCTTTATGACAGAGTCGAGTGAGCTTCGCTTTCCAAACTTTCTGTTGCCGAAGCAATTGCATAATCACGGAAACTATATTATCAGTCTCGGAAATCTTTGCCGTTGGCTCGCGGAGCAGGCCGAGGCACTCGAGGTGGAAGTCTATCCGGGCTTCGCGGCGGCTGAGGTCCTGTATCACGAAGATGGCAGCGTTAAGGGAGTTGCAACCGGTGATATGGGAATTGGCCGGGATGGCGAGCACAAAGGTTCTTATGAGCCGGGTATGGAGCTTCATGCCAAATACACCCTGTTTGCGGAAGGTGTCCGTGGCTCCCTGACGAAAACACTGTTCGAAAAGTTCGGCTTGCGGGAGAATTGTGATCCCCAGACGTTTGGTATCGGGATCAAGGAACTGTGGGAACTGGACCCGGAGCAGCATAAGGAGGGCCAGATTTTTCACAGTTTCGGCTGGCCGCTTGATCGCAATACCTATGGCGGATCCTTCGTCTATCATCTGGATAACAACCAGGCTTATGTCGGCTTTGTTGTCGCCCTTGACTATGAAAACCCCTATCTTTCGCCGTATGACGAGTTCCAGAAGTTCAAGACACATCCGATGATGCAGGAGATGCTGAAGGGCGGAAAGCGCATTTCCTACGGAGCGCGGGCGATCAATGAAGGCGGCTTCCAGTCGGTTCCTGAGCTGGTTTTCCCGGGTGGAGCTCTCATTGGATGTTGTGCGGGTTTCTTGAACGTGCCGAAGATCAAGGGCTCTCACACCGCTATGAAATCAGGGATGATGGCGGCGGAAGCCATTGTTGCGGAAATGAAGCTGAATGCGGAGACGCCTGGCAAGGTTCTCGATACTTACCCGGCACTTTACAAGGATTCCTGGGTCTATGACGAATTGTACCGTGTACGCAACAGTCGGCCGGCATTCAAATGGGGCTTGCTTGCCGGAACATTGTATACAGGGCTAGATTTGAAGATACTTGGGGGCAAGGCTCCTTGGACTTTCAAGCATCATGATGATTATTCGGTGCTGAAAAAGGCGAAGGACGCGAAGAAAATCGATTATCCGAAGTATGATGGAGTTTATACTTTTGACAAACCTTCTTCGGTCTTTTTGTCTAACACAAACCATGAGGAAGATCAGCCAGTCCATCTCACACTGAAGGATGACAGCATTCCTGTTTCGGTAAACTATGCGGAATATGCGGGGCCGGAACAACGGTTCTGCCCGGCGGGCGTTTATGAGTTTTTGACCGAGGACGATGGATCTAACCCACGGCTTCAAATCAACGCGCAGAACTGCGTTCATTGCAAAACATGCGATATTAAGGATCCGACACAGAACATCAATTGGGTGGTTCCGGAAGGCGGCGGCGGCCCAAACTATCCGAATATGTAGAAAATTCGCCTGAATACCGGAATTTTGTTTAATGCGGGTTCTGGATGCCCTACATACCAGAGAGTAGGTTGACGTCTCTGGCGTGTGAAGCGTTGGGTCTTAAAACTTAAGTATAGATCGACAGAAATGACGGACGCAGGCGTGAAAATGTTTAAACTGGTGTTTGGTAGCGTATTTCTAACCGTGGCGCTTGGTGCATGCGCCACAAGCAGCGCCTCGAACGAAGGAAACTCACTTCCGGGCATGTTTCAGGATGCTGGCGGTACGGTAGAAGAGTCTCCACCTTCTTACTTCGGTCAGTATCTTGCGGGGAGGGAAGCGCTCCGCGAGCAGGATGCTGATGCTGCCCTTCTATATTTCGATGAGGCTCTGCGAAACAGAGAGAGTGACAGTGTCCTTCTGGGGCTGACAATGCAGGCGGCGCTTGCAAAGGGCGACGTTCAGCGTGCCAAGGCCCTAGCCCCAAGAGTTGTGGGGCAGTCCGAAGATAATTCGACAGCAAATCTCGTTCTGGCGATTGAGGCTCTGCGTCAAAAGGACTTTCCGGCCGCGCAAAGCTATCTTGAGAAAACAGGGGACAATGGATTCAATGTATTGTTGAAACCGTTACTGATGGCCTGGGTAAAGCTTGGGCAGGGACAGACAGATACAGCAATTTCAGAGCTGGATGCGCTTGATAAATACAATGGCTTTGATGCGCTCAAGCAGTATCAGATAGCCTTATTGAGCGACGTTTCCGGAAACCGCGCGCGTGCAGATGAAGAATATGCAAGGGCGCTTGACGGACCTTCAGGACGGGCCGTGCGTCTGGTGCAGTCTTATGGATTCTACCTCGACAGGACAGGGCGGCGGGAAGAAGCCCGCAAGATATTTGAAGACTATATTGAGCAGTATCCTTTAAGTCCGACAATACATCTTGAACTTGTCGATCTGGCGTCAGATCGTCCGTTGACACCTGTTGTGGAAAATGCCGTTGATGGCGCAGCCGAAGCGCTTTACAGCGCTGCGTCCATCATCGGGCAGGAACGCGCCGTCGGTGTTGCTGCAACCTATATTTACTTCGCTCTCGATCTGAAGCCGAACTTCCCCATGGCCCGGGTGCTGCTTGCGGAAACAGCGGAAGATAGAGGCAGGTGGCAGGAAGCCTTGAATTTATACAGCGAAGTGAAAGCGCAATCCGCTCATGGCCGGAACGCGCAAATCCGAGCGGCATGGGCGACATATAAACTTGGCAATATCGATGAAGCGAAGGCCATGCTCGAGTCTGTTGCCGCGTCATATCCAAAGGATATTGAGGCACTTGTGGTACTTGCAGATGTCAGTCGAGATTCTAAGGACTGGGAGACGGCAGCCCAGGATTACGGGCGCGCCATTGAGCGCCTGCCGGATTTTCAGCAACGGCACTGGTCACTGTTCTATGCCCGGGGTATTGCTTATGAACAGTCCAAGCAATGGCCGCTCGCCGAAGCGGATTTGATAAAGTCGCTGGAACTTCAGCCGAATCATCCGCAGGTTCTGAACTATCTCGCTTACTCTTGGGTCGACCGGAACGAGAATCTGGAACAGGCAAAGGATATGCTGATCAAGGCTGTCTCGCTGCGTCCGCGTGACGGCTTTATCGTGGACAGTCTCGGCTGGCTTTACTATCGGCTTGGGGATTATGACGATGCGGTAACCCAGCTTGAAAAGGCCGTCTCGCTGGAGGCTGCGGATCCGACAATCACCGACCATCTCGCCGATGCTTACTGGCGTGTCGGTCGGCGGGAAGAAGCGCGCTATCAATGGCAGCGGGCGCTCTGGCTTGAACCCTCAACCGAACTCGCCCCCTTAATTCGCGAGAAGCTGAAATCCGGCCTTCAGGATGACATCAAGGCCGAGAAGTAGCACACCGCAAATGTTGACGGGCGTTGCCCGTGCAAAGATTAACCTCTATCTGCATGTGACAGGTAGGCGGTCGGATGGCTATCATCTGCTCGACAGCCTCGTTGTATTCGCAGACTATGGTGACAAGCTGACGGTCGAAAGTGACAGCTCGCTTTCATTGGAAATTTCCGGACCTTTTTCTGCCGGGATTCCCGCGACCGATGACAACCTCATTTTAAAGGCTGCACGACTCCTTCAGGAAAATACAGCGGAAAAAAAAGGCGCCAAAATAAGAGTGGTCAAAAATCTACCGATCGCGGCGGGAATAGGCGGTGGCTCAGCGGATGCCGCTCTTGCCTTGCAGCTTTTGGACAAGCTTTGGGAAACTGGACTGTTCGACCGGCAATTGGCGGACCTTGGCCTTTCGCTTGGTGCAGATGTGCCCGTATGTTTGTACGGCAAGCCAACGATTATGACCGGCGTCGGGGAGCAGCTAAGCTCGGGCCTGATTATCCCGAAAATCCATATTATACTGGTTAATTGCAATATATCGGTATCCACTGCAGATGTCTTTCGACATCTGGAAATATCAAATGCGCCGAAATCCGGTTTGAACGTAAAGGAAGGCAATGAGGCGGATCTCATTTCTGCTCTTCAGAGAACAGGAAATGATTTGCAGGCTCCGGCATTTCAAATCGCGCCGCAAATTGAGAGTGTTATTGACGAAATTGCCGGAGAGACAGGATGTCAGCTTGCGCGTATGAGCGGGAGTGGCGCAACGGTTTTCGGCCTGTTTGAAACGGCAAAAGCCGCCCGCAACGCGGCAGAGAGCATACAGTCGCGACACCCAGACTGGTGGGTCCGGGCGACGGTAATCAGCTAAGAAACTATGGCGTTTCTGCTTTTCTGTATTTTTTCAAATTTTGCCTTGAGCTTACCCGGGCCTTTAGCTAGAAAGAGGCTCCTCATTGGGGTGTAGCCAAGCGGTAAGGCAACGGGTTTTGATCCCGTCATGCGCAGGTTCGAATCCTGCCACCCCAGCCAGAACCTCATTTCACCTAATCCAATATCATCCAAAATAATAAATAAAAACAATGAATTGTTGGAATGTCACGTCCTACGCAGTCTGATATTAACCTCTTACATCCAGAAAAATTGGGGGTACACTAGGGGGTATCTCCAAATTCTCAGAATCAATCTACCCCCAAATGGCCCTAACCGATATACAATGTAAATCCGCAGCCGCCCGACATAAGCCTTACAAGCTGCCCGATGGAAAAAGGCCCGTATCTGGAGATCCGGCCTAATGGCAGCAAATACTGGCATAATACATACCGGTTCGTCGGCAAGGAAAAGCTTCCGGCTCTGGGAGTATATACGGAAACCATTTTATTTATAAAATCTGTTTTCAAGGTATTTTCCGGCGGGTATACGCTGACGTCTTGCTTTCCCGTATCCTTAGAAAATTCTTGCGCAGTATGTCATTTTATGATCTATTAGTATTATAATAGTATAAAATGTTACTAAATGCAGGACTTAACCGACGATACCTGATCTGATGTTTCTATATTTTGAAGGTGGCAATTGATGCGTGTTTTCGATTCTGATGCTCATATTATGGAGAATGAACTGGCTTGGCAGCATTTGCCAAAAGAGTTCCATGCCCGCCGCCCTCTGGCTATAGAATTGCCGGAGGATACATCGCTGACCGTATTCAATGCGGCTTGGCTGATTGATGAGAAAGTGCGGCTGTTCGGAGCATCTCCGCCAATCGGCGCGCGGTCTGTCGGCAAACGATACCCGATAGAATCCCAAACGCTGGAATCGATCCCTGCCCGCCTCGCGGATATGGACAGGGCAAATATCGATATCCAGATCATCTATCCGACCTTCGGCCTGTTAAATCTGTGCGAGGATGCCGCGTTAGAGACGGAGTTGATGAAAAGCTACAATACCTATGTCGCTGGTCAGGTTAAGCAGTCCGGTGGGCGAATGCGCTATGCTGCGATGGTGCCTTTTCGCGATCCGGAGGCGGCAGTTAAGGAAATTGATCGCGTGTGTGAAATGGGCAGTGTTGCCTCCATTTTCATGCGGGGTCTTGAATGGGATAAGCCAATCAGCGATCCGGATTTCTATCCGATTTATGCAGAGGCGGAAAAACGCAATCTGCCGATGGCTGTTCATATTGGTTCAGGAAGCCCGGCAATTCGGGAAATGTTCCAGTATCAGCAGCGTATTCCTGGTGAAGAGCCATTCTGGCCCGGTCGGGTGAAGCGTTTGATTGGTCCGCTGATTGTCCAGTTCGCCTTTTACAACCTGATGGAAACACCACTGGCAACAGAGTTCCCAAAGTTACGTTGGGGATTCCTCGAGACAGCAGGGTCCGATTGGCTGATGGGAGCTGTCGGTGCGTTGCGGAGAAAAGGAAATAAGGCTGTGGACAAGTTTATCGATGAAGGCCGGGTTTTCGTGTGCGCTGAACCCACTGAAGACCTCGATTATATGGCCGGTAAAATCGGCAATGATATTTTTATGATTTGTACCGATCTGCCGCATTTCGATGACGCAGCACACGAAAACCCTCTTGAAGAGTTTGGGGTTCGCAAGGATCTGAACCCTGAAACCATGGAAAAGCTGCTTTGGCACAATGCGTCTCGCTTTTACGATTACGCAGGCTAGGTGTGCGCTATTGGTGGCAGTGACAGGTCTCAATTAGGAGCGATTTAATCGTGAGCCAGGAGTCTTCGACATTATGGTACAGCCGGTGTCCGCTGCCGACGGCAACAGGAGTAGCAATTGATGCTGGTCAATTGCAGAGTGAATTCGAGCGATCAGGTATCAGGCTGAAATCAATCGCAGAGATGAAATCAGAGACGGAACGTAACTCCCATTTCTCCCATAGCATCGGGGAGATGTTCCGGCAGGGCGGAAATATTCCGCCCATCTGGTCCAGGTCTCGCGGGGCGAATACGGCACTCATAGGTATCGCTTGGACAAAAGAGTATCAGTCTCTACTTGTTCGCTCGGATGCGCCTATTGAGAAGCCGGAAGATCTGGTTGGCGCCAGACTTGCCGTCCCGACGCGGGTTCATGAGAAAATAGATTTCTGGAGAGCCATGTGCTTGCGTGGATATCAGGCAGCTCTGAACAAGGCCGACCTCACTTTCGATGATGTGGAACTGGTTACGTTGCCAGTTGAAGATCATTATATTGAGCAGAAGAAAGCAGACGGGTCAAAAGATCCCTCGCTCTGGTCCGGTAAGGCGCGTGCGCAGCGGCAAACGGAAGAGACGCTTGCCTTCATAAAGGGTGACGTCGATGTCATATATACATCTGGTGCGCTTGGTGTGCAGTTGAGAGATCAGATACGTGCGCGCGAGCTTATAAATTTAGGTGCTTGGATTGGAGCGGATCGGCATATTAACAATCAAACGCCGAACGTGTTGACGGTGGATCGTGATCTGGCGGAAAAGGAACCTGAAACCGTTGGTACTTTCATTCGTGCCTTGAATCTGGCCGCAGATTGGGCGGGAAAAAATGAGGCCGCCGCGGTCCGTAGTATTGCCAATGATGTTGGATGCTCGGAAGATTGGGTGATCCCCTCATATGGACATGACATTTTCTCAAATTTGAAGGTCGGGCTTGAGCCGGATTCTATTGCTGCGGTTCGTTCGCAAAAGGATTTCCTGCGGGAATACGGTTTTATCGAGAATGATTTCTCCGTAGAGGATTGGATAATCGACTCCCCCTTAAAGATTTCGATGTTGGAAAGGTAGATAGATGAACAAGTTTCTTGATCCCAAAGATATGGCAACACCGAGTGGATATAGCCATGTTGCCATATCGACAGGTGGGCGCATCATCCATATTTCCGGTCAGGTCTCTTATGACTCTGAGGGCGTCATCGTTGGTGTGGGTGATCTGAAGAAGCAAACAGAACAGGTCTATGAGAATATCGGCCGGGCACTCAGTGCCGCTGGGGCTGAGTTCTCCGATGTTGTAAGATGCCTTATCCTCATAAAGCAGATGACCCCTGAAAAAGTAAAAACTGTCAGAGATGTTCGTCGGAACTATCTGACTGATGCGCCGCCTACCAGCACTCTTATCTCGGTCGATACCCTGATCAAACCGGAGTTGCTGATCGAGGTGGAAGCCGTTGCTATATGCGCGGACGATGAATAGGAGGAGGGACTCTGATGTCAAAAGCCGAACGAGTTTTGAAGGCATAGGGAGAGTCAACCGTGACAGAAAAAATGAGCGGATTTGGTAACCATTTTTCGTCTGAAGTCATGCCCGGAGTTCTGGTAAGCGGACAAAACAATCCGCAGAAGATTAAGGATGACCTCTATGCAGAGCAGCTTTCCGGGACAGCCTTTACTGCGCCGCGAGGGGAAAATCGCCGGACTTGGATGTATCGTGCCCTTCCGTCCGTTGCGCGGGTAACAGAGCAAGAGAACGTCATATTTGATAACTTCGCAGCAGCAGCGGAAGTTCAGGATGCCGGTCCAGTGCCCATGCGCTGGAGCCCCAGGCCGATGCCGGAGGCGGACTGTGATTTTCTGGATGGCCTGATGACACTTGGCAAGGATTCAGAAAGTATCGAGGCAGTGAATATTTCCGTTCATAGCTATGCGCTGAACAAGGGAATGGAGAACCGGGCATTCAAAAATCATGATGGTGAACTGCTTGTCGTCCCCTATGCCGGGAAAATTGAGATCATCACGGAACTCGGAAAATTCACCCTCGCGCCAACGGAGATTGCGCTCATTCCGAGAGGGATGACATTTAAAGTGGATCTTCTGGAAGGACCGTCTGCCGGTTACATATGTGAAAATCACGGCAAGGCATTTCGGCTTCCAGACCTCGGACCAATCGGTGCAAATGGTCTTGCCAACCCCAAGGATTTTCTGGTGCCTGATGCCAAGATTGAAAAGGACGGGGTTTATGATATCTACAGCAAGTACCGGGATAGAATGTGGGTGTCACGCGGAGTTCCTACGCCATTTGACGTATACGGCTGGCATGGAAACCTGGTTCCCTACAAGTTCGAGTTGGAAAATTTTGTTACCTTCGGGTCTATTTCGGTAGACAGCCCCGACCCCTCCATCAATACGGTTCTTACTTCACCCTCCCATGAGGTCGGAACAGCCAATATTGATTTTGTTGCATTCTGCCCAAGATGGCAGGTCATGGAGAATACATTCCGGCCCCCATATTTCCATCGCAATGTGATGAGTGAATTTATGGGCAGCGTGCAGGGCGTCTATGAAGGCAAGGCAACCGGCTTCGCGCCGGGAGGGGTGAGCCTTCATAACCGAATGGTCCCGCATGGGCCCGATCTGGATACTTATCAGAACGGGATAACAAACGAACTTGCACCACATAAGCTGGACAATACTTATGCCTTCATGTTTGAGAGCCGTTTGCCAATCTTGCCGACAAAATGCGCCGTTGAATCGGGCTGGCGTCAGAGAGACTACCTCCAGTGTTGGGATGGCTTTAGGAAAAGGGCGGTGAATCAATGAAGCCATCGACGAAAGGTGTCGAAACCGGAATGAAGGCGCATATGGTTGACGCTCAGAAAGGCACCACATCATCCCGGGTATCAATGGAGCTTCGAGGGCTGGGGAAAAAATTCCTGGTCGGATCGGATGAATTTCAGGCGCTCAAATCCATAGATCTGGATGTCGGTGTTGGAGAGTTTGTCTGTGTTCTGGGGGCGTCAGGATGCGGAAAAACGACACTCCTCCGCATCTTGGGGGGGTTGGAGAAGCATACTGAGGGCACGTTACGCTTTCATCAGGAAAGCACCGGCCAACCACCAACGTCAATCGTATTTCAGGAAGTCTCCATCTTTCCATGGCTGAACGTCTGGGAGAATGTTGCCTTTGGTCTTCGCGCGCGGAATGCGCCTAAAGCGCTGATCAAGGAACGTGTTTCCTACTATATTGAAAAGGTTGGACTGACCAGCTTCAGCAAGCATTTTCCGCATCAGCTTTCTGGCGGAATGAAGCAGCGTGTTTCAATTGCCCGTGCGTTTGCAAATGATCCGGAAGTCCTATTGCTGGATGAGCCATTTTCTGCCCTGGATGAACGGAACAAGGCAACGCTTCAGGATGAACTGCTCCGTATCTGGGAGGAGACAGGCAAGACCATCGTCTTCGTGACCCATTCCATAGATGAAGCAATTTACCTTGCGGACAGAATTTTGGTGTTTACCGGGCCTCCCGGCCATATCACGCAGACACATATGCCCGAATTTGCGCGCCCTCGGGATATGACGGCGGTCCGTGCAACGCCTGAGTATGAAATGCTCCTTAAATCCATTCATGTCGGCTTGGGCCCTACCGGAAATGATCCGGAAATCATCGAATGAGGAGATTTGTAATATGAACGATCAAAACAGCAAATCTCAGACCGTCGGATTAATGGTTGAATTCCCCCCCTCCAAAGATATTGGTCAGGCAGAGAAGTTCAGGAGAAAGCGGGACAGGATACTGACTGTTGCCAGTCCGCTTATATTATTGTTGATATGGGAAATCGTTATTCAGCTTGGCCTTCTTGATAGACGCTTATTTCCCGCGCCAAGCATGATTGCAGGAACTTTTTATGAACTGATCGTAAGTGGTGCGCTTTGGGATGACCTGTCAATTTCGCTCCTTCGCATATGTGTCGGCTTCTTCTTTGGTGCCATTGCGGGAATCTTTGTCGGCACGATGATGGGAGTCATCCCAGTAGTTGGCGCCGTTCTGTCACCTATTATCGCATCGATCTACCCCATACCGAAAATTGCGATTTTTCCCTTGATCATGGTGCTGTTTGGCCTTGGGGAGATGAGCAAATTTGTGGTCGTCGCAATTGCCGTCTTTTTTTACATGGTGATCAATACGGTCGCCGGCGTGTCCAACGTTGAAAGCATTTACAAGGACGTTGGCCGAAGCTTTCGTGTCTCGAAAATCCGGTCCGTTTTCAAAATTACATTACCGGCTGCAATGCCAATGATCATTGCCGGTTTGCGCGTGAGTGCAGGTGTTTCGCTTCTCGTTCTAGTAAGTGCGGAATTTGTCGGCGCCGAGAGCGGTATCGGATATCTGGTCTGGAATTCCTGGCAGATTTTTGATGTCCGGTCGATGTTTGTCGGGATTATCGTCATTGGTTTTCTTGGCTGGGCATCTTTCACTTTCCTCGATTTCATAGAGCGCGCCTGCCTTCCTTGGGCGCCGAAGAACAGGCGGTGAGTGGGATGGAGGCTAAAGAAGCTCATACTCCGAAAGGCGGTAATCGAGATTGCCGTGACGAGAGGCATCGGCTTCTTTATTCCTACTGGCGTTCTTCCACTGCATACAGACTGCGGATAGCGCTTGCCTTCAAGCAGCTTCCATTTGAATTGGTGCCTATAAATCTGGCGCAAAAGCAGAATCTGCAAAGTGATTTCTGGGGCGTGAATCCACAGATGTTGGTGCCAAGCTATGAAGAGGCGGATTTCTCATTGGGCCAGTCGATGGCAATTCTCGAATACCTGGATGAAACTTGTCCCCAGCCGCCAATCTTGCCGAACGATCCCAAGGATCGCGCATATGTGCGAATGCTGGCAAATGTAATCGCGTGCGATATTCATCCTTTGAACAATGTACGTGTCCTCAATTTTCTCACGGATGACCTTGGCATTTCAGAACAACGGAAGCAGCGCTGGTATGCCCACTGGATTTCCACCGGTCTTAAGGCCTTTGAAGATCTTCTTGCGAAGTACGGCAAGGACAAAGCCTATTGCCTTGGTGACAGCGTGACGCTGGCAGATTTTTGCCTGATACCGCAGGTCTATAATGCAACGCGTTTTAATTGTGATTTGTCGGACTACCCGCGGGTTAGAAGTATTGCGGAAAACTGCAATTTACTTCCCTGCTTTATTGACGCCCATCCTGATACGCAGTCCGATTCCACGTTATTCAATTAGCGGGATTTCGGGTGAGTCAATTGGATGTTTTGTAACCACAACGCCAACATAGTTTAGAAAGGTTGAAAGTAATGATGATGAGAAAGATTTCAATAATCGCTGCGGCATGTGCAACCTTGTCGCTCGGTGTTTTATCCACGGCTGCTATGGCGGCGGAACTGGTGCCGGTGAAGGTCGCAGCACTTCGAAGCATTGCTGCCAGCCCGATCGTGATTGCAAAAGCAAAAGGCTATTTTGAAGAAGCCGGTCTTGATGTCGAGATCGTCAATTTCAAGAATACGGCGACGATGGTCGCGCCCCTTAGCGCGGGTCAGATCGATGTAGCCGCGGGTGCGCCGACACTCGGCTTTTATAACGCGAAGCTAAACGGTCTTAAAATGAAGCTCGTTGCGGACTTGGGACGTAACTCCTCTGGTCACGGGTTTAATGCAATCGTTGTTCGCAAAGATCTGTATGATGACGGCAAGGCAACTTCGCTTGCCGACTTCAAGGGTCTTACGGTAGGGTCCGTCTCCCCAAACTCACCGCTGGATATCCAGCTTGACCTCGGCCTGAAAAAGGAGGGGATGAGTCTTTCGGACGTTGAACTGAAAGTTCTGTCATTTCCGAACATGATGGCGGCTCTCGCCACCAAGAATCTGGATGCAGCAGTTCTGGTCGAACCGTTCGTTGCGCGTGCTGGCCAGAACGACCTGGGAGTACGTATAATCGGCGTAGATGAAATCAGTCCTGATTTCAACATTTCCGGGGTTATTTACGGTGAAGCCTTTATGAATGACAAGCCTGAGGAGGCGGCCAAGTATCTGGAAGCGTATGTTAGAGGCGTTCGTTTCTATCTCGATGCTATCAAAACCGATGAAGGCAAGGATGAACTGTTCGGTATCATTTCGGAGTATGCCCGTCTGAAAGAACGCTCAATTCTGGATGAGATCGCCTTCCCCGGTTTTAATGAGGATGGTTACTTTAATACCGATACAATCAAGCTGACGATGGATTGGTATACTGAGAAGGGCATGCTCAAGGAAAAGCCGAAAATGACAGATATGGTTGATTTCAGCTATCTGAACAAAGCGCTCGATAAGATCGGTCGCAAAGGCCCCCGGATGGACGTACAGTAAAAACGTCCGATGGTTGGGACTGATCTTGATCAGATGTGAGAGTGGATGGAAATGCCGTTGCTGAACGAAACACATGATCCAAATAGTATGAGTTGGGTCGAGACTGCAAATGAACAGGGGAGTCCTTTTCCTTTGCAGAACTTGCCCTATGCAGTGTTCCGTAGTTCAGGAACAGATGAGACGTTTCGTATCGGTGTGGGTATTGGCGACAAAATACTGGACCTGACGGCCTTAGGTCGATCGGAAAGCGCGCGTACCTCCCGGCTGAATATCCCGGACAGTCTGTATGCGTCCACTCTCAACAATTTCATGGCAGAAGGAGAGGCTATCTGGTCCAGCACACGAAGCACATTATTTGAACTGTTAAGGCAGGGGAGCTCCTATGATGGCAAGGTTCCGGATTGCTTGATAGAGCAGTCAAAAGCGGAGTATGCGCTCCCTGCGACGATAATGGATTATACGGATTTCTATGCGTCGATTGATCATGCGACGAATATCGGAAAGCTGTTCAGGCCGGATAATCCCTTGATGCCGAACTATGAATGGGTGCCGATTGCGTATCATGGCCGTTCATCCTCGATCGTTGTTTCAGGGGAGCCTATTGTCAGGCCGAGGGGTCAAATCCGGCCTTCGATTGATGCTCCGCCGCATGTCTCTGTATCCGAAAAGCTGGACTATGAAATGGAGGTTGGGCTGTTCGTTGGGATGGGTAATCAGCGGAATGTTCCAGTTTCCATTGACGAGGCAGAACAGCATCTCTTTGGGGTTTGCCTTCTGAATGACTGGTCGGCGCGGGATATTCAGGCATGGGAGTATCAACCGCTCGGACCGTTTTTGGGCAAGAACTTCGCAACCACGATCTCTCCTTGGATCGTCACTATGGAAGCGCTCGCCCCATTTCGAACTCCTATGAAAGAGGCGGAGGGTAGAACTATTCTCCCTTATCTTAATTCAGATAGGGAAGAGGCAAATTGCGGCATAGATATGTACCTCGATGTTTCGATCCACTCCGTGAAAATGAAGGGGGACGGCTTGCCGCCCAAGCGTCTCGGCCTGAGTAACTTCAAATATTCATATTGGACACCGGCGCAAATGGTCGCTCATCACACGGTGAATGGATGCAATCTGCGGGCAGGGGACCTGTTCGGGAGCGGCACTATGTCGGGGCCGGGGGCAGATCAAACCGGTGCCCTGATAGAGGTAACACAGGGAGGTAAGCTCCCTGTCCAAATTTCGAATACTGAGAGTCGCAGTTTTCTTGAAGACGGAGATACCGTCTTCCTGTCGGCTTGGTGTGAAAGAGACGGATACCGGACGATCGGTTTCGGGGAATGCAATGGCACAATAATATCCGCGGCTGAGCCGGTAGACAGTAAAGAAGGAGGATAACTTGAAAGTTGCAATTATTGGTGGAGGTCTGGGCGGACTTTCAGCTGCGCTCGCGCTGCACGGCAAGGGATTTGATGTTGAAGTCTATGAACAGGCGGCCGAGCTGGGAGAGGTCGGGGCAGGCGTACAACTTACGCCGAATGGTTCTCGTGCCCTGCTTTCGTTAGACCTTGAGGAGGAATTGCTCAACGTTGGAACGGAAACCACGGGTAAGACAATTTATCTATGGGATACCGCCGAAACCCGAGATTTCATGCGACTTGGAGAAGAAAATCAATATGGTGCGCCTTATCTGACTTTCCACCGTGCTGATCTGCTCGGTTTGTTGAAAGAAGCCTTGGAAAAGCGAAAGCCCGGAGCTGTGTATCTGAATAAATGTTTCAAATCCCAGACTCAGGTTGATGACACGGTAAACGTTGAGTTTGAGGATGGTACAAGGATTAGCGCTGATCTCGTGATTGGCGCCGATGGCATTCACTCTGCTGTTCGCCGCAGTCTGTTTGGTCAGGATCAGGCGGAATTCACAGGCTGTATGGCGTGGCGCGGATTGGTGCCGGCCGACGCAATTGACGAGGATATTGATCTTAAGGGGGGCTCGATGTGGTTGGGCCCGAAGGCGCATATCGTTACTTATCCTGTGCGTAAGGGAAAACTGCTCAATTTTATTGCCATGGTAGATCGTGATGATTGGACAGTTGAGGGCTGGAATCAGAAAGGCACGACTGAAGAGGCGATGCAGGATTTCGTCGGCTGGCACAAGAATGTTCACCTGATGGTCGAAAACATTGAAACACCCTATAAATGGGCTCTTATTGTACGCCAGCCTCTTGCTGATTGGAGCAAGGGCCGAGTAACCTTATTGGGCGATGCGTGCCATTCCACACTACCTTTCCTGAGCCAGGGGGCGAATATGTCTTTCGAGGATGGCGTGGTTCTGGCGCGGGCATTGTCTGCCTTTCTGGACGCCCCTGAAAAGGCCCTTCGCATATACGAAGAGGCAAGAAAAGAGCGGACAAAGGCAATTGTCGAACTTTCTGCTAAACAGCTAAAACGTGTGCATAATCCAAATCTCCAAGAGCGCGATCAGGGTATGGAGCATATCGACCGTGAGTACGAAAGCGGCCGCGTTGACACGCGTTATCGCTGGATATATGGATATGATGCAGTAACTACAGAATTGTCCGAATAAGGGCGAGTTTGTCTGGCTAACGTAACAATTATAGGCCAAATCAAGAATAGAATTGCAATTGAGAGGCAGCCGCAGATAATCACGTGAAGGGCTAGGCAAGCGATTCGCATTTTCTGTCTCGGCAAAGGTATTAATGAAAAAGCAGAAGCTTATACTTTCCAATTTCATCCCCTATCGTGTGTCGCGATTGGATAACGAGATCAGCGCCGTTTTCCTGAGAATGTATGAACCGGTTTTCAAACTAAGTGTGCCGCAGTGGCGGATGCTGGCAGCCACACATCAACTGCAGCCAACCACTGTTTCCGGACTGACGCAATATTCCGCAATGGAGAAGATGACGGTTGCCCGTGCCATAACAGATCTGGAACGTGGCGGTCTGGTAAACCGCTGGGTAGATGAAACTGATCGCCGGAGAACTCTCATCAAGCTTACGGGGGATGGCGAAAAGATATATGAGAAGATTTCTGAACTCGGCTTGCAGTTTGAGGAAGAATTGTTATCAGTTCTCACGGAAGAAGAGGTCAAGACGTTCAATGATATTACCAGTCGATTGGTAGATAAAATCGCCCTGATGCGTAACGGAAGCAGCGCCATTTTCGCTCAGCCAAAATAAGGCTGGTGCGTTTAAGATGAAATCTATCCCTCAACTCAAGTCAAATCTTAAATCCCAGTATGACAAAAGCACCTCCTATTTTCCGGGGTTGCTTCTTTGCCTGACCATCGCCGCGGCCGCCCGTCTTTTGGCTGAGCATTACACGGCACCACAAATGTTGTTTGCCCTTTTGTTAGGAATTGCATTTCACTTCCTGGCCGAAGAGGGGAAATGTTCAGCTGGTATCCAGTTCTCCTCCAGCACATTGTTGCGTTTTGGCGTAGCGCTGCTTGGGTTGAGATTGACGCTTGATGACGTTTTATCCCTAGGATGGGCGCCGGTCGGGATTATCTTGACGGGCGTTGGCGCGACTATTCTTGTTGGTATTTTGCTCTCCAGACTACTGGGGCGTGGCAAACGTTTCGGACTTTTGACCGGTGGTGCGGTTGCTATATGCGGGGCGTCTGCGGCGCTTGCCATATCGGCTGTTCTGCCAAAATCCCCGAATGGCGAGCGGGATGCGGTTTTTACGGTTATTGCCGTCACGGCGCTCAGCACTTTGGCCATGATTATTTATCCTATTCTGGTCAACACCCTGCATCTGGATGACAGTTTTGCCGGAATTTTCCTTGGCGGCACAATTCATGATGTCGCTCAGGTTGTTGGAGCGGGATATGGCATATCGTCGGAAGTAGGGGATATATCGACGATCACGAAATTATTGAGAGTATCGTTGTTGGTCCCGATCGTGCTGGTCATTTCCCTCTATTTCAGTAGGAGAAACTCAGCTGTCGTAAAAGGTCTTCCACTGCCGTTTTTTGTGATTGGCTTTTGTCTGTGTGTCGGCCTCAACAGTATGCAGATGGTTCCAGAGGTAGCGAAAGAAATTCTGATCCCGCTTTCATCCTGGTGTCTGGTGACTGCGATAGCTGCTTTGGGAGTGAAAACTTCCCTAAAGAATATTCTGACCATCGGGTATCAACCGGTGCTTCTTATCACGTTGCAAACCCTGTTTATCGCAGCGTGGGTGCTCATCGGCGGGGTGTATTTTCTTTAAAGACCGCGCTTGCGATCAAGACCCTTACAATGTGAAGGGTCTTAGGTCGCCTCCCAATTCAGGATATAGCTTCGTTTGATGCCGGGCGTTTCCGCGCCGCCCGCAGTCAAATCTAAGGCACCCAAGATTACATTGATATTGCCGTCTGAATCTCCGAATGGCAATAATATGACATCGATGGTGAACCAGGTTTTTTCAACGAACTGGACTTGCTCGCGAACCGCAATCGGCTGCTTTTCCGTTACGCATTTCTTATAAGCCCAGAGAATATCTTCTGTTTTCTCACCATAAAGACCTTCATCGAGCCATTTTCCCGTTACATCGCGGTCTGCGAGCTCGGTGATTCCGGTTCCAATGAGCCGATAACGAAACCGCAACGGAGCTTCAAAGACATCGACCAGCGTTACATATGGGAGATGACGGACGATAGCAGTTGGATCGAATTCCGGGCGCGTCGGCATTTTTCGGCTTCCCCGCAATGACATCCAGTAGTCACGAATTCCTTTCAGACTATCGGATGATAGGGGAAGGTCTACATAAACTCGATCCATCGCTCTCCTGAAGGGCCTAACTATCTAAACGTTATAGTAGCAACAGCTGCCTGAGCCCGCTCTTCATTCCATTGTTCTGCTTCGCCTGGCGCGATATTCATACCATCCACATCAACGCCGGTACCCGGAGTACTTACAATCCGACCACCATCCGAATTAAAGACAACAATTGTGCCCTCAAACAGAAAGACACCGTAGGTGCCCATGGACGGCCCGCCCCAGAAGTCAGTCCCGCGGATGCCAATTGTGGCCAGACTGGTCTTCACTTCGAGACGTTTCTCCTTCATCTCGCTGATTTTGCCCGTGATAAAGCGAAACGGTCCTTGAAGCGCACTCAATATTGCAGTGCCAATACCATTTTTAGGCTCATAAAGATACTCATCAATCCCAATGCGGGCATTTTCTCCGATCAGGAGCTTTGTCCCGTCATTGAAGGTAATTTCAACGCGGGCATCCGCTTTGGAGTTAATTTCATCATTTTCCTGAACGATTGACCCAACTTCGAGCGGAATACCTTTGCCGTCACGGACTATTTCTGCAGCGCTTTGCAGCCGGGTCACGGTTCCGACCTCGGAATTGGCGGCGAAGCTCTGTCCGGTTGTCGAAATAGCGCCAACAATCGTTAGTGAAATAACCATAAGCATTTTCTTTAGCATACCGCTCTCCTCGAAAGGGAATTCATAGATAACTGGTCAGGTGGGCAGATATGCCCAACCCTACGTACTACCCATGAATACGAAGAAGTCACCGTAAAGGATCACTTTAATTATGGGCAGTACAGTAACAACGAACAAAGCCGGGTTAAAGTTTCATGCTCTAGGAGGTTATTTTTATCAGGCCATCCTGTTTAAAGAGTCTCTTGAAATGCACAGACAAACCAATGCACCTTAGAATGCGACTGCCGCCAGCGCCTCTGCGGCCCGGGTAGCGCCCCACGTCGTTACCTCACTTGGTGGCACTTCATTGCTTGTCAGATTGACGCCGGTTCCCGGCTCGTTAAGGATACGTTGACCGGACGGGTTGGTCACGGATATAGACCCTTCAAGCAATAAGACGCCATACTGACCGCGCGACGGACCGGCCCAGAAATCGGTCCCACGAACGCCGATCACACCAAAACGGGATTGAACGACAATCTGAGGGTCACGGGTTTTGCCAATGTGGCCTGTAATAAAGCGAAACGGTCCCTGCATGGCCCTTAAAATTGCAATGCCGATACCGACATCGGGATCGAACATAAATTTGTCGATGACGATATGACAATCTGCGCCGATATTGAGCTTTGTTCCGTCATGAAAGGTGATTTCAACGCGCGACTCTTCTCCGGACAGGACTTCGTCGAATTCCTGAATCTTGAAACCGGTTTCAATATCCATTTGCTGACCGGCACGAACAACAGATGCAGTGTTTTTCAGCCTTGTTACCGTACCAATGTCCTCGGCCATTGCCAGTGACACTGTGCATATTACAAACAGAGCCGAGATAACAACGTTTAAGAGAAGATTTTTAACCATAACGATAGCGCTCCTGATTGACCCCGTACTATATCATTCAGGAGGGACGTACAATGATAGATCCCGATTGTTGTGATCTCAGGCACGTAACAACGTTTGTAATTCCTTCAGTCGCAACAAACTGCTCTGAGTATCCGGCGCGGCGATGACGGATAGCGCATTGGCCGTTGCCGCCTCCAGACAAGTCTCAAGTTCCGCCCCGGCGGCGGCGTAGGCGGAAAAGGTGGTTGCGAACGCATCTCCGGCGCCTGCGGTATTGACGACCTCTGCTTTGCCGGCCGGATGAAACCGGATGCCGTCTGATGTGCCGGCATAGGCCCCTTCCGCACCATTGGTGACCAGAACAATCTTCGGTCCGAGTTTGCAGACTTCCCTGACAAAACTCTCGAAGGATCGCCCGCCCAATCCTTTATCCAGCAGAAGCGGGCCATCAATCGCGGCTCTTTCTGCGGAGATCGGCTGTCCTTTGGGTAACAGTGTAAGGGCGAGTTGTTCGGCCTCTACGGCATTGATGGATAGCAGATCCACATGCATCAAAGCTTCCACAATGTCGCCCGCCCAATATGTAATCTGACGGATACCCGGATTTGTCGCCACGAAGGCGCCTGCCTCCTTGGCAAGGCGCGTAATATGGGTGAGGCAGGCCGCTGAATTGCCAGACAGGCTGGCGATATAAACCAGATCCTTCTGGTGAAACAGGTCAGGTTCGATTTCGTCAGTTGTGAGTGACGTGTTGGCTCCTCGGTTGGTGAATATGGTGGGGTTGCGGACATGAGACATGATCATGATGGCTTGCCCGGTCGCTAGCCTATCATCCAGAATCATCAAGTTGGTTTTTACGTTTTCCGCCTTGAGTTCTTCTTTTATTTTCGCCCCTTCAATATCCTTGCCGGTCTTTACGAAAGCACTGGTATGATATCCAAGGCGTGCGAGCGCGACGGCGGAATTCGTACCGCCACCGCCGACAGAAGACTTGATGGAACTGACGTCTATCTTCCGGCCTTCTTCGAGCAGAAGGAAGGATGACGTGGCATTATGCATCGTCATGCGCTCGATATCCTGATCCTCGACCGAGGCAATGATATCAATTGTCGCGGAGCCGATGGTAAGGGCCGTTAAATCCTTTAAGTCCTTCATAAAACCTCCGGGGGCTGCAAAAACTGGCGAAGTAAGATCACCAGTTTTTCATTGTGTCCTGACTTTAATATGGCATCATGAACGACATAATGAGAGATGACCAATCATCCTGAATAAAAATAAAATACCTTGGGAGAAAAAAGAATGGCGAATTCGCTGAAAGCCTTCAACTTACCCTTTAATTCGCTTGCGGATGTTGAAAAGTTTGAGCAGACACCGATCGAGCAATGGGTTCCTTATCATTCGGTATATGATGCGTTTTGCGCCACCGTTGAGAAATTTGTGGATAAGCCTGCCCTGATCACTTTGCCGCCAGGCGATCCGATGGGAGAGGGTATTCCAATCACGTACCGGGAGTTGCTGGCCAAGGCGAACCAGACAGCCAATCTGTTTCTTTCCGCAGGTCTGAAGAAGGGAGAGACAGTTACCTATCTTCTGCCGCTCTGTCCCCAGGCATATTTTACGATGCTGGGTGCGGAGGCAGTGGGAACGGTCAATGCAGTCAACCCCTTGCTGGAACCGGAGCATATTCACGGTATCGCGGAAGCGGCGAATGCCACCATTCTCATTGCGACCGGACAGGCGCTGAGCCCGGAACTCTGGGAAAAGGCTGCCTATGTTATCGAACGCATGCCAAATCTTAAGGCTGTATATGTGCTTGGTGGTGACAAGGAATGCGATGGCAAGAAAATTTTCCCGCTGGATGCAGAGACAACAAAGCAGGATGCGAGTGCAATAAACGGCCCGCTCAATGACTCCCTAGATGATGTTATCGGCTACTATCATACAGGCGGAACGACCGGTGTGCCTAAACTTGCGCCCCACACCAACAGGATGCAGCTCTCCCAGATCGCCTCGAGCGGTTTCGGTCTGGGTTATTCTGAAAAAGACTGCCTGTTGGCCGGGTTACCAATGTTCCATATCAGTGGCTCCATCGTCGTCGGGCTGGTCCCGATGCTAAACGGTATCACCCTGGTGATTGTCAGTCCCCAGGGTTTTCGTGACCCTCTGGTGATCGGGAACTACTGGCGCCTTGTAGATAAATATAACGTAACCGTTCTCGGTGGTGTGCCGACCATGATGTCGGCCTTGTTGAACGTACCGGTCGGGGACGCCGATATCAGCACTTTAAGAGCCGGACTGACCGGCGGATCCGCCGCCCCGATTGAGGTTTTGAAGGCAATCAGTGAAAAGTCCGGCGTCCCCATGCTTGAAGGCTACGGGATGACGGAGGTGACATGCTTCACAACCATGCAGCCTCAGCAGGGCGAGGTGCGCTTTGGCTCCGTTGGGCTGCGCTTTCCTTTTGTCGAGGTAAAAGCGGCGGATATTGAT
>PAKP01000036.1 GCA_002706985.1 Sneathiella sp. | reverse complement strand
GCCAATGGTGGCACGTTGGCGGGCGATCTTTACCTCAGGATGCTGCACTCCTGCCTGCCGGGATGCCATGTCGATATCCTGTTCCCGGCGGATGCGGATTGCGTCCTGCCGTCGGGGCAGGGGCTGCAGGACTATGACGGGATCTGCTGGACCGGATCGAGCCTGACCATCCATGATGAAACCGATGATCGGGTCACTCGCCAGATAGAATTTGCGAAAGCCGGTTATGAGGCGGCTGTTCCGATGTTCGGCAGTTGCTGGGCCGCGCAGATGGCGGTGACGGCGGCGGGCGGCAAATGCGCGAAAAATCCGAAGGGACGGGAATTCGGTCTGGCCCGGAAAATCGCCGTGAATGCCGCGGGGCTGGTGCATCCGATGTTTCGGGGCAAGAAGCCGGTCTTTGATGGCTTTACGAGCCATGAGGATGAAGTCGCGGAACTGCCCGAAGGCGCTACCCTGCTGGCGAGTAACGACTTTTCCCACGTGCAGGCCGTCGATGTTTCTCACAAGGGCGGCAGTTTCTGGGCCGTGCAGTATCATCCGGAATATGACTTTAATGAGGTGGCGAGCCTTTGTCGCTGGCGACGGGAGGCGCTCACCAAGCAGGGGAACTTCGCCTCGCTGGACGATGCGGATCAGTTTATCGGGAAAATGCAGGCTCTCCATGAGGATCCGGCATCCTCGCATCTTCGCTGGCAGCTTGGCGTGGATAATGACGTGCTCGATGACGGCATCAAGCAGCAGGAAGTCCGCAACTGGATCGAGGTGAAAATCATCCCCCGACTCAACGGCTGACGGGGTGACGGCATTCCGCTCAGGCGATAATGATCCGGTCGCGGCCGATCTTGTCGACGATGCTCATCGGCGGCATCTGGTCGGTCAGCAGCAGATCAACGGCACTGAAATCACAGACCTTGACCACCCCGGGGCGATTGAACTTCGTGTGATCGGCAACGACGATGACGCTGGCCGCCTGCGGCAGGACCGCCCGCTTGAACTCCGCTTCGCTGAGATCGCAATCAAGGAAGCCCTGATCCGCGCTGATCGCGGCAATCGAGAGGATGGCGCGTTCCGTCGCGAACTGTTTGGCGAAATTGACCGCCGTGGGCCCGTAACTCGCGCAGTCATCGGCACGGATTTCCCCGCCCGCCATGAAGACCTTGTTGCTGTTGCGGGCGCAGAGGTCGCGGGCGACTTCCGTCGAATTGGTGACGATGGTGAGATCGCGATGCATGCTCAGGGCCTTGGCGACATAGCAGGAGGTGCTGCCGTTATCGATCATCAGGGTTTCCCCGTCGACGATAAGGGAAGCCGCCAGCTTGGCGATTTTCTGCTTTTCGCGCCGCTGCGCTTCCAGCCGCCTGAGGAAGGGCGCCTCCAGCGCCGAATTCGGCAACATGACGCCGCCGTGGATTTTTTCCACCGCGCCATATTTCGCCATTTCCTTGATGTCGCGGCGAATCGTTTCGTCCGATACATCCAGTTTGTTCGCCAGATCGGTGATGCCGCAGGATTTTTCCACCTGAAGCATATTCATGATGGCCAGCTGTCGTTTGGTCTGTTTCATGGTCCTCCCCGTTTGGAACGCACGTTCAAGGCGCTTATCCGTCTCTCAATAGCATATTTGTGGAAAAACCTAAACGATTATGTGGGAATCCACATTTTGGCGTAGATAACTAGTCAGCCCTGCATTTACTCCTGAATTTGGACTGAAAAATCATTGGTGGGGATCGGCGGAAAAATGCTAGAAAAACCGAAGTTTAAAATAGGATTAAATCAATGTCGGAAAGTTTGAAAACGATCAGCCCTGTCGATGGCAGCCTGTATGTGGAGCGAGCCTATACATCCCCTGAAAAGGTTGAGGAAATGCTCTCCGCCGCGCGCGCTGCGCAGCAGGAATGGCAGCAGAAATCCGTCGCGGAACGGGCGGCCATTCTCGAAAAGGGCGTTGATAATTTTGTTGCGAAAAAGGAGCTTATTGCGGAGGAACTGGCCTGGCAGATGGGCCGCCCGATCCGCTATGGCGCCGGTGAGGTTGGCGGGTTCGAAGAGCGTGCCCGCTATATGATCTCCATCGCCGGGGAAACGCTGGCCGATATCGCGATCCCGGAAAAAGCGGGCTTTACCCGCTATATCAAGCGCGAACCTATCGGAGTTGTCTTCACGATTGCGCCCTGGAATTTTCCTTTCATGACCGCCGTCAATTCGATTGTCCCGGCGTTGATGGCGGGCAATGCGGTGATCCTCAAACATGCGGCGCAGACCCATCTCTGCGGGGAGCGGATGGTTGAGAGCTTCATCGAGGCGGGCCTGCCCGAAGCGCTGTTCCAGATTGTCGTCGCCAGCCATCAGCTCGCCGCGGATATCATCGGCTCGGACAAGATCGATTATGTCTGTTTCACCGGCTCCGTTCCGGCCGGCAAGGCGATTGAGACAGCCGCCGTCGGGCATTTCATTGGCGTCGGGCTGGAACTCGGCGGCAAGGACCCGGCCTATGTGCGGAGTGACGCCGATGTGGCCTATTCCGCGGAAAATCTGGTGGATGGGGCGATGTTCAATTCCGGCCAGTCCTGCTGCGGGATCGAGCGGATTTATGTGCATGAGGATGTCTATGACGCCTTCATCGAGAAATTTGTCGAAGTGGTAAAGGGGTACAAGCTCGGCAATCCGACGGATCCGGAAACCACCCTTGGGCCGCTCGTTAATGCGGCGGCGGCGGATTTCGTGCGCGGGCAGGTCGCGGATGCGGTGAAGGCGGGCGCGAAAGCGCTTATCGATCCGAAACTCTTCCCGGCAGACAAGGCGGGCACGGCCTATCTTGCCCCGGACGTGGTTGTCGATGTCGATCACAGCATGCGGATCATGACGGAGGAAAGCTTCGGCCCCGTCGTCGGCATCATGAAAGTTACCTCCGATGAGGAGGCAATCCGCCTGATGAACGACAGCGAGTTCGGGCTGACGGCCTCCGTCTGGACAACGGATGAGGCGGCGGCGGTCCGTATCGGGGATCAGGTCGAGACCGGCACCTGGTTCATGAACCGCTGTGACTATCTCGATCCGGCGCTCGCCTGGACGGGCGTGAAAAATTCCGGGCGCGGCTGTACCTTGTCGGCGGTCGGCTATGAGAGCCTGACCCGGCCCAAATCCTATCACCTGCGAACGGCTATCTAGGGGAACTGAATGGCAATGGATGCGAACACCCTTATGGGGAACTGGAACTACCCGACGGCAATGCGCTTCGGGATTGGCCGCCTGCGCGAGCTTGGCGCGACCTGCAAGGAAGCGGGGATGAAGAACCCGCTGTTGGTGATCGACCCCGGGCTTGCCGCGCTTCCCATGATCGGCGAGGCGATGGAAAGCTGCAAGGCCGTCGGGATCGGTTGCGGCCTGTTTCATGACGTCAAGCCCAACCCTGTCGGCAAGAATGTGGATGATGGCGTCGCCGTATACAAGGCGGGCGGCCATGACGGGATTATCGCCTTTGGCGGCGGCTCCGGCATCGATGCGGCAAAGGCGGTTGCGGTCATGGCGGCGCAGACGCAAAGCCTGTTCGGTTATCTTGAGGGCGGCAAGGACTGGGAGGATATCCCGGCAAGTGAAATTCCGCCGATTATCGCCATTCCGACAACCTCCGGCACCGGATCGGAAGTGGGGCGGGCCTCCGTCATTACG
This sequence comes from Sneathiella sp., assembly GCA_002706985.1. Taxonomy (GTDB): domain Bacteria; phylum Pseudomonadota; class Alphaproteobacteria; order Sneathiellales; family Sneathiellaceae; genus Sneathiella. The sequence continues at coordinate 25,453 of PAKP01000036.1, read as the reverse complement.
GATGACGCGAATCATGTGAAGAAGATCGTTTTCAATCCGAAAATGATGCCTGCCTATGTGATCGCCGACCCGGCGCTCACCGTTGGTCTGCCGAAGACGATTACGGCGGCGACCGGCATGGACGCCCTGTCCCATAATCTGGAAGCCTTCTGTGCACCGCATTTCCATCCGATGGCGGAAGGTATTGCGATTGAAGGCATCCGGCTGGTGAAGGACTTTCTGCCCACCGCCACGGCGGACGGAGGCGATCTCGTTGCCCGCAGCCAGATGATGATTGCCTCCTCCATGGGGGCGACGGCGTTTCAGCGTGGCCTCGGCGGGATGCATGCGCTCGCCCATCCGCTGGGTGCGCTCTATGATGCCCATCACGGCATGCTGAACGCGATCCTGATGCCCTATGTCCTGATCCGCAACCGCGATGTCATCGCAGACCGGCTCACCCGGCTGTCCGCTTATCTCGGCCTTGCCAATCCGTCCTTCGATTCCTTCCTGGGCTGGGTTCTGGCGCTGCGTCAGGAGCTGGAAATCCCGAATGATCTCTCAGGCCTCGGGATCGATACGGCGAAGGCGGAGCTTGTCGGCAAGATGGCGGTCGAGGATCCGTCGTCGCGCGGCAATCCGATTGCGCTCACAAACGAGGAATACAGCCGTCTTTTCGAGAAGGCCGTAACCGGTAATCTTGACGCGTGACGACAGTATTGTTCAGTCGCCTGTGGAATTTTGCGATATAGTTGTTGATTTTCGTGGGTTTATACATGCAATTGTCCTAGATGCACCTATAATGCGGCGATCGATGAGGCAATTCAGGTAAAGGTACAGGCGTTTTGGACGGCACAATCGTTCTTATCAATCTACTCGGCGGCGTGGCCCTGCTTCTTTGGGGCCTGCGCATGGTCAGCACGGGGGTGATGCGTGCCTTCGGGCGTGAACTTGGCGTCTTCCTGAAATTCTGCCTGCGCAACCGGTTCCAGTCGTTCTTCGGCGGCCTGACCGTCACAATGCTCCTGCAGAGCAGCACGGCGACGGCGCTCCTGACGGCGTCTTTCGCAGGAAGAGGCCTGCTGCCGGCAACGGCGGGGATTGCCATTATCCTCGGCGCCGATGTCGGAACGACGCTTGTCGCCCAGATTCTCAGTTTCGATCTGTCCTTTCTAGCACCGGTCTTCCTGTTCCTGGGCTTTGTCCGTCATGCCACCGCCAACACCACCCGGGCCAAGAATCTCGGCCGGATTCTCTTGGGCCTTGGCATGATGCTGAGCGCGCTTGCCATGCTGGCCACGGCGTCGGAGCCGATCCGCGATTCCTCCGTCTCCCAGTATGTGCTGACCTCCCTCTCCGGGGAGCCGGTGCTGGTGGTCCTGCTGGCGGCGGTAATCACGATCATTGCCCATTCATCGCTGGCGACGGTGCTGTTTGCACTGTCCCTGTCGCTCACCGGTCATTTCCCGATCGACGTTGCCTATGCCATGGTGCTGGGCGCGAACATCGGCGGCGCGGTGCCGCCAATCATGGCGACGCTGAAGGCGGAGAAGGCAGCGCGCCGGGCACCGCTCGCCAATCTGATCTGCCGCCTGATCATTGTCGTGGCGACCATTCCCTTCATTGCGGTAATCGAGCCGCAGCTGGCGGCGTTTGAACCGTCTCCCGCCCGGCAGATCGTCAATCTGCACACGCTCGTCAATCTGGCCTGCGCCGTTGTCTTCCTGCCGTTTGTCGGACCGCTTGGTCGGCTGACGGAGCGCCTGCTGCCGGAAGAGGATGAGGCGAACGAGAATTCGCCGCAGCCGCTCTATCTCGACAAGGCGGCGCTCGAAAGCCCGCAGCTCGCCATGGCGAACGCCGTGCGCGAAACCCTGCGCATGGGGGATGTGCTGGAGAAGATGTGCCGCTGCCTCCGGCAGATACTGGACGGGGCGAATGGCCAAAATTTCCGGCAGGTGCGCGACAATCACGCTGTGATCAAGGATTTTGACGGCGCGATTAAGGCGTATCTCACCAAGCTCGGCCGGGAATCCCTGGATGAGCAGGATGAGTATCGCTGCACCGAGATCCTCAACTTCACCACGGCGATCGACCATATCAGCAATATCGTGGTGATGAACATGGTCGAGCTGGTGGAAACCGCGCAGAAAAATCAGGTCGCCATTTCCGATGAGGATGTCGAAGATGAGTTTAGGCTTCTCGATATGGTGCTTGTCAATTTGCGCATGTCCTTCAGCGTCCTGATGACTGCCGATGCGACCACCGCGTCTCGGCTTATCGAGCGCAAGCAGACCTTCCGTGTCGCCGAGCGGAAAGCGGTCAATGAGCATTTGCAGCGCCTGAGGAGCGACCAGATGCTGGATCAGGAGGCAAGCGCCATTCATCTCAGCCTGCTGAGCGACATGCGGCGGATCAATTCCCTGCTGTCGTCAGGGGCCTATCTGGTCGCGGGTCAGAAGGAAAAATAGGTGCTTACAGATCGAGCGCGGCGAACATCCTGTCGGGAAAATCCGTAATCACGGCATCGACGCCCCAGCCAAGAAACTTCTCCGCCTCCTTGGGGTCATTGACCGTATAGACGAGGAGGCGGAATCCGGCTTTCTTGATAGCCTTCACCTGATCCTCGGTCACATAGTACCGCTCGCAATGGAGCGAGGCACAGGCGCTGTCCGTCAGCCGCTCCTCCCAGTCCGGGGGAATGGCCGAGGTGAGATAGCCGCGCGGAATATCCGGGATAAGGCGGCCCATCTCATAAAGGGAATCCACATTGAAGGAGGAAATCAGCAGCGGCAGGTCTTCCGGCCAGTAGTCCAGCAGTTCCTTTGCCACCTGTTCCGTGGTCGGGATTTGCCAGCCGCTGCAGGGCTTGATTTCAAGATTGAGGCCGAGGTTGAGTTCGGCAAGGGTATCCGTTGCCTGCCTTAAGGTAGGGATTTTCTCGCCCTTGAAGTCATCGGAAAACCAGCTTCCCGCGTCAAGCTGCTGAACTTCCTTAAGGGTTTTCAGCAGAATGGGACCGCTGCCGTTACTGCAGCGACGGACATCATTGTCATGCTGGATCACTGCAACCGAGTCCTGCGTAACGGTGACATCGATCTCGACAAAGCGGGTGCCAATCTCCGCGGCCTTGCGCAAGGAGGCCAGCGTGTTTTCCGGGGCCAGACCGCAGGCGCCCCGATGACCGATGATTTTCGGCATCCGGCTGAAAAAGTCTTCTTCTGTAATCATGCCGGTTCTCCAACTGTCCAGTCGATGGGGGTTTGGTTTGTCTGGCGCAGAAAGTCATTTGCCTTTGAAAAATGACCGTTGCCGATGAATCCACGATGGGCGGACAGCGGCGAGGGGTGCGGGCTTTGCAGGACAAGATGTCGCTTGCGGTCGATAACCGCGCCCTTTTTCTGCGCATAGCTGCCCCAGAGCAGGAAGACGAGATTGTCGCGGCCGGAATTGAGCGCGGAAATGATGGCGTCGGTGAAGCGTTCCCAGCCCTTGCCCTGATGCGACCCGGCCATCGCCTTTTGCACGGTGAGCACAGCGTTGAGCAGCAGGACCCCCTGATCCGCCCAGTGGTCCAGATTGCCATGGCGGGGCATCGGCAGGTTCAGGTCACGCTCCAACTCCTTGTAGATATTCAGAAGAGAAGGGGGAATTCTGACGCCCGGCGGTACGGAAAAGCTGAGGCCATGGGCCTGACCGGGTCCGTGATACGGATCCTGACCGAGGATCACCACCTTGACGGCGTCAAAAGGCGTCCGGTTGAGGGCAGCGAAAATATGGCTTCCGGCGGGATAGATGGTTTTTCCGGCGGCCTTTTCGCGCAGCAGGAATTGCTTGAGCTCGCGCATATAGGGTGCGTCGAATTCCGGGCGTAACTGGTCAAGCCAGCTTTTTTCCAGCTTAGGGTCAGAACCCGGTACGTCGTTCAAAACATCCCCTCAGTCTTCTCCGGATCGGGTGATTGGCCGGGTCATGTTCCGGCGGTGTCCCTTGTTGTCTCTTATGCAGTTTTATTATGATTCTGTTTCATTGCAAAATAATTATGAACAGGGCCGCTGCGCATTATTTTCGCTTTCGTTTCCCGGTCAGCATCTCGATTGGTGTCGCCAGCAGGCCGCGAGGCAACAGCACGACGCTGATCATGAATACTACCCCGAGGATCAGGATCCAATAATCGCCGAAAATCTCGGAGAGCCAGCTCTCCGCCGTGCGTGTGAAAATTGCCCCGAGAAAGGCGGCGAGCAGCATTTCCTTGCCGCCGATGGCGACCCAGATCAGCGCTTCGGTCGAGAGGGTGAAGCCGATCAGTGTCGGCGAGACAAAGCCGTCGAGCGTGGCGAACAGCGCGCCCGCAAGCCCGGCAATGGCGGCGCTAAGGCTGAAGACGGAGAGCCGGAGATTAAGCACGCTGTAGCCGAGGGAGGAAAGCCGGTCAGGATGGGTGCGGATGGCGGTCAGCAACAGCCCGTACGGCGTCTTTACGAGGAAGCTCACCCCGAAATAGACCACGGCGACAATGCCGAGGATGATATAAAAAGTCGGCAGCCGGTCCCATAGTTCATAGCTGTAGCCAAAGGCGATCAGCTTGAGCGGCGGCACATTGAGCAGGCCGTTGTAGCCGCCAAGGGCGTACCAGTTGTTCATCAGCCTCTCCAGCACGAGCGCGATGGCAAGGGTGATGATGGCAAGATAGGCGCCGCTGATCCCGCGCCCTGCGAACAGGAAATAGCCGAGGGCGAGGGCGAACATCGCCGCGCCCGCCATCGCCGCCAGCAGGCCGAGATAGCTGCTGGTCAGGTCGGGATAGATCATGCCCTTTGTGAAGACGGCCATGATATAGCCGCCGATGCCGAAGAACATGGCTTGTCCGAAACAGAGAATGCCGCCATAGCCCCAGACCAGCGACAGGGAAATCGCCAGCAGTCCATAGACGAGGTAGGTGGTGAGCTGACCCGTCCAGTACTGACCGACGAACAGCGGGGTAACGGCGAGGGCGATAAAGACGAGCAGTCCGATCAGGCTATTTCGCACGGCGCCCTCCCAACAGGCCTTCCGGCTTCAGCCGGATGATAAGGATGGCAATGACATAGACGGTGATCAGTGCCGCAACCGGCGATATCCAGACGGCCAGCAGATTGTTGACGCCGCCAATGACCGCGCCGCCCGCGAGGACGCCCGCCAGCGGACCGGCGCCGCCGACAAGGATGGAGAGAAAGCCCGGCACCAGATAGCCGAGCCCCATCTGCGGATCGACGCTGATGATGGGGGCGACCAGAGCCCCCGCCAGTCCCGCCAGCGCAGTACCGATAACGAAGCTCCAGCGATACATCCGGCGGGTATCGATGCCGAGCGCCGCCGCCGTGGCGGGCCGGGCAATGACGGCCCGGGCCATCAGGCCGAATTTCGTCCGGAGGAACAGCCAAAATGTCCCGCCGATCAGCAGGATGGAGGTCAGCATGAGGATCAGACGATAGACCGGGTAGCTGAACGTGCCGACATCGAGGCTGCCGTCGACGGGGAGGGGGACACTATGGGATTCGGGGCCGAACAGGAGGACAACAAGCTGCTTGAGCGCAATCGACAGCCCCCAGGTTGCCAGAATGGTATCCAGCGGGCGGTGATATATATGGCGGATCAGGGCTGTCTCGATCAGCAGGCCGAAAAAGGCAACGACCAGCGGCGCGAGTACGATGCCGACAAGGAACGGCAGGCCCATATCCTGCGTCAACACCATGACATAGGCGCCAATCATGAACAGCTCGCCATGGGCCATATTGATCACGCCCATCATGCCGAAAACAATCATCAGGCCGAGCGCTACCAGCACCAGTATCAGAATATAGGAGCTGGCATCGAGGAATATGGGAATAAGTTCACTCATCACATTAACATCTACACAGACAGATACCGGTGCAGCAGCGTATCATCCTGCTTCACCGCCTCGATATCGCAGCTTTCGCGGATTTCGCCATTTTCCATGAACAGAACCTGATCGGCGAGGGTGCGCACCATTTCGACATTCTGCTCGACAATCAAAATGCCAAGGCCGGTCTCTTTCGCTATTTTGGCAAGCTGCAGCCCGATATCATGGACAATGCTGGGCTGGATGCCCTCCGTGGGTTCGTCCAGCAGCAGCATTTTCGGCCCGCCGACAAGCGCGCGGGCAATGGCAAGTATTTGCTGCTGTCCGCCCGAAAAGGTCCCGGCCCGCTGATCGGCCCGCTCTTTCAGGAGAGGGAACCAATCATAAATTTGCGAAAAGGGAAGCGCCCCGACGGGATCCTGCCCCAGTAGGCCAAGCTGCAGATTTTCCGTGACTGAGAAATCCTCGAATATTTCGCGGCCCTGCGGCACATAGCCGATCCCGGCGCGGGCGATCAGATGGGTCGGCCAGGTCTCGAGCGCCTGCCCGTCAAACCGGACGGACCCGCTTTTCGCCTTTATCAGCCCCATAATCGTTTTAAGCAGAGTGGTCTTGCCCATGCCGTTCCGGCCCATCAGGGCGGTCACTCGGCCATTTTCGAAGCGGCAACTGAAATCCCGGAGCACAAGGGCGTCGCCATAGCCCGATGACAGGTTCCTGAGCTCAAGCATCGGCCGGGACCGCCGTATTTCCGAAATAGAGGGCCTTTACCTCGGCATCGTTCCTGATCTCGGCAAAGCTGCCCGATTTCAGGATTTTGCCTTTCGACATGACATGCAGCGGACAGCTGAGATATTCGATAAAGCCCATGTCATGCTCGATAACCAGAACGGTGATGCCCTGATCCTGATTGATGGTGCGGATCAGGTCCGCGGTTGCCCTGGTTTCCGCCCCGGTCATCCCGGCGGTCGGCTCATCCAGCAGGATCAGCGAGGGTGCCTGCGCGAGCAGCAAGCCGATCTCCAGCCATTGCTTCTGCCCATGGGCCAATTCCCCGCCGGAGAGGTCCCATCGGTCGGCAAGCCTGATCTGTTCCAGAATATGGTCGATGGAGACGCGATTGCCGGAGCGTTTTGCCGCCACCGTCAGATTTTCCCGGACGGTCATTTCCTCGAAGATGGCGGGGACCTGAAATTTCCGTCCGATGCCAAGGCGGGCGATCCGGTGCGGCGGCCAGCCGGTAATCTCCCGCCCCCGGAAAATTACCTGTCCCGCATCCGGTTTCAGAACCCCCGTGATCAGGTTGAACAGGGTCGACTTGCCACAGCCGTTCGGCCCGACGAGTGCGTTCAGGCTGCCGTCCGGAATATCCAGGGAAAACCCGTCGACGGCGCGCAGGCCGTCAAAGTTTTTCGTCAAATCTGAAAGCTGAAGAAGCGACATGGTTGCTTTATCCGGTGATTCAGGCAATCTTTGTATGCATACCTATAAATAATGTTTGCGATAAACTTATAATTAATATGTGTACCGTCGAATATTCGGGCGAAATCGTCAAAATATGCGCATTTTTTCAAACTATAGCGGTAATTAATTGATTCTTCTACGGTTGCTGGCATAACCATGCACAAAAGATTTTGCCAAACAACTGTTTTGTTGGGCCGGTCTTTGCTACGTTTATTGATAAAGAGGATGACGTGATGATCGATATTTCCAGACGACAATTTATGGGTGCCGTTGGGGCTACTGCGGCCGCGTCCGCCTTTGGCATGCCAGCCATTGCCGCGGATAAAACCATTAAAATTGGCGCGGTCCAGCCATTCTCCGGCGGCCTTGAGCTGTTCGGCAATCAGGCGAAAATGGGCCTCGATCTTGCCGTGTCCGAGATCAATGCGGGCGGCGGTATTCTCGGTCATCAGGTCGAGATTCTTTATGAAGACAACAAGACCGACCCCAAAACATCGGTCGAGCGGGCGAAAAAGCTGATCGAGCGCGATGAGGTGCTGGCGATTTCCGGCCCGATCACATCCGCCGGTCGCGATGCCATGGCCGCGACGATGGAGCGGGGCAAGACGCCGCTTCTCTATGCGACCAACTATGAAGGCGGCATCTGCAACCGTTATTTTTTTTCCTTCAATACCGTGCCCAATCAGGATACGGCGCCGCTGATCCCTTACCTTAAAGATGAAGGGATCGGCGACAGCTATTACATGTTCGGTGCCGACTATGTCTGGCCGCGCAACATGTTCAAGACCGCCAAAGGCATCATTGACGAGGTTGGCGGCACCACGGTCGGTGAGGAATATACCCCGTTCGGCGTCAAGGACTTCTCCTCCATCATCCGTAAAATTGCCGATTCCGGCGCCCAGATCCTGCTGTTCGCGTTGCCCGGCGCAGACGGCATCACCTTTATCAAGCAGGCGGAGGAATTCGGCCTGACCAAGACGGTGAAGATCGCTTTCCTCGGTTTCGCGGAAACCTATCTCGGGGCCTTCGGTCCGGGCAAGGGCGAGGGGATGTATGCGGGCGTGCCGTTCGTTGCCAACTCGCCGGAGCCGGGCGTTCAGGAGTTTGTCTCGAAAATCCGCAAGAACGCGGGCGAGGATGCGGTCGTTTCTTTCTATGTCATGACCCACTACAACTCGCTGATCGCGCTCAAGGGCGGGCTCGAGAAAGCCGGCAAGATTGACACCGAGGCCCTGATCGACGGCATGGAAGGGCTTTCCTTCGAGATTCCGACCGGCGCGGCCTCGATCACCAAGGACGACCATCATACGGCGATGAACATGTATATCGCCAAGACTGAAAACGGCACCCTGAATGTGGCAAAGGAACTCGGTATTATTGAACCTGCGCCGCAATGTGCCTAAGTAAGGAGTTAACATGACAACCCGTGATCTTACAGATGATCTGGAAGCGGCCATGCCGCTTGCCTTTACCGATTTCGACCCGGCGGCAACAAACCGCCGCGCCGGTCTCGTGATCGTCGATGAGGTCAACGGGTTTGCGACCGTCGGGGCGGGTGCGCTTGCGCCGCCTGTGCCCAATGAACAGGTTTCAACGATGGTATCGGAAACGGTCATCCTCGCCCGGCACTTCACCGCGCAAGGCTGGCCGATCCTCGCTTTTCAGGATACCCATATTCCGGGCAAGCCCGAGCCGCCCTATCCGCCGCATTGCGAGGCAGGCACTGGCGAAGAGGAACTGGTGCCGGAGCTTAAATGGCTGGAGCAGGATTCCAATACGACACTGGTCCGCAAAGACTGCATCAACGGCTTTATCGGGGCCATGCGCGCCGATGGCAGCAATGCCGTGGCCGACTGGGTGACCGAGAATGGAATAACCGATCTTCTGGTTGTCGGTATCTGCACGGATATCTGCGTGATGGATTTTGTCCTCACCTCCCTGAGTGCCCGCAATCATGACATGATGCCGGGCCTGAAAGACATTTATGTCTATGGCAAGGGATGTTCTACTTTTGACCTGCCACGGGAAACGGCGGAGCAAATCGGCTATGGGGCTGCCGCCGCGCATCCACAAGAGCCAACGCACTATATGGGCCTTTATTTCATGGCGAGCCGGGGCGCACAACTTGTCAACAAGGTGGTCCTTCCTGCATAATGGGGCATGAACCGGCCGTCTCGCCGGTCCGTCGCAACCATAAGAATAACGGGGGGAGGCAACCATGAAAGTCACCGCAAACGGCACAGAATTCGACACCCGTCTGGAAGGACCGGAGGGCGCGCCTGTCGTGACGCTCAGTCATTCGCTCTGCTGCGATCTGACGGCGTGGGACGAACTGGCCGAGGACCTCAAATCCGACTATCGGGTTCTCAGATATTCCCTCCGCGGACACGGGAACAGCGGTGCAACGCCGGGCCCCTATGATTTCAAACTGCTGGCCGATGATATGGCCGCCATACAGGATGCCTATGGCATCACCAAGAGCCATGTGATCGGCCTTTCCATTGGTGGGATGATCGCGCAGGAATACGCGTTGACCTATCCCGACCGTATCCTGAGCCTCGTGATTTCCAGCTCCCTCTGTGCGCTGCCGGATGGCGCGGCAGCACTGTGGCCGGAACGAATCCGGATGGTGTCGGAGCAGGGGATCGCAGCGACCGTCGAGGGATCGATGGACCGCTGGTTTGTACCCGGCTCGCTCAAGGATCGCGCCGCTCTCGATGCGCGGGTACGCAAGATGATCTTGGAAACATCGATCGACGGCTATGTCGGCTGTTCCCATGCGATTGCCGGGATTGACCTGAAAGACCGTGTGCCCGCGATTTCCGTGCCGACGCTCGTCATCGTCGGGCGGGAGGATATGGGCACACCACTCAGCTCGTCGGAGCTAATCCATCGGCAGATTGAAGGCTCACGGCTGGTCGTGGTCGATAACGCCGCCCATCAGCTTGCCATGGACAAGCCGGACATCTTCAACGCCGAAGTCCGCAAGCATCTGGCCGAAGCCGCTTAGCCTTCCGCCAGAATGGCGGCGTGATGGCGGATATGATCTTCCATGAAGGTCTGGATGAAATAATAGCTGTGATCATAACCATCCTGCATCCGGAGGGTGAGGGGCTGTCCTTCTTCCTTGCAGACGGCCTCGAAGATTTCCGGCTTTAGCTGTTCGCTCAGGAACTGGTCGGCACGGCCCTGATCGATCAGGATTTTGGATGTGCGCTTGCCATGTTTGACAAGTTCCGTCGCGTCATATTCCGTCCAGCTGGCCTTGTCGGTCCCGAGATACCCTAGAAACGCCTTCTCTCCCCAGGGGCATTGCATGGGCGAGGAAATCGGCGCAAAGGCGGAAACGGATTTGTAAATCTCCGGATTTTTAAGCGCAATGGTCAGCGCCCCGTGGCCGCCCATGGAATGGCCGAAAATGCCGACCCGATGAACATCGACATTGAATTCCCCGTCGATCAGCAGCCGCAACTCATCGGTCACATAGCTGTACATCCGGTAGCTTCCGGCCCAGGGCTCCTTCACCGCATCGAGATAAAACCCGGCGCCGGTGCCGAAATCCCAGTCCTCTTCCTCTCCGGGCAGGCCAACATCGCGCGGACTGGTGTCCGGCATGACGAGCATGAGGCCATGCTCCGCCGCATATTTCTGCGCGCCCGCCTTGATCGTCGCCGTTTCTTCGGTACAGGTGAGACCCGCAAGGTAATAGAGCACGGGCACCTTGCCCGCTTTTGCCTGCGGGGGCTGGTAAACCGCGAACCGCATCTCCGATCCGGTCTCGCTGGAGGTATGCTTATAGAAGCCCTGTGTCCCGCCGAAGCAGGCCTGTTCGGATATAATGTCCATAATCTCGCTCAGAATGTGACGACGCTGCGGATGGATTTACCCTCATGCATCAGATCGAAGCCGTCGTTGATCTTCTCGACCGGCATGACATGGGTGATCAGGTCATCGATATTGATTTTGCCGTCCATATACCAGTCGACGATTTTTGGAACGTCCGTGCGGCCTTTCGCGCCGCCGAAGGCCGTACCCTTCCAGACCCGTCCGGTGACCAGCTGGAACGGCCGGGTGGAGATTTCCTGACCCGCGCCCGCGACACCGATAATGATGCTCTCACCCCAGCCCTTGTGGCAGCATTCAAGCGCCTGACGCATGACATTCACATTGCCGATGCATTCAAACGAATAATCCGCGCCGCCCTTGGTGAGATCGACAAGATAGGGAACGATGTCCCCCTCGACTTCCGTCGGATTGACGAAATGGGTCATGCCGAACTTCTCACCAAGTTCCTTGCGGGCCGGGTTGAGATCGACGCCGACGATCATGTCCGCCCCTGCGAGCTTCGCGCCCTGAATGACGTTAAGGCCGATGCCGCCAAGGCCGAAGACGACGACATTATCGCCGGGCTTGACCTTCGCCGTATTGATAACTGCGCCAATGCCGGTGGTGACGCCGCAGCCGATATAGCAGACCTTGTCGAACGGCGCGTCCTCGCGGATTTTGGCAAGTGCGATTTCCGGTACGACCGTATAGTTGGAGAAGGTCGAGCAGCCCATGTAATGAAAGACCTTCTCGCCATTGATCTTGAAGCGGCTGGACCCGTCCGGCATCAGGCCCTGACCCTGGGTTACCCGGATCGCCTGACAGAGGTTGGTCTTGCCGCTGGTGCAATAGTCGCACTGGCGGCATTCCGGGGTGTAAAGTGGAATGACATGATCGCCCTTTTTGAGGGAAGTCACGCCCGGTCCCACATCGACGACGATGCCTGCGCCCTCATGACCGAGAATGGCCGGGAAAATCCCCTCCGGATCCTCCCCCGAGAGGGTGAAGGCATCCGTATGGCACAGGCCGCTGGCCTTGATCTCGACGAGAACCTCGCCCTCGCGCGGACCATCCAGTGTGACTGTTTCGATCGTGAGCGGGGCTCCGGCCTTGTGGGCAACAGCGGCTTTGACTTCCATATTTCACATCCTCGCTTAGTGTTTTATTCAGGGGCGAGTTTGCAGATTTAGGGCTGTTGACGCAAGATATTTCCCGATAAAGTGAGGCCGTTTCTGAAACGCAGGAGAGGCGCATGAAAGTGGATGGAAAGCCCTATCGCAGCATCTGGCTGGCGGCGGATGGATGGTCCGTCGATATTATCGACCAGACGCGGCTGCCCCATGAATTCAGCGTGGTAAAACTTGAAACGCTGGATCAGGCGGCCCATGCGATTAAAGCGATGCTGGTGCGCGGTGCGCCGCTGATCGGTGCGACGGCGGCCTATGGCGTCTGTCTCGGTCTCAGGACGGACGCCAGCGACAGCGCCCTGCGGAATATGTGCGAAACATTGATCGCGACGCGACCAACGGCGGTCAATTTGCGGTGGGCCATCCGCGCCATGCAGGAGGTGCTCCTCCCGCTACCGGAGGGAGATCGCGTGTCCGCAGCCTATGAGAAGGCGGCGCAAATCTGCGATGAGGATGTTGCGATCAACAGCGCCATCGGCAATCACGGACTGGAGGTTTTCCGGCAAGTCTGGAGAGCGAAGGGACAGGAGGGAAAACTCAATATCCTCACCCATTGCAACGCGGGCTGGCTGGCGACGGTGGATTGGGGCACGGCGCTCTCGCCCATCTACAAGGCGCATGATGCGGGTATTCCGGTGCATGTCTGGGTCGATGAGACACGACCGCGCAATCAGGGCGCCCATCTTACCTGCTGGGAGCTCGGCAAGCATGGCGTGCCGCATACGCTAGTCGTCGATAATGCCGGCGGGCATCTGATGCAGCACGGTCTTGTCGATCTCTGCATCACGGGCACGGACCGGACGACGGCGGCGGGCGATGTCTGCAACAAGATAGGCACCTATCTGAAGGCGCTCGCGGCGAAGGACAACAAGGTGCCGTTCTATGTTGCGCTGCCCGGGCCGACCATCGACTGGGAAATCGACGATGGCGTGAAGGATATCCCGATCGAAATCCGCGACAGCCATGAGGTGAAGTATATTCAGGGGCTGGATCGGAACAGAGAGGTGAGCGAGGTGCGCATCCTGCCCGAAGATAGCCCTTCCGCCAACTATGCCTTCGATGTAACCCCGGCGCGGATGGTAACGGGACTTATTACCGAACGCGGCGTCTGCGCCGCCTCGAAGGAGGGGCTGGCCGGGCTTTACACTCCGGCGTCGTAAAGTTTGAGCTGATTATCAAGGTCGGCCCGGATAAAACCGAGAACCATCTCATCGAGGCTTTCGTCTTTCGCAAAACCGAGGGCATCGGCGCGGGCGGAGCGGGTTGCCTTCGGCCAGCCATTGACGATCTTCTGGATGGCCGGATCGGCCTCCCAATGGATGCTTCCGATGCTCCGGTTACGACGCTGCCGGTCCACCGCTGCCGCCATTTCCCGGGCGCTGACGGAAATCCCCGTCAACAGCAGCGACCGGCTCATGCCGAAGGCGCTGGCGGGAAGGTCATGGGCATGGATCAGGGCATCGATAACCTTTGCCGGTGACATGCAGGCCATCTGCGTCTCGGCGCTGACCGGGCAGATCGCATCCCGGCCGCATAGCGGCTCGCGGATAATGGAGCTCGCCCAGGTCGAGGCGGCCTTGTTCGGAAGGCCGGTACGCACGGAAATCGTCGGCAGACGAAGCGAGCGTCCGTCGATAAATCCCTTGCGGCTGTAGTCCTGCACCAGATATTCCCCCATAACCTTCGCGCAGCCGTAGGAGGTTTGCGGAAGCTGCGCCGTCTCGTCCGTCACCACATCGGGGAGCGTTCCGCCATAGGTCGCGATGGAGCTGGTGAAAATGACTTTCGGGAGATGGGGCAGGGCACGCGCCGTCTCAAGAACCAGCCGCGTGCCATCGAGATTGATGCGATAGCCGAGATCGAAATCCTCTTCGGCCTGCGCACTGACGACGGCGGCAAGATGGAAAATGCTGTCGGTGTTCTCGTCGATCAGCGTGCGCACTGTCTCCGGATCGGTAATGTCGCCGGAGATATAGCAAAGCCGTTTATCTGCAAGAGGAACGGCAGGGGCGATATCGAAGAGGACAAGCTCGGATATGTCGCGGGTTTTGCCCTCGCCATCGACTGCCTTGCCGCGCTCCAGAAGTCTGGCCGCCAGCCTCTGGCCGAGAAATCCCGCACCGCCCGTGATGACGATCTTCATGGGTCAGCTCCTTTTCCGGATGCGCCATTCAAAGCAGTCATCGCCATAGTCCTGCCGTTGCAGCACCTCCAGCACGAGAAAGCGGTTATGGACCGCAAGTGCGCCCTGCCAGAGCTGGTTCCAGCTATCGAAAACGCTGGCGGGATGCGGACCGGTGCCGCGCATCAGGCGCCAGCCTTTCTGGCGTACATACATCGCATCGCCATCCTGTTCCATTTCCACCTCGTCATCATGACCGTCGATCATCCCGGCGAGATAGCGGGCAAAGGCTTCGGCGCTGTCCCCGGTGATGCCGAGGGTATCGGCGGTGCTGCGGTAGAACTGCTTGCCTATCAGCTGCGCCGTGATGCCGGCGAAGGTGGTTGTTTCCATCGGACCATACATATCGCCGAGGATAATGAGGGAATTCTTTACATATTCCATAGAATAGTTTCGATTGGCCTTTTGCAGCCGTTCCTCCGGCCAGGTTGATGTATCCAGTATTGGGGCGGCGGATGGATCGAACGGTGGCGCCAATTCGCCGGGCCTGAATTGCAGACGTTCTTCCGGGGCGAGATCATGGCTGTGGACTTTGAAATAGCCGGCCATGCCATACTGACCGTCCATATCTTGCGAGGTGCAGACGAAACCGAGGCGCGGGTTCTTGAGGCTGACGCCGTTCTGGGCGTACCAGCCTTTCAAGTACCCATGATTAACCTCCAGCGGGACGCCGCAAATCGCCGCGCCGTCATAAATCCAGCGGGGATGACAGAAATGCACCCAGGCCTTCTCGTCGCTCTCATACATATATTCCACCGGCACACCGCCAACGCCGTTGGAAAGATAATGATACTGCGCGCAGGCAACCGCATCCGGCAAATCCGAAAGGCCGAGCTTTTCGAAACTCGACAGGAATTTCTCATGATGCTGGCGGCGGAACACATGGAAGGAAAGGTCACCGGCCGCCGCATGGCTTTTGCGCAGGGCGAGGGTGAGCAGCAATCCTGTGAAGTAAGCATGGTAAAGGGCCGCAACGGCCGCGTATCTGTCCTGTTTCGTTGACGTATCCAACATGAGCTTTATTCCGATCCGGTAGTTGTTTTTATTGTTCTTGGTTTTCAAAAGTAGCATTGGAATGCCGGTTTCACCAGCCCTCAGTCGATATTCAAAATGATACAAATAATATTGTAAATTCTATAAATATGTATCATATTAGAAGACCACGATCCAACTCGGGAGCAGGGCGCGATTATGGATGCAAGAACGGACGATCTGGACAGGCTGGAAGCGGAGTTCCAGGCAAAAGTGGACGCCGAACAGCGCATCGAGCCGAAAGACTGGATGCCGGACAGATACCGCCAGACTCTGATCCGCCAGATGTCACAGCATGCGCATTCGGAAGTTGTCGGGATGCTGCCGGAAGGCAACTGGCTGACCCGGGCGCCGAGCCTGAAACGCAAGGCGATCCTGATGGCGAAAATCCAGGATGAGGGCGGCCACGGGCTGTATCTTTACAGCGCCACCGAAACCCTCGGTATTTCCCGCGACGAGATGTTTGACCAGCTCCATACGGGCAAGGCGAAATATTCCACGATTTTCAATTACCCGACGCTGACCTGGGCCGATGTCGGCGCGATCGGCTGGCTGGTCGATGGTGCGGCGATCACCAACCAGATTGCGCTCTGCCGCTGTTCCTACGGTCCCTATGCGCGGGCGATGATCCGTATCTGCAAGGAGGAAAGCTTTCACCAGCGTCAGGGCTACGAGATCATGATGACCATGGCGCAAGGGACAAAGGAACAGAAGGAGATGGCGCAGGATGCGCTGAACCGATGGTGGTGGCCGACACTGATGATGTTCGGTCCCAATGATTCCAACTCCGCCAATTCCGCGCAATCGATGAAATGGAAGATCAAGCGGCAGAGCAATGACGAGCTTCGCCAGAAATTCATCGATGCGACGGTGCCGCAGGCGGAATATCTCGGCCTGAAGATCCCCGACGATGAGCTGAAATGGAATGAAGAGCGCGGCGCCTATGACTTCGGCGAGATCGACTGGGATGAGTTTAAGGCGGTCGTCAGCGGCAACGGGCTTTGCAACCGGGAGCGGCTGAAAGCCCGCATTGATGCGCATGACGGCGGAAAATGGGTGCGCGATGCCGCACTTGCCTATGCCGCCAAGAAAGCGGCCCGCAAGGCCGAAGCCGCCTGAGGGGAGAGGTGAGATGACAAAGGACACCCGGGACGAACTCCCGCTCTATGAGGTTTTCATCCGTAGCAAGAATGGCCTCGATCACAAGCATGTCGGCAGTCTGCATGCCTCCGATTCGGAAATGGCGCTGACCAATGCGCGCGATGTCTATACCCGTCGCAGCGAGGGGGTCAGCATCTGGGTGGTAAAGTCGACCGATATCGTCGCCTCCTCCCCGGAGGACCGGGGCAGCTTCTATGAGCCGAGTGACGACAAGCTCTATCGCCATCCGACTTTCTATGACCTGCCCGACGAAGTCGGCCATATGTGAGGCGTCATGACCGATAAGGACATGCTTTTCGACTATCTCTTGCGCCTTGGGGACAACAGCCTGATCCTCGGGCAGCGGCTTGCCGAATGGACCGGCCATACCCCGATGCTGGAAGAGGATCTGGCGCTCACCAATGTCGGGCTGGATCTGATCGGTCAGGCGCGGATGCTGCTCACCTATGCGGGCGAGGTGGAGGGAAAAGGGCGCGATGAAGACCGGCTCGCCTTTCATCGCGACACTGCCGAATGGCGCAATCTTCTGCTGCTGGAACAGCCGAACGGCGATTTCGCGAAAACCATGGCGCGGCAGTTCTTTTTCGATCACTTCCAGTATCTTCAGTTCGAAGCGCTCAGCACGTCCAGTGACGAAAGGCTGGCGGGGATCGCGGCCAAATCCTTGAAGGAAATCGCCTATCACCGCCGCCATAGCACCGACTGGATTCTCCGCCTTGGAGATGGCACGGCGGAAAGCCATGAAAAAATGCAGACCGCGATTGACGAGCTCTGGGGCTTCGTGCCGGAAATGTTCGAGATGGACGCAACCGACGAGGCTCTGCTGGACGCTGGCATCGGCATCGATGTTGCCCGCCTGCGCCCCGCATGGGATGCGGCGGTGAATGCCATCCTTGCGGAAGCCACGCTTGCACGGCCGGAGGATAGCTGGTCCGTTCGCGGCAGCCGGGAGGGCAAGCATTCCGAACATCTCGGCTATCTGCTGGCGGAGATGCAGTTCCTGCAGCGGGCCTATCCGGATGCGAAATGGTGACCGTGCACGCAGCTGATGAGATTCTTGAAATCCTGGATCTGGTGAAGGATCCGGAGATTCCGGTTGTGAGCGTCCGGGACATGGGGATTATCCGCCGGGTCGAAGCGGGCGGCGACCGCCTTAAAATCGTGATCACCCCCACCTATAGTGGCTGTCCGGCGATGGAGGTGATCGAGCGGGATATCGCGGCGATATTGAAGTTGCATGGCCTCAGTGATTTTGACGTGGAAACCGAGATTTCTCCCGCCTGGACGACGGACTGGATTACCGAGGAGGGACGCCAAAAATTGCATGAGTATGGCATCGCGCCGCCCGCAAACAGGGGCAAGGCCGCGCTTATGGGGCAGGAGGCGGTGGCCTGTCCGCAATGCGGCTCTTCCGATACCGTTCTGGTTAGCGAGTTCGGCTCAACCGCCTGCAAGGCGCTTTATAAATGCCGGGACTGCCTGGAACCCTTCGATTATTTCAAATGCGTGTAGGACGGTGACATGACGGTTTTCCATTCCCTGAAAATAAAGGATGTGGTGCGCGAGACGAAGGATGCGGTCTCCATCTCCTTCGAGGTGCCGGAGGCCCTGAAAGACGCCTATCGTTTCACGCAAGGCCAGCATCTGACGTTGAAGGAAATGCTTGACGGGGAGGAAGTGCGTCGCTCCTATTCCATCTGCAGCGCCGTGGGCGATCCGGAGTTGCGCGTCGCCATCAAGCGGCTCGATGGCGGGAAATTTTCGAGCCATGCAAACCAGAACCTCAAACCCGGCGCGATGATCGAAGTGATGGAGCCGCAGGGCCGCTTTTTCACGCCGCTCGATGCCAACAACAGGAAGCATTATCTCGCCGTCGCGGCGGGTAGCGGTATTACGCCGATCCTCTCCATCATCAAGACGATCCTGAAGACGGAACCCTTCTCCCGCGTGACCCTCATCTACGGGAACCGGAGGGTGTCGGGCATCCTTTTCCTGGAAGCGCTTGAGGATCTGAAGAACATCTTTCCCGACCGTTTCAACCTGATGCATATCCTGAGCCGGGAGCATCAGGACGCGGCGATCTTCAATGGCCGTATCAGCGCGGCGAAATGCGAGGAACTGGCCGCCGGGGCAATCGATATCACGACGGTGGACGATGCCTTTCTCTGCGGACCCGAGCAGATGATCATGGATGTGCGGGACTTTCTGCTGAGGAAAGGGCTCAAGAGCGATCATATCCATTTCGAGCTTTTCATCACCGATGCGGCGATTGCCGTCGGCAACCGGCCCGCTCCGATCGCGGACAGCGGCCCGAAACGGCATGTGAAAGTAATTCTCGGCGGGCGCAAGACGGATATCGAGGTGGCGGAAGATGGCGTCTCCATCCTCGATCGGGCCTTACAGGAGGGACTGGACCTCCCCTACGCTTGCAAGGGGGGTGTTTGTTCCACCTGCCGCGCCAAGGTGCTGCAGGGAAAGGTCGAGATGGACATCAATTACGCGCTTGAAGACGATGAGGTGGCGGAGGGCTATGTGCTGACCTGCCAGTCGCATCCGCTGACCGATGATGTCATCGTCGATTTTGACGTCTGAGGGTCAGTAACTCGCGACGCCCGGCACCCGGCATTGATAGGTGGTATAGGTCTCCATCGGCAGGCAGGCCGTGCTGACGCTGATGACGAGGTTGCCCTTGCAGTCGTTGAAGGAGATCCATCCCTCGATATGATCGATACGGCCACCGCCTTCGCCATTGCCATCATAGATATTGAGGATCGACACATCCTTGATCCGGTCCTCGGGGATCGTGAGGCCCGCAATTTCATCCTCAATTACCTTCTGGCAGCGACCGCTGACGAGATCGGCGGAGGCGACCGTTGTAAAGGCGAGCGAGGAAAGACAGGCGATGGTTAGCAAAGCGAGGGAACGTCTCATGATTACACTCCGGATAAGCTCTTTCTTTAAAGCTATTCCGAATTTAGCAGGAGACAACATGGCCGCGGTAATATTTTCGTGTCCGCGTCAGAAATCCGTCTTTACACCGCCTTCGGCGATGCGCTTGTCGATGAATTCGTTCAGTTCCTCAAGCCGCGCCGGATCATGGGCAGGCGGTTCATACTCCGCCAGGATTGCCTTGTAGATCACATTGGCCCGTTTCAGGGCGTCGGGCGATCCGGCCTCGGCCCAGCTTTCGAAATTCCGCCAGTCGGAGAGAATGGGCTCATAAAAAGCGGTCTGATAGCGCGCCTGCGTATGCTGGGTGCCGAAGAAATGACCGCCGTGTCCGGCCTCGCGCATGGCATCGAGACCCAGTGATTCTTTCGAAGTATCAATGGGTTTCATCATTTCGATCATCATCTGGATCATCTCCACATCCATGATGACCTTCTCGAAGCTGGCGCTGAGGCCGCCTTCCAGCCAGCCTGCTGCATGCTTGACGAAATTGGCGCCGCCGAGGACGAGCGACCAGAGCGACATCTCGGATTCATAGGCGGCCTGTGCATCGGCGGCGTTCGACGCATTCACGTTCGAGGACCGGTACGGCAGGTTATAACGGCGGATCAGTTGGCCGCTGGCGATGGTCGCCTTCGCATATTCGGGCGTACCGAAAGCGGGCGCGCCCGACTTCATATCGACATTGGAGGTGAAACCGCCATAGACGACTGGCGCGCCGGGTCGCACGGTCTGGGCAAGGCTTATTCCGGCAAGGGCTTCTGCGTTCTGTTGGGCAAGGGCGCCCGCAAGGGTAACCGGCGCCATCGCGCCCGACAGCGTGAAGGGGGTCAGCATCACGACCTGCCCATGCGCCGCCATCTCGATAATGCCTTCCAGCATCGGCTGGTCCAGCATGAGGGGCGAGTTGGAATTGATGATGGTAAAAAGGCTCGGCTGCGTCAGCATTTCCTCATGGCTGATGCCGCGCATGATCCGCGCCATTTCGATGCCGTCAAGGTTGCGATCGCGGCCGAGGGAATAGATATAGGGAACCTTCTCGGTCAGCGTTGCGTAATCGCGACCACATTCCAGATGCCGGATGGAGGCGTGGATATCGACCGGTTCCACCGGATAGCCGCCGCTGCTCCCGAGGATATTAAGACTCTGGGTCAGTCTCAGGAAATTGCGGTAGTCCTTCTGGTTGCCGGTCCGCCGCCCGCCATCGAGATCGGTGGCGTTCGGGGTGCTGGCGACCATGGAGAAAACAAGGTTTTTACCACCGATGTCCAGATCGCATTCCGGGTTCGGGGCATGCATGGTAAATTCAGACGGGGCGTGCGAGATTGCTTCCATGACGAAGCCGCGATCGAAATAGACGATCTGCTTGTCTTCATCGACTTTTTGTCCGGCGTTTTTGAGTATTTCCCGTGCGCGCGGCAGGCGGACCATGATCCCGATATTCTCCAGGATATCCATGGTGGCGTTGTGAATATCCTCAATCTGATCCTCAGAAAGAATTTCTACCGGCTTGAATGTATTGATGACTTTCTGTCTTGGCAGTTGGGTGAAGCTGGCCTTGACGCGGCTTCCACGTCGTGATCGCCGCCCGGAGGACCGTTCATTTCGTTTCGACATGCTCAGTTCCTTTCAAAGGTTCAGCTTATCCCCGCATCCGTTCCGCCGTCGGATCGAGCAACGGCTCCAGCACCATTCGCGCGGGCCGCATCTCGCCC
Source organism: Sneathiella sp. (assembly GCA_002706985.1). GTDB lineage: Bacteria > Pseudomonadota > Alphaproteobacteria > Sneathiellales > Sneathiellaceae > Sneathiella. The sequence goes on along the minus strand of PAKP01000036.1, from coordinate 4,096 downwards.
AAAATCTCGATTTCAAACTCACCACCTTCCTCAATCATCTCGGGCGGGGTGAAGCCAAGCGCGACGGATTTCCCGACATAATGGGCGTAGCCGCCGGAAGTGACGAACCCGATCACCTTGCCGTCTTTCCAGATCGGCTCATCCCCATGGACATCGGCGTCATTCGCATCTACGACAAAGGTGGAAAGCTTGCGCGTTACCCCTGCCGCCTTTTCCTTCAGCACGGCAGCCTTGCCGATGAAGTCGGCGGGCTTGTTATAGGCAACGAAGCGATCGAGGCCGGTTTCCTCCGGCGTGTAGTCTGGCTTGAACTCCCGCATCCAGGAACCGAATGATTTTTCAAGCCGGAGGCTCATCATCGCCCGCATCCCGAAAGGAGTGAGGCCGAATTCCTCTCCCGCCTCGGTGAGGACCTCATAGAGGGCAATCTGCTCATCGGCGGGCACATAGATTTCATAGCCGAGATCGCCGGTATAGGTTACCCGCTGGACGATGGCATCGGAAAGCCCGACCCCCATGCGCTTCACGGCCATGAAGGGAAAGGCCTCGGTCGAGACTTCCTCATAGCTGACTTTCGCAAGCAGGTCGCGCGCCCTTGGCCCGGCAATCTGAAAGCCGATGCGTTTCAGGGAGACATTCTCGATCTCGACGCCTTCCTCAGGCAGATGATCCCAGAACCAGCGAAGGTGATAGCCCTGCGCCCCGAAGGAGGCAGTGAGCTGAAATTCCTCTTCCGCCAGCCGCGCGATGGTGAAATCGCCGATCAGCCGTCCTTTCGGACTCAACATCGGGCTCAGGCTCATGCGGCCGACCTTCGGCACGCGCCCGGCCATGATCCAGTCGATCCAGTCCGCCGCCTTGGGGCCGGTCACTTTATATTTGCCGAAGTTATGAATTTCGGTGATGCCGACCTTTTCGCGCACGGCCCGGCATTCGGCACCCACCGCGTCAAAGGCGTTGGAGCGGCGGAAGGAGGGTGTTTCCAGAAGTGGTTCGCCCTCGGGCGCAAAATAATTGACCGCTTCCATCCCGTATGCCTGGCCGAACACAGCGCGCTGTATTTTCCAGAGCGGATAGGCGGGTGTCGTCTGGAAGGGCCGCGCGGCGGGTAGTTCCTCATTGGGGTAGGAGATGCTGAAGCGGCGCTGATAGTTCTCGGTCACTTTCTTGCGCGCATAGGGACGGGAGCAATAGTCGCCGTAACGCGCCACATCCATCGCGAAGACATCGCGGCTGGGTTCGCCCTCAATCATCCATTCGGCGAGGGTGAGGCCGACGCCGCCGCCCTGGCTGAAGCCCGCCATCACGGCACAGGCCGACCAGTAGTTCCTGAGGCCCGGCACCGGTCCGACCAGCGGATTGCCATCCGGCGCGAAGGTGAAAGGGCCGTTGATCACATTCTTGATGCCCGCCCGGCCTAGCACCGGGAAGCGGTTGAAGGCGAATTCCATGCTGTCGCTGATGCGGTCGAGATTGTTGGGCAGCAGCTCATGGCCGAAATCAAGCGGCGTGCCGTTAACCGCCCAGGGATCGGCATCCTGCTCGTAAAAGCCGATACAGAGGCCGCGCCCTTCCTGGCGGAGATAGCTCTCTCCTTCCGGATCCATGACGTGAGGATGCTCACGGCCCAATTCATAGATTTCCGGGATATCCTCGGTGATCAAATACTGATGCTCCATTGGGTGGAGGGGGAGGAAGATGCCGACCATCTCACCCAGCTCCCGTGCCCAGAGGCCGCCCGCATTGACCACATACTCGGCATGGATCGTGCCGTCCTTGGTGACAACCTGCCAGCTTCCGTCGGTCTGCGGGTTGAGCTCCAATACCGGGTTACGAAGATAAATCTCGGCGCCGAGCTTGCGGGCGCACATGGCATAGGCATGGGTGGTGCCCGACGGATCGAGATGACCGTCGAGCGGATCATAAAGACCGCCGATCACGCCCTCGACATTGGTAATGGGCGAGAGTTCCTTGATCTCCTCCGGTCCGATGATATGGGTATCGAGGCCCATATAGCGATGCTTGGCGCGTTCGGTCTTGAGGTAATCCATGCGGTCCGGGGTTCCGGCAAGAGTGATGCCGCCAACATGATGCAGCCCGCAGGACTGGCCCGACAGCTCCTCCAGCTCCTTATAGAGCTTGATGGTGTAGCCCTGAAGGGCGGCGATGTTGGTATCGGAGTTGATGGTATGAAATCCGCCCGCGGCGTGCCAGGTGGAACCGGAGGTCAGCTCGGACCGTTCAATCAGTGCGATATCTGTCCAGCCCAGCTTGGCCAGATGATACAGAACGGAACATCCGACGACACCCCCGCCGATCACGGCGACCTTGACATGGGATTTCATAACCCCTCCCCTTTCTTTAGTTCATTTTCCTTTATCCAAGCACGGTAAAGCTGCTGTCCTGGCTGATCTCCCGGTTGCGCGAAAAAGTGCTCATGGAGAGGTCATAATCGATATTCTCGAGGTGGAAATGCACCGGATCGCGGTCGTGATCGCGCCCCGCCTCGCTCTCGCGGATCAGTTTTTCCATCATCCGCCCGGCGACCGGCGCGTTCTTGAACTGGTTTCCGCTGGTGCCGATGGCGAGGTAAAATCCGCCGAGGCTCGATTTATCATAGATCGGTACCCAGTCGCGGGTCACGTCATAGAGCGCGACAACGCCCTTGGTCTGACGCGGCACGCCCATATCGGGAAATCGCTGCGCGAGGCGGAGAACCTGCGCATTCCACTGCTCCGTAAAATCCTCGTTGAAATTGTCGGGATCGACCCATTCCTGCGTGTCGCATTTGGGGTCTTCCGATCCGATCAGGATATGATTGCCAAGCTCCGGGCGGCAGTAAATACCGGCATCGCTGTCGGAGAGGATCATGCCGTCCATCTCGAAGTTGAACCCGGAGGCCGAGGGGACATGGGCGACCTCATGACGGAGGGCGCGGGTATCCATTTTCATCTCCTCCAGCACGCCCGCCATCTTGTTGATCTTCGCCGAATGCGGCCCGGCGACATTGACGACGACGGGGGCATCAATCTCGGTGCCGTCCTTCAGGGTCACGCCGGTAACATATCCATTCTCCTGACGGATGGCGGTAACCTCGGCATTGAACCTGAACGTCGCGCCATGGGCCTCGGCGGCGCGCTGCGCATTATGGGCGGCGAGCTGCGGATCGCTGACATAGCCGCCGCGCGGGAAAAACACCCCGCCGGGCACGCTCTCACCCGTCGGCTCCCCGAAGGCGGGGTCCTCCGGGCGCTTTACCGGGGCGAACTGATGGGTGTCGATGATTGGCAGTTTTTCGCGCATCTGCTCCGGCGTCAGATCCTCATAGGGGCAGCCGATCTGGTCCATGAGGGCGCAGATTTTCCGCATATAGTCGTTATGCGGCGTTTTCACGATAAGCGCGCCGGTATCGTGATATTTGATCAGGCCTTTTTCATCCTCAACACCGATATAGTCAGCCCAGTTCTTCCAGTAGAACCAGCCCTCATAAGCGAGCGCGCAAGTATCCAGTGCGGAATAATAAGTGCGGATAATGGCGCAAGAGGCGGCGGTCGAACCATACCCTGAGGCGGGCAGGCGGTCGATCGAGAGCGTCTTGCGCCCCGCCTTGGAAAGTTCAAATGCGATACAGGCCCCGATGACCCCGGCGCCGATAATAATGGCGTCATATTTTTCGCTCATTGGCGGCTTCTCCCTGACCGTTATGCGCGGATGATGCCTAAACTATTTCACCGGCTTTGGAGTGGTGGCAAGCAGAAATTTACCAAACCGGCAAGAGGAGTGGGAAAAACACGGGCCTATGTCGTTTTGATGAAAAAGCGGGTCGGAAGGATGTAAATTTAAACCTTACCGAAGGGCGGAAATTTGCCCTCTCCGGCGGGTGATTTGCAAATCCGCGGGAGAGTCGCGAAAAAGACAACCGTTTTAACGCTCCCCCTGCCGCTGCTTTCATGGCATACTTTGTTATGTGGGAAACAGGGCAGCGGAACCGAATAACATGATGCGGATGTCGATACTCAAAATACTGGGGGGTGGTCTTCTTGCGGCGGGTCTGATGACGGCGCAGATGGCGCAGGCGGAAACCGAAACCATAAAG
>PAKP01000035.1 GCA_002706985.1 Sneathiella sp. | reverse complement strand
GAAGGTGGCCATAATGGGGGCGGGCGGTATTGGTTTTGATGTCGCCGAGAATATAATGCATGCCGGAAAATCTGCGGCTCTTGATGTTGATATCTTCGCCCGGGAATGGGGCATTGATTTTAAAAATCATCCGCGTGGCGGTGTCACGGGTGTGGAGCCTGTGGTTGAGAAAGCGGATCGGGATGTGACACTATTGCAGCGGAAGACCTCTCCGGTCGGGCGGGGCCTTGGAAAGACGACCGGTTGGACCCATCGTATTTCTCTTGCGCGCCGCGGCGTCAAGATGATCAACGGCGTTGAATATCTGAAAATCGACGACGACGGCTTGCATCTCCGGATCGGTGATCGATATGAAATTCTGGATGTGGACACCATCATCGTCTGCGCAGGCCAGCTTCCTTTGCGAACCCTTTATGATGAACTGATCGAAAGAGGAGTGGATGCAGAGCTTGTGGGCGGCGCTTATGAGGCCATGGAACTGGACGCCAAGCGCGCAATCAATCAGGCAAGCTATCTCGCCGCCGCAGTTTAGGCATATGCACTGGGTTAGATTTTGCTGACAGTCTAGTCCGGCGAAATCCCCATCAGTTTTGTGATGACCTTCAGCATGATTTCGTCGGCGCCACCACCAATTGACGTAAGCCGGAAATCCCGGAATTTGCGGGAAATGGAGGATTCCCACATATATCCCTGTCCTCCCCAGTACTGCAGACAGCTATCCATAACCTCCCGCTGTAGTCGACCCACTTTCAGCTTCGCCATCGATGCGAGTTTGGTGACGTCCTCTCCGGCTACGTAACGTTCGACGGCATGATAGGTCAGCGCCCGGAGAGCCTCGACCTCTGTCTGAAGCTCCGCCAGCCGGTAATTGACAACCTGATTGTCGAGGATGGACTTGCCGAAGGCCTTGCGTTCGCGGGTATATTCAATCGTCTCGTTGATTGCCTCTTCCATGACGCGGGGGCCGCGTGCCGCCGCGAATAGGCGCTCTTCCTGAAATTGCTGCATCTGATAGATGAAACCCCGGCCTTCCTCGCCGATACGGTTCTTCTGGGGAACACGGACATCATCAAAAAATAGCTGTGCCGTATCCGACGACATCATGCCGATCTTGCGGATTTTATGTTTGGTAATGCCGGGGCTGTCCATCGGGACAATGATCAGGGTCTTGTTCTTATGGACAGGTCCGTCCCCCGTATTCACGAGAAGACAAATCCAGTTAGCCTGCAGGCCGTTGGTGATGTACATTTTCGATCCATTGATCACATAGTCATCGCCATCCTTTCTAGCCGTTGTCTTCAGGCTGGCCACATCAGATCCGGCGGCGGCCTCGGTCACACCAACACAGCCGACCATGTCTCCGGCAATCGCAGGGGCGAGATAGTTCCGGCGGAGCTCGTCTGATCCATAGCGGGCGAGGGCCGGGGTCGACATATTCGTTTGCACACCGATCGCCATGGCTACACCACCACAGGCGATATATCCCAAAGCTTCGGAGGAGACCGCTTCATATGAATAGTCAAGGCCGCTCCCGCCGAATTCAACGGGTTTGCTGATACCGAGAAACCCCATATCCCCCATTTTCTTGAAGAGCTCATGGGCAGGGAACTGCTCAGCCTCTTCCCACTTGTCGACATGAGGATTGATTTCCGCCTCGATAAATTTCTTCAGACTTTCGGTAAGCTCCCGGTGCTCTTGGGTGAATTGCATTGTAATGTCACCTTCTTATTCTTTGGAATATTAATTTAATCTGCCGACCCCTTTGAGGGATTGCATTTTGTATGTTATAACACTAACATTCATGAATGAATGTTACAAACGGTAAATTACTTGGCTGCTGAAGAAGCGCTTTGGCGGTCGCATCGAGGGATTTTTTGACCGAAATACATATGAGCAAAGGTGACGGTCGCCGCAGTCAGGAGGAACGCCGGGCAGAAACGCGGGCGCGCCTGGTGGATGCCACGATCAAGCTGCTCAATGAGAAAGGCGCCACGCAGCTCACCATGGAGGAAGTCGCGCGGGAAGCCGGTTTGACACGTGGCGCCATTCAGTATCATTTCGAAAACCCGAAAGCGCTTCTGGTCGAGAGCATATTTGAAATTGCTGACCGGCTCAGTCATCATCTGGATGCGGAGGTACTTTCACGCCTTCCGTTAGAGGAACGAATTGACCGCATCGTCGATAACTACTGGCAGGGTTTTGGCGGAGCCAATTATACGGCCTTTATCGAAATTGCGATGCGGGGTCGGCAGGATGCGGAATTTGAATCGGCGATAACGAGCGCACTCACGGAAGTCGACAAAAAAAGAGCTATTGTCTGGCAGGCTGTTTTTGCCGATAGTGGACGTAACAGGGAAGAAATCCAGTCTTGGCGGCGGATGTTGATGATTACGCTCCGGGGGCTGGCGCTGACAAAAATGATTTCGGGAGAGCGGGAAAAAGTTTCACTGCACATTGGTCAGTTTAAGGATATGCTAAAAAGATACCTGACCGAATAAATTCGCGCAGGTGATGCAAAAATAAGAAAGAAAAAAGATGCATAAACTACCGGATTGTGAGTTCTTGAAGCTCGAAGTTATAGGCCCTCGCCTTAACTTGACGTTTAATCGTCCTGACCAACGTAACGCGATCAACAGCCAGATGGGCGCGGAGTTTGCCGCTGTTGTTGACTGGTTGGAGAATACGCAGGATGTCAGGGTCGTCGTTTTGCGCGGGGCCGGTGGGCATTTCTGTGCCGGCGGAGATATCAAGGAGCGCCGCAATATGGCGGAGGATGTGGTCACGGCAGCCAGAGATCCGATCATGGAGCGGAACCAGTCGGCGGGATTGGCATTCCTGAAATTTGAGAACCTACCGCAGACGACCATTGCTGTCGTCGAAGGATCGGCGTTCGGCGGCGGCATGGGCTATGCCTGTCTCGCGGATATTACGATTGTCGCCGAGGGCGCGCGCATGGGAATGCCGGAAACAACGCTGGGAGTCGCGCCAGCGCAGATTGCCCCTTACGTGGTCAAGCGGATCGGGTTAACGCGCGCGCGTCAGCTTGCGCTCACCGCCGAGCGCTTCGATGGCGCGAAGGCATTTGAATATGGTATCGCGCAATATCTCGCGGCAGACAATGAGATTGACCATATGCTGGAAGAAGTTGTCGCGCGAATACTTAAATGTGGTCCGATGGCGAATGCCGCGACCAAGGCGATCATGCTGAAGGTGGGGTCGCTGCCTGACGAAGAGATGATCCGCTTTTCCGCAGAGAAATTCTCTGAACTCAATCGCGGCGCGGAAGGCAAGGAAGGGCAGTCGGCATTCGCCGAGAAACGGAAACCTGCCTGGCAAGTTGCCGGTGATGATGTGAAAGGGTGACGCTCATGGCACAGGCAAAAAACATCCGCATCGGTGGGGCTTCGGGCTATTGGGGTGACTCCCAGGAAGCTCCAAGACAGCTTGTGATGAAAGGGGATATTGACTATCTCGTGTTCGATTATCTCGCGGAAGTCACGATGTCCATTCTGGTGCGCGCGAAAGAAAAATCTCCTGATCAGGGCTATGCGCGTGATTTTGTGGATCTCGCGATGAAGCCGCTTCTGCATGAGATCAAATCGCGCGGGATCAAGGTTGTCGCGAACGCGGGCGGGGTAAATGTGGCGGCTTGCGCTTCGGCGCTTGAGAAGGTGGCCAATGAAGCGGGGGTCGATCTCAAGATCGGGACGGTCGATGGCGATAATCTCGCAGATGAGATTGATGCTCTGCGGCGTGAAGGTGTCAAGGAAATGTTTTCAGGCGCAGAGATGCCCGAAGGAATGATCAGCGCCAATGCCTATCTTGGTGCCTTTCCCATTGCCGCCGCGCTGGATAACGGGGCCGATGTTGTCATCACCGGCCGCTGTGTCGATAGCGCCGTGACACTGGGTCCGTTGATCCATGAGTTCGGCTGGACTGTTGATGATTATGATAAGCTCGCGGCCGGGACATTGGCCGGACATATTCTTGAATGCGGAGCCCAGGCGACCGGGGGCAACTTTACGGACTGGCAAGATGTTGTGGGCGGCTGGGATGATATGGGCTACCCCATTGCCGTTTGCCGGGAAGACGGAACATTCGCGATCACGAAACCCGAAGGGACCGGTGGCCTCGTCTCTCGCCTGACGGTTGGAGAGCAGATCCTGTATGAGATTGGTGATCCTTCGGCCTATATCATGCCCGATGTGATTTGCGATTTTTCCAATGCGACACTGACAGAGACGAAGAAAGACTGGCTGGAAGTGGCGAATGTGAAAGGCCGGGCGCCGACGTCCACTTATAAAGTCTCCGGCACCTACAAGGACGGCTTTCGCGCAACCGCCTCAACAGTGATTACGGGCTTTGACGCTGTCGAGAAAGGGCGTGCCTTTGCGGATGCGCTGATCAAGCGCACACGGCGGCTGTTTATGGAGCGAAATCTGGGGGACTATCGGGATACGGCCGTACATATCATCGGGTCGCAGACATTATGGGGGCAGAATGCAGAGGAGGCCGCCGCTGCCTCGAAAGAAATCGTTACGCAGATTGACGTGCGGCATGATGAGCGCGCGGCAATCGATCTATTCTCCAAGGAAACAACGGGCGTTGGCCTTTCCATGACAACAGGGCGCTGCTCGGCCGGTTCTGCGGGACGGCCCAAGATCACGCCGGTTGTCGCTCAGTTCGCCTTTCAGATAGATAAGGCGCGCATAGATCCAAAAGTGTATATCAACAATAAACCGGTTAAATATAAAAATCCGGTTTCAGCAAGATTTTCTGCCATGCCGAAGCCCGCACATGCGCCGCATGACGCAGTATCCGACGGGGCGCCTGACACGATGGTTGAAGTGCCTTTGATCAAGCTCGCCGCGGGGCGAAGTGGGGACAAGGGCAATAACGCAAATGTCGGCATTATCGCCCGCAAAGCGGATTATCTGCCATGGATCAAGAAGAGCGCAACGGAAGAGGCGGTCAGGAATTATTTTGGTCATGTTGTCGAGGGCGAGGTTATGCGGTTCGATTTGCCGGGAATGAATGCCGTGAATTTCCTGCTGACGGACTGCCTTGGGGGCGGCGGGACATCGACGCTGCATCTTGACAATCTTGCGAAGACTTATGCGCAACAGCTTCTGGCATTGCCCATCAAGGTTCCGGCTCAACTGGCCGAAGGGCTTAACTAATTAAACTGATAACGAAGGAATAATAAGGAAATAAGATGACCCATCCACTTGAGCCCATGCTCCGGCCTAAATCTGTTGCTGTTATTGGCGCATCGAATACCCCGTCGCGTATTGGTGGTCGGCCTATTCACGCCATGAAGACGGCGGGTTATAAAGGTGAAATTTACCCCGTAAATCCAAACTACGACACCATTCAGGATCTACCGGCTTATGCAAGAATTCAGGATGTTCCGAAGGATGTGGATTGTGCGATTATTGCCGTTTCCGCGAAGGTGGCTGTTCAGACGCTAAGGGATTGCGCCGATCATGGCGTTAAAAGCGCGGTTATGTTTACCTCCGGTTTTGCGGAACAGAGTGAGGAAGGAGCAAAGGCACAGCGCGAAATTTCCGAGATCGCTCGCAACAGCGGCATGCGGATTGTTGGTCCGAATTGCCTAGGTGTCTTCAATATCAGTGCGGGATGGTACGGGACCTTCAGTAATGCTCCAGGCGCCTTGCTGCTACCGCCAGGCCCTATAGGAATTGTCAGCCAGAGTGGCGCCTATGGGGCGCATGTCTTCACAGTTTCCCAGCTGCGCGGAGTGGGCGCAAACTATTGGGTGACGACAGGCAATGAATCTGATGTCGATGTAGCGGAAGTAATCGAATATTACGCCCAGAATCCGGAAGTGAAGGTTATCCTTGCCTATGCGGAGGGAATGAAAAACGCGGATCGTGTATGTAGTGCACTTGAAAAGGCGCGGGATGCTCAGAAGCCTGTGATTTTCATGAAGGTCGGCAAGACCGAGGCGGGCGCCGCCGCGGCGGCATCGCATACCGCATCACTTGCCGGAGCGGATGCCGTTTATGATGCGCTCTTCAAACAATATGGCGTATACCGCGCGGAAACGACCGAGGAATTTGTTGACATCGCCTATGCCTGCCAGTTCGGAAAATATCCGAAAGGCCGCAAGATCGATCTGCAGACCATTTCAGGCGGTGTTGGCGTTCAGATGGCGGATGCTTCGGTGAAATACGGGTTGGAAGTGACGCCACTGCCAGTGGAGACACAGAAAAAGCTGAAGGAGATTATTCCTTTCGCAGGTGTCAATAATCCGGTGGATTTCACGGCACAGGCGCTGAACGAGCCGAAACTGATGGAAACTAATATCCGGATGACGATTGAGGAAGCGGATTTTGACAGTCATATTGTTTATCTCGCAGGTGTTCCGGCGTCGCCCTTTACGCGCGATGCCTGTCTGCAGATTTTCACCAACATTCGTCAGGAATATCCAGATGAAGTCATGATGATGAGCCTGATCGGTCCGAAAGAGGTCGTCTCGCCCTATGAAGACCTCAAAATACCTTGCTATGAGGATCCTTCCCTGACTGTACGGGCGATGGCAGCGCTCAATTATTTCGGAGAGGTATTTGCGCGGGGTCGGCCCGATGCGCCTCCCAAGCTGCCGAGCGGCGCATTGCCTGCGCCGACAGAACCGGTTGCTGAGCATGAAGCAAAAAAGATTCTGGGCAGTATTGGCATCCCTGTTACCCGGGAGGAGCTGGTCCAGTCTGCGGACGAGGCGGTCAAGGTCTGGCAGGACATTGGCGGTGCGGTCGTCATGAAGATTGCGTCGCCGGATATTCTCCATAAGACAGAGATTGGCGGCGTTCTGCTAAAACTGAATTCGGAAGAGGAGGTAGCGGAGGGCTATGCGACCCTTATGGAACGAGCCAAAAAGGCGAAACCGGATGCAAAAATTGATGGTGTGATCGTTGCGGAAATGGTTTCAGGCGGCGTGGAGACCGTTATGGGGGTTGTCTGTGATCCGGTCTTTGGTCCGGCGGTCATGTTTGGCCTCGGTGGTGTTTTTGTCGAGGTGCTGAAGGATGTTACCTTCCGTCTGGCGCCTTTTGGCGTGGATGAGGCGTATCGGATGATTGACGAGATCCAGGGCCGTGTAATGCTGGATGGTGTTCGCGGCGCTCCGGCGGCGGATCTCAAAGCTCTTGCTGAAGCACTCTCCAGACTTTCCGTCTTCGCAGCCGAGAATGCCGATACCATCGAGACGATTGACGTTAATCCATTCATCGTTCTGTCAGACGGGGCGGTGGCCGTGGATGCGCTGATCGTTCCAAAAGGTAGTTCGAAATGAGAGCTTATGAAGGACTGAAGGTCGTTGACTTCACACAGGTTCTGGCGGGCCCCATCAGCACGCAAATGTTTTCCCTTCTTGGCGCCGATGTCGTCAAAATTGAGGCGCCGATCAAGGGGGATCAGCTACGCACTACACTCACCGATGCGGAGATGGTGGCCAAACGGCTGTCCCCTGCCTTTTTGACGGTAAACCTCGGCAAGAAAAGTCTGGCCATCGACCTCAAATCCGAAAAGGGGCGTGAAATAGCCTACCGGCTCATTGACGATGCGGATGTTGTGGTTGAGAACTTCCGTCCCGGCGTCGCCAAGAAACTCGGTATTGATTATGAGACGCTAAAAAAGAGAAAGCCTGACCTTGTTTACTGCTCCATCAGCGGTTATGGACAGGTTGGCCCGAGAAGTGGTGATAAGGCCTATGATTCAGCCATTCAGGCTGCTTCTGGGCTGTTTACACTGAACGGCCATGAGGAGTCAGGTCCGACGCGCATCGGCATTATGGTAATTGATATGTTTACAGGGGCCAATGCCGCCTTTGCCATTTCATCCGCTCTGTATCGGCGGGAAAAGACTGGCAAGGGCCAGTATGTTGACGTTGCGATGTATGACAGCGCTCTCATGATCGCCGCCGCGCAGATGGCCGACTTTATGGTGCGCGGGAACATTCCGCCGCTGATCGGCAATGAGTCACCCACCCGGCAGCCAACGGCCGGAGTCTTTGAAACAAGTGACGGAAATGTCCTTTTAGCAACTATCACACCAGATCAGAATATAGCAATGCTGAAGGCCGCAGGCCTTGTACACATGCTGGATGATCCGCGTTTTGCGACCTTTGAAGCACGTCAGGCAAACCTTAAGGCTGGTCTGGAACTGGTAGGGGAGGCGATGCGAACCAAAACAACCGCCGAATGGATAGACATCATGAACAAGGCGGGAGTCGTCGTTCAGGCTGTTCGAACCCTTGGTGAGGCGACGTCCGACCCGCAACTTGAACATCGTGGTATTGTGGTCAAGGCCGAAAATGTTCAGGGATTTGATGAGGCATTGCGTCTGGTTGGGGCGCCTTTCATTGCCAATGAAGACAGTCCGATGAATGTCGCATCACCCCCGGGAAAGGTCGGTCAGCATACCGAAGAGGTGTTGCGTGGGCTCGGGTATGATGATGGAGAAATTGCAAAAATTCTCGCGCTGAATGAGGAATAGATTGCTCCTGCAGGATTCCAGAATATTTGGATAAACGAACCATGTGATGAGATGGCTGCATATGAGAGCGCTTTGGAATTTTGGAGTGGCTTTGTTGCCTTTTCGCCCTCTTGAAAAAGGGGTGAAATACACTTATGGTCCGTCAACTTTTTGAAAACAATCGGACTGGAATCTCGTGACAGACGAACAGCAAAATCGGGAACCGGTCTTTAATGTACCACCTGTAACAGTATATCTGGTTGCGGCCATATTCATTGTCCATCTGTTGCTGACGGTCACCACGCCTGAGACATTCGGCTGGGTTTATGAAAATTTCTCTTTTCGCCCAGTTATTATATCGGCGATTTTGGAGCAGCCAACGCCAGCTGGTCTCGCGCATATATTCATAACGCTGAACAGCCATATGTTTCTCCATCATGATTGGAGCCATATGATCCTGAATGCCGGAATGCTTCTGGCGTTTGGGTCCATGGTGGAACGGCGATTTGGGGCGGTGCGGTTTCTGATCCTGTACTTTATCTCAGGTTGGCTCAGTGCTGTGGCGGAATATTTTATCGCCGTGCCCAATATTGATGTCACGCTTTACGGCGCATCGGGAGCTGTGTTCGGAGCGATGGGTGCGACGACTATTATCCTCCTTCCACGTTATGGATTGCGGGGCGTGCTGACCCTGATTGCGGTCTTGCTCGGTCTCAATATCATTATCGGCGCGACGCCGCTCGGTATGCTGCTTGTCGGACCAGGTGCGGAGATTGCCTGGATAGCGCATGTTGCCGGATTTGTGACGGGATTCCTGATGGCTCTCCTGTATGTTGGCGGGCGTCCCGCACGGAGATAGCGTTCACGCCTTTGTTATTAAATGTGGCTGGCTGACGAGGCCAATTTCATTATCTTCTTCTCATTGCAAAGACATGGTTTTCAACCCCGCATGGGAGGTATTCATGATGATGAACCGTTGGATAAATCTTCAAGGCGTTGCAATCGCCCTTTTTGTCGTGATTTTATCTGTCGCGATGGCGCAAACCGCCGCAGCAGAAAAACGCTATTATAGCACTCTGTTCGGAACGGCCGTCGAAGGATATGACGTCGTTGCCTATTTCACTGAAGGCAAGCCGGTTGAAGGGAACAGCGACTACAGTGTCGAATGGATGGGGGCCGAGTGGCATTTCGCTAATGAAGAGCATAAGAAGATGTTCGAGGCGGATCCGGAAAAATACGCGCCACAGTATGGCGGCTATTGCGCCTGGGCGGTAAGTCAGGGCTATACGGCATCAACAGTTCCTGAGGCATGGAAAATTGTGGATGACAAACTTTACCTGAACTACTCAAAAGGCGTGCAGAGTACTTGGGAAGAAGATATCCCCGGCAACATAAACCAGGCCGACAGTAACTGGCCGGGTATAGAGAAAGATCTGGAATGAAAAAGCACCTGGCTGCCGGGGGAGCGAGAACCAGGTGCTTTCAAAAGGAGCCGCGTTGCGCGGCTCTCTTATTCCGGGTAACCTAATCCTCACGCCGCCAGATTGGAAACTCTTCGTCACTGGCAGGTTGATAGGTTACCGTCATCTCGTCAAAGGCTTTTAGCGAGTTTGAAACATCCTGATCATTCCGAAGTTCGAACCCGTTAATACCACATCGTTGCATATAGAATAGCTGATCGTAAAGCACATCGCCAGTGGCGCGGATCTCTCCTTTAAAGCCATAACGCTCCCTCAGGAGCCTTGCCTGACTGAAGGCCCGGCCATCTGCCATTTTTGGAAATTCCAGCACGACAAGATCAAGTCGGTCCAGATCATCTTTAATCAGCGCGGGATCATCGGTGTTGCTTAGCGCAACGCCCAGCCGTCCGTTGCGTTCAAGAAGCGATTCGCGGGATTTCAACCATTCTTCAAGAGGGACGTAGATATCCCCGGTGGGCAAAGAACTGCTCTCTTCCAGTCCGGTGAACGGCATCCATTCATCGCCTTCTGCTTTGCGATCCTTGATGTAGCTATCCATAAAGACGTTCCTTGAACAAGGGCTGCCCGACCCGGCGATATGTCGTCAGGAAAGTTTCCTCCGGGTCTTCGCGATTTTCAAGGTAGACTGAGAGCACCTTGTCAATTGCATCGACGATTTCGTCCGCCTCAAATGCCGGGCCAATAATCTTGCCAATCGCCGCATCTTCGCGGGCGCTGCCGCCCAATGTCAACTGATAAACTTCTGTTCCCTTCTTGTTGACACCAAGGATTCCGATATTGGCGACATGGTGATGCCCGCAGGCATTTATGCAGCCCGAGATATTGATGCTGACATCGCCAAGATCGTTCACATAATCATAATCATCAAACCGGGCCGTAATGGCTTGAGAAATCGGAATTGACCGCGCCGTCGCCAGCGCGCAGTAGTCCAGCCCTGGGCATGAAATTATATCCGTTACGTGATTGTAATTCGGCGTCGCAAGATCGAGGGCTGCCAGCTCTTCCCAAAGGGCAGGCAGATCTTTCAGCTTTACATCGGACAGTACCAGGTTCTGCCGGTGAGTGGTGCGAATTTGTCCGAGGCTGTACTTATCCGCCAGATCGGCGATTGCGTCCATCTGGTCTGCCGTTACATCGCCGGGCGGTTGATGAGCTGTTTTCAGCGACAGATAGACAATCCGGTAGCCAGACTGTTTGTGCAGTTCGATATTCTTATCGGCCCATCTTGCAAAATCCAGATTGCTCAGCAGAAGGTTCTCATAATTCCCGTCTTGATCCAACAGATTTTCGTATTCAGGGTCCTTAAAGAAACCCTTTATCCAGGCAAAATCCTCATCACGGATGAAGAGCCCGCTTGTTTTGATCTTTTCCCACTCGGCTTCGACCAGTTCACGGAATTTCTCTTCACCGGTTTCATGAACGAGTATCTTGATACGGGCTTTATAGAGGTTGTCGCGCCTGCCAAGCTGATTATACACCCGCAAGATGGCCTCAAGATATGTCAGCATATCCTGTTTCGGGAGGAAGGAACGAATTGTCTTTCCAATCATCGGCGTGCGGCCAAGGCCACCTCCGACGAGCACTTCAAATCCGGTTTCCCCGCCATCATTCTTGATCAGCCTCAGGCCAATGTCATGCACAGCGACCGCTGCCCGGTCATGAATTGCGCCGCTGACGGCAATCTTGAACTTGCGCGGCAGAAAATTGAATTCGGGATGGAACGTAGACCACTGTCGAATCAGTTCGCAATAGGGGCGGGGATCCTCGACCTCATCGCGGGCAACGCCGGCAAGCGGATCGGATGTCGTGTTGCGGATGCAGTTACCGCTTGTCTGGATGGCATGCATTTCCACTTTCGCCAAGTCGTCCAGAATATCCGGAACATCTTCAAGCTTCGGCCAGTTATACTGGATATTCTGACGGGTGCTGAAATGGCCATAGCCCTTGTCGTATTTACGGGCAATATGGGCGAGCGTGCGCATCTGGTCCGATGATAGGAGACCATATGGAATGGCAACCCGGAGCATATAGGCATGGAGCTGCAGATACAGACCATTGCGGAGGCGCTGGTGTTTGAACTCTTCCTCGGAAAGGTCGCCCTTAAGCCGTCGTTCGACCTGTCCGCGAAACTGGGCGACCCGCTCCAGCAGGAGCTGGTGGTCCTGCTCTGAATATTGATACATCGTATACCTTGCCTTTAGGCGGCTTTGCGGCTCGCGCGGACTGCATCTTGCGGCAGGCGGATCGTCGGACCGCTCGCGCGAATTTGCTCACGTTTCGTGGAGGCGATATAGCCGGCTTCCGTCTCGAGAACATCTATTGCGTAAGGGGCGACGACGTGATTTTCAAGTTCTGACTGCTCAGCAGCCAGCTTCAGTGCTTCAAGCTCCGAATCCGTTCCGGCGGTTGCCAGCCGTATGTCGGGAGTCCAGGAAGGATTGCCGTTTTCAAGTGTAAGATAAGCGACCAGACCTTCTTTCAACAGGGATGCCGTGTAAACCTGTAATGCCATTGTTGTTCTCCTTATCAAAGGCTCAACATACAACCGAACGTGAGCCAATATCCTTATTTCCTATAAATGTAGATATTTATTTTAATATCGCAAGAAAATTGTGATATAAAATTAAAATACAGTAAAAACATGTTATATAGAGGATGCCAGTCCTGATGGGCGCCGCATATGAATGCCACATTCCGTTTTCGCTTTTCCTGCCCATCTGCCGGACCTGGGATCCGCGCCTTCAGCGACACGGCTGGTGCAGGGCATGCAGCCGATGGATTTGAACCCGTTTGCCACAAGCGGATGGGGCGGCAGATTTTTCGCGAGGAACGCCTGTTTGATATCTTCGCCCGTCCAGTCAGCAAGGGGGTTGATCTTGATAAAATCCGTGTCCGCTTCGATCGTCTGAAGTCCGGACCGGGTCGCTGCCTGGAAGTTCTTGCGACCGGTAATCCAGGCTCTAAACCCCAGATTTCCCATTTTATTCATAAACTTATCAAGTGGCTCCACCTTGCGGATATGACAGCATTTGTCTGGATCTTGGTTGAACAGCATGTCATCAGGGTCAAGCCGCAGCAGTACACCATCATCGGGATTGATGATCCGTACATCCTCCAGCCCGAAATGATCCGTCAGTGTTTTCTGATAGCGTAATGTTTCTCCGAACAGTCGGCGTGTATCGAGAAAAATAACCGGGATCGTGGGATCAACTTCGGCAACCATGTCCAGCAGCACGGCGGATTCCGCACCGAAGGAGGATGAGAGCATTATCTTTCCGCCGAGGTCATTGGCGACCAGCGCATCAAGCAATGCGGCGCCGGAAAGGTGACCATAGAGGCCACGGAGCCGGGCGGCTTCCGATTCGGGGCAAAACTGGGCGATGGAATCTGTCATTCTCTATCCAATCAATTTGCATTCCCAACATAGTTATGTGTTAAATTATTAAATATCAACTATAAATGTATAAAAATAAATTACACATAAATTAAATGTAAAATATAAAATCCCGCCTTTAATGTGATTGATCGCTGGTGGGATAATCGTCAGACTAAGGGCAGGAGGGAAGAATGCGCGGTTTGGGGTTAGTGATTGCAGGCGTCATATTTGGACTATGTGCCGTAGCTCAGGCAGAACAGTCGCGGCCTGTGTATGTCTTGCAAGCACTTGAGGACGACCGGATCGTAACGATGAATAATGCCCGCGTCTCGATTCATGGTGTGCGACTCGTTGGTGAAAACGCCGATCCTTCTCTGTACGGTGAGGCCCGCCAATTTATTGTTAAATCCTTTAGCGGTTTGCCATTTGTTTTACAAACGGAAGAATTTCGAAAGTCCGGATCGCTTGATAACCGGTATGGTGATCTGCAAGGCCGTATCATTACCGCGGATGGTGTGTGGCTTGAGGAAGCCCTGATCGCGGAAGGATATGGCCAATGGAACGCGGCTCCCGGCTTTCCGATGGCCTTTCGACAACGCCTGATTATGGCAGAAAAGAAGGCGGCGGAGAGGAAAATTGGGCTTTGGCGTCAGTTCGCAGTGCTGGACGCAAACCATCCTCCAAAACAATATTGGAACGGACAATTTATTATTGCGAAGGGGGTCGTTCTGGATGTTTATAAGGGGGGCAGCACGACCTATCTTAACTTCGGAGAGGATTGGAGAACTGACTTTACGGCGGCCATATCTTCGAGTGCACGGAAAAAATTTGAGCGCGGGGACTGGAAGTTGGCGGACCTGAAGAGTAAATCAATTACGATAAGGGGGCTCGTTCGGTTTTATAACGGCCCGTATTTGGAACTGGAATTTCCGGAACAGCTCGAAATAGAAGAAGCCACAGGTGAAGGATAGTAGGAAGTGAGGAAAAGCACATCATATAAACGCTGGCGAAAGGCCCGGCTCTTCATTGTCCCTGTGGTCGCCCTTGGCTTAATAGCCCCAACCAGTAAACCGGCCAATGCTAACCTTCTGGATAACCTCTTCTCGGTTTTCGAGCCGCAAGATGACCAGAAAATAGGAGCGGAACAGCATGAGCGCGTTGTTGCGCAATATGGCGGTGAATATATTCAGGAAGGGTTGAATGAATATATTCTCGATATTGGCCTGCGCTTGGCCTTTGTCTCTGAAATGCGGGATCTGCCCTGGCGATTCACCATTCTGAATTCACCTGTCGTCAACGCCTTTGCGCTCCCGGGTGGATATGTGTATATCACACGCGGTCTACTAGCCCTTGCCACTAATGAAGCCGAGGTTGCCGGCGTCCTTGCTCATGAAATCGGGCATGTTACGGCCCGCCACGGCGCGGCGCGTCAATCCCGTGCAACAGGGATAGGCTTGCTGGGAGCCCTTGCCGGAGTATTGACCGGCAGTTCCATCGTCCAGGAACTTGGGCAGCAATTGGGCGGGCTATATGTTGCCTCATATTCCCGGGAGCAGGAGTATGAGGCCGACCAGCTCGGTGTCAGATATCTTGGAAAAGCAGGCTATCCGCGAGAAGCAATGGCCGATTTTCTGGCCCGCATGCAAGCTCAGACCGAATATATGGCGGCTCTCACAGGAAATTCCGGCGGCGGCAGCTTTGATTTCTTTGCTTCTCATCCCCAGACGGGAGATCGCATTGAACGGGCGGCAACATCGGCCACCCAAAATGCCGATGATTTGGACCGCCAATTTGAGAAGGAACGCTATTTGGCGGCCATTGACGGCATGCTGTATGGCGATGACCCAAAAGAAGGCATCATTCGTGGCAGAGAGTTCCTGCACCCTGTCTTGAAGTTCAAATTCATGGCACCGGAGGGGTTTCAGCTTATCAATTCTTCCCAGGCAGTCTATGCGGTTGACGGGAAGGGAAGCCAAATGGTTTTCGATCTGGGTAAGCAGGCAAACTCTGGGCAGTCAATGGCAAACTATTTGCAGCAGGAATGGCTCGCGAAGCTGACTGTTCCCAGCGTTAATTCTATCGAGGTTGGGGGTGCCCCGGCGGCTGTAACCCGGCTTACGCTGGATCGCAATGGAACGACTATTTACCTAACAGCGGCGGCGATTGATTTTGGCGGTGGACGTGTTGCACGATTTGTCTATCAGAGCACCGTGTCCGACAGCAGTCTTCAGGGTAGATTTACCCAGAGCTTTCAAAGCTTCCGGTCGATCGATGACGCGGAAGCGGCGGCCATCAAACCGGCCCGAATAGAGATTGAAGCGGTTACGAGTGGCGAGGACCTTTCTTCTATCCTGTCCGGAATGGCATATGTGTCAAAAGACAAGAAAGCATTGTTCATTCTGCTCAATCCGTCGTTTGAGGACGGGATGCCGCCTGCGGGTCAGGAATATAAAAATATCAAGTTTGGCAGTTAAGAAATCTGAAATCAGGTCGGGACGCTAATCTGGTCGACGGTCTTGCCATCCAGATTGAAGCAGGCGGCTTCCAATGTGCCGCCAAAACCCGAACCGCCGTCGAGCGTAATTGTATAGGGCGTCACGGTAACGCCGCCATGATGCCTTTCAAAACCACGAATGACTTTGCGAAAACCGGCATAGGGCGTGTTGATATCTTTGAAATGGCTGTGACCCCACCAGAAGTTGTCATTTTGCTCGACGACGGGCAGATCAGGGTCGATGCCGGCATGAACAAACAGGAGTTCACCTCCCTCCGTAAAGGCGGCGCGGCGGAGCGCGATCAGGATATCGTTGTGGCCCGGATGCTCCCGGATTTTCTCACGAAGGCGGTTTGTCCATTTTGTCGTGGCCAGGATACCTTCACGGACATAGCGCCGGGTTTCTTCTTCCGATTCGCCATATGCCTCAAGGGTGTAGCCGATATCATTCGCAATCATCCAATTAAATACGTCGGTTGGCTGCGGCGCGAGCTGCAACTGGAGGAGGCTGCGCAGAATTTCTTCCTGCGCACCACGCAGAAAGACAATATCCTCCGGTATCATGCCGGGCATACAGAGGCGATTGATACGAAAGGAGAGAAGCTCATCAAATACAGCCTTGATGTCTGAGCCGCGACCCAAATAGTTTCCAAGATATACAAGACGATCGCCATGTTCCCATCGGCGGGAAATTTCATCATGAACAGTTACAAGCGCCGCTGCTTCCCCATGGATTGAGGCAACAGCCCAGACACGTCTGGCGGCGCTCAGGCAGCCAAATTTCTCTTTGTAACTATTTGATTTCATAGTTCTCACAATGAAACCTTGTAGGGATGTTGGCAAGTCTCCCGAAAGATTTTCGTCAAATTATTATAAAAAAAGCCCGGAATTTCTTCCGGGCCTAGATTTATTCTTCGTTTACAAAAGTCAGGCGACTTTCAAAACCTTCTGTACTTTCTCGGTGGCGGCGTCCGCCTCAATCTGTTCGACAACGGCAAGCTCACGTGAGAGCCTTACCAGGGCAGCTTCATAAATCTGCCGCTCGCTATAGGACTGATCCGGCTGATCGTCATTCCGGTGCAGGTCACGAACGACTTCCGCAATCTGTACCGGGTCACCGGAGTTGATCTTTGCTTCATATTCCTGAGCCCGTCGGCTCCACATGGTCCGCTTGATGCGAGCGCGGCCCTTGAGGGTATCGAGTGCCGACTTCATCTTCTTGGGGGAAGACAAGGCGCGCATGCCGACATTCTTGGCTTGCTTGACGGGTACACGAAGGGTCATTTTCTCATGAGCAAAATCGACCACATACAACGTCAGGGACATACCTGAAATTTCCTGCTCTTCTATGCTGACAACCTGTCCAACACCATGAGTTGGATAGACCACATGATCAAGCGGTGCGAAATCCATTTCTTTTGTCATTTAAGTCCTTCTCATCAACCGCGGGAATTCCCGAATTCCTGTGATGGCGCAAAAAAAAGCAGCTGCATTAACAGCGCTGCAGATCTTTACGGAATCCATCATAAAAAAATAGGCCAAGCTATATTTGGTGCAAACAGTTATATGTGCAGTTTGCACACTACCCCTACTATAACAAACCTAAAGCATGGAGTAACCATAGCACAATTTTAGGCTAAAAGCTAATAATGTTATCTAAATTCTGAGAGTTTTACGTATTTCCGCAGTGTGTTCACGGAAATTACCCTTGCCCGCCAGGTTTTGGGCTGAACTCAGTTTCATATTTATTAGGCTTACCCTGCCATTCTTCGGCATCTTCAGGCTGTTCGCCTTTTACCGTAATATTCGGCCATATTTCAGAATACTCACGGTTAAGCTCCAAGAATTTTTCGGCGTCTTCTTCTGTATCGGGAAGAATTGCCTCTGCCGGGCACTCGGGTTCACATACACCGCAGTCGATACATTCATCGGGATGTATCACCAGCATGTTTTCGCCTTCGTAGAAACAGTCGACCGGACACACCTCCACGCAGTCCATAAATTTGCAGCGGATGCAACTTTCGGTAACAACGTAGGTCATTTATTTTCTCCAGTCAGTTCGTGGAAGCAACAAAAACACAAGACATCGATGTCTTTCCCTAACGGATTATCGCTAATAACAGGGAAAAACAACCCTAAAAGCATCGCTGGCAGGAAAAATTAGTCTTCTGTAATACCAAGGCGGGCCATAACCCTTTTGCGCGCGGTGCCGCTGTCCCGGTCGCTAACATAGATCAGGCCAGAAATGCGGCGCACAAGATTGGCTTCGTATTTACTCAGAACGCCATCCGCATAGGCAACCTCCCATAACATCTCGATCATTTGCACTCTCGTCTCGATGGGAAAGCTGTCTTTCACCGCGCGGGTAAAGTAAAAAAGCTGATCTGATTCCGCATTCGCTTCTTCTGCATGCGCGACTATCTCGCGGGCTTCGGCGTCAGATATTTTGTAATGCCGCGTTATCACATCGACGATTGCATCACGCTCGACGTCCTTGAAGTCGTCATCGGACAGGGCAGCCTCGATCAGGAGGGCCGCTGTTGCGACACGCGCCTCATCCTGCGTTTTGGGCTCAGCCGCATTATCTTCGGACATCAGAGATTTTAGAAAAGAGATCATAGGATTGCCTTGGAGTAATTTTTTCCAGCGCCCTCAGATCCGGCCGTGGCACTGTTTGAATTTCTTTCCCGACCCGCACGGGCAGGGGGCATTGCGCCGGACCTTGCCCCAGTTCTCCGTATTGTTACCGTCCGTATTGATATCAGGGGCATCGAGTTCGTTTTCACCGGTCGTCGGGTCAAGATGAGTTGCCGTCATTTCCTGTTCGTCCGGTTCAGGACGCTTTAGTTGTTCTGCCGGGTTTTGAAGCTGGACATGCGAAAGATAGGTCGTCACCGTTTCACGCAACTGGTTCAGCATCATTTCGAACATATTGAAGGCTTCGCTCTTATATTCATTGAGCGGATCTTTCTGGGCATAGGCACGCAGTGAAACGCCCTGACGCAACTGATCAAGTTGGAGGAGGTGCTCCTTCCAGGCCTGATCGAGTATTTGCAGCAGGATGCTCTTCTCGACCATCCGCATAACTTCAGATCCATAGCGAACGGCTTTTTCCGCCATCTTACGATTGGCGTGATCTTTCAGGCGGTCACGGATTTCCTCATCGGCAATGCCTTCTTCATCCGCCCATTCATCCACGGGCAGATCAAGAGCCAGCGTCCGCGCTGCCTCCAGTTTCAGGCCTTCCACATCCCATTGCTCCGGATAGGCCTTGGGGGGAATATGGGTTGCGACCATATCGTCAATGACTTCGTTACGCATGGTCGTGACCGTCTCAGAAACATCCTGCGTGTCCATCAGTTCAATCCGCTGTTCATAAATGACCTTACGCTGGTCATTCATGACATCATCGAATTTCAGGAGGTTTTTACGGATGTCATAGTTCCGTGCCTCGACTTTTTGCTGCGCCTTTTCCAGTGCCTTGTTGATCCAGGGATGGACAATTGCCTCTCCTTCTTCAAGCCCAAGCTTACGGAGCATACCGTCCATCCGCTCGGATCCGAAAATGCGCATCAGGTCGTCCTGAAGCGATAAGAAGAAGCGTGAGGTGCCAGGGTCCCCCTGCCGACCGGAACGGCCGCGGAGCTGGTTATCGATACGTCGGGATTCATGCCGCTCTGTCCCGATAACAAAGAGGCCACCTGCATCCAGCACCTTCTTGCGCTGTTCGGCGATCTCAGCCTTGATCTCGGCGGTTACCTTGGTGATCTCCGCCTCATCCGTCATGTCACCGGTTTTGGCGGCGATCATCATTTCTTCATTGCCGCCAAGCTTGATGTCTGTTCCGCGCCCCGCCATGTTCGTGGCAATCGTGACAGCACTAACACGGCCTGCCTGGCTGATAATTTCAGCTTCCTGTTCATGATATCGGGCGTTCAGGACTTTGTGAGGAATTTTCTTCTGCTTTAGAAGAGCTGACAGCATTTCTGATTTTTCAATGGAAACTGTACCAACAAGGACAGGCTGACCCCGTTTCAGGCAATCTTCAATCGTTATGACAATGGCGTTATATTTTTCCTCGGCTGTGCGGTAAACTTCGTCGTCCGCATCCACCCGCGCGACGGGGACGTTAGTGGGTATTTCAATGACTTCCAGTCCATAAATTTCATGAAATTCATCCGCTTCCGTCGCGGCGGTGCCGGTCATGCCCGAAAGCTTGTCATACAGGCGGAAATAGTTCTGGAATGTAATTGAGGCCAGTGTCTGGTTTTCCGGTTGGATCGTGACCTTTTCCTTGGCTTCAAGGGCTTGATGCAGGCCTTCGGAGTAGCGGCGCCCTTCCATCATACGGCCGGTGAATTCGTCAATAATTATAACCTTGTCATTCTTGACGATGTAGTCCTTGTCTTTCTCAAAAAGTTTGTGGGCGCGAAGAGCCTGATTGAGGTGATGAACAATTGCCACATTCTCCACGTCATAGAGATTGTCGCCCTTGAGGAGACCAGCTTCATCCAGCACCTTTTCAATGTCCTCGGCGCCATTCTCAGAAAAGCCGACCGTTTTTGTTTTCTCATCGACTTCGTAATCGTCTTCCTTAAGGTTCGGGATCAGAGCGTCAATGGCGAGATAAAGTTCCGACGAATCTTCCGCCGGTCCGGAAATGATAAGGGGCGTCCGCGCTTCGTCGATCAGGATGCTGTCCACCTCGTCGACGATGGCGTAATGAAACCCTCGCTGTACCATCGCCGATTTTTCGTACTTCATATTGTCGCGGAGATAATCGAAGCCAAATTCGTTGTTCGTGCCATATGTAATGTCGGCCTGATAAGCCGCCGCGCGTTCCTGCTCATCGATACCATGAACAATACAGCCGACCGAGAGGCCTAACTTAGCGAAAACCTGCCCCATCCATTGTGAATCGCGCTGGGCCAGATAGTCGTTGACGGTAACAACATGCACTCCCTTGCCGGTCAGAGCATTCAGATAGGCAGGCAGGGTGGAGACGAGGGTTTTACCCTCACCGGTTTTCATTTCGGTGATCTTGCCTTGATGGAGAACGATACCGCCAAGCAGCTGAACGTCATAATGCCGTTCGCCAAGAGCGCGGGAAGCCGCTTCACGGACACAGGCAAAGGCTTCGGGCAGGAGATCATCGAGGGTGGATCCTGCCGCAAGGCGATCCTTGAATTCCTGGGTCTTCGCCAGTAGTTCGCTATCGGACAATGGCTTGATCTTGTCTTCAAACGCATTGATTTCGTCAACTTTGGTTCGAACAAGTTTAAGTGCCCTGTCATTCGGCGACCCGAACAACTTTTTGGCAAAGGAACCGAACATATCTGACTAAACTCCAGTCATGGGTTGCTTTTTTCTGGGTGCGCAGCTTCGTGCGCGGAGGTCATGTCTTAAATAGTCTCACTTTGAGGGCAAAACCAGCTTAATAAATATTCAGACAGATAAGGGGCAAGCGCAGTCATGTCAATCAATCCGGCAAGGAAGGAGCAAAAAGCTGCCGGATTTGATGACAAAAGATGGAAAAAGCCGGTTTGTAAGGAACAAAGGTTGTTATGAGTTGAAATATTACTATATTCGCTTGAAATCTTCGCCCGCGGGAGCTTCTGAACTTGTTCCCAAACGCATACAATAGAAATCAGGGTCCTGGTATTATGAAATCACTACATTTTTTCGCTCTGGCTATCGTTGCCGTGCTCTGTCTGGTCATCGGATATTATGTCGGCACGCAAAGTGGCGCGATCCCCGGTCTGGATATTGTCGCCTCGGATGAGATGAAGACAGAGGAGGCCATGCCAGCCGAAGAGGCGGACAGTGAGGTTCTCGCAACCGTGAACGGCGAAAATATTACCGAGGCGGACATTGCATCTCTCTATAGTTCTCTGCCGCAACAATACCGCCAGGCACCACTAGCCATGATCAAGGAGCAGCTGCTGCAGCAATTGATCAGCATGGAAGTGATCTCCCAGGCAGCGAAGAAAGATAATCTGAGCGATAACCCGGAATATAAGGACCGCCTTGACGCTGTGCAGACGCAGTTAATGCAGGAACTCTATATTAAGACCAAGATCGATGAGTTGGTTACGGATGAACTGCTGAAGGAAGAATATGATAAGATCGTCGCTGACTTCACGCCTGAAGAACAGCTTCATGCACGGCATATTCTCCTCAAGACGGAAGAAGAAGCCAACGATGTCATCAAGCTTCTGGACGAGGGGGGCGATTTCGCTGAGCTTGCCAAAGAATACTCGACCGGTCCATCTGGTCCAAATGGCGGCGACCTTGGGTTTTTTGCAAAGGGAAGCATGGTCCCGGAATTTGCGGACGCGGCCTTTAACCTGGAAAATGGTGAATATTCTAAAGCACCGGTGGAAAGCCAGTTCGGCTTTCATGTGATCAAGGCTGAGGATCGGCGCAATACCGAACCGCCGAGCTTTGAAGAGAAGAAACCTGAACTTCAGGCCAAGGTAAGCAATTCTGTGATTGACAAGCTGATTGAAGAATTGAAGGCGGATGCCTCCATTATCCTGATGACGCCGGCCGAAGATGAAAAGGCGGCGGAAAAATCTCAGGATAATTCAGCGACAGAAGAGACGAAAACGGAAGACGATAAAAAAGAGTAGTCGGCTTTTGAAATGATCAAAGAAGAAGGCCCGGAATTTCCGGGCCTTCATTTTATGTTGTCGGTTGAGTTAGCTGTTTGTTGCAGGAAGCCAGGGAATTTCAGTAATCTCGACCCCTTCTTCACTTAACTCCCGACTTTCTTCCGCCGTTGCCTCGCCGTAAATGCCGTGCCTTTCCACTTCACCATAGTGAATTTTGCGTGCTTCCTCGGCAAATCGCGTCCCGACATAATCGCAGTTTTCCTCAACAGATTCGCGAAGCTGCCGTAGTGCCAACATAACCATGGCTGCCTGACTGGCCTCCTGCTTGGCGGTGTCATCACGCTCGGAACTTTTCATCGTTCCCTTGCGTGATACGGAAGGGGCCATCGGCGCCTTGCTTACCGCTGTTGAACCGCAAACGGCGCAAACCACATCGCCCGCGTCTGCTTGTTCATCAAAGGCGGCACTGTTTTTAAACCATGCTTCAAATACATGGGCATTTTCACATTTAAGGTCGTATTTAATCATCTGCAAAAAAAATCGCAAACAGTTGAAAATATCTCTCATTAAGAAATAATCGTTTTCCAGTTAAACACAAGTCCATAATCGACGGAAGCAAGGCAAGATATGCGCCCCATATCACCATGGATTGAAAAACATGCGACCCTCATCCCGAAGGGTCAGCCGGTTATTGATGTGGCGTGCGGTGGCGGGCGGCACAGTCTGTTTCTGCTGGAACAGGGGCATGAAGTGCTTGCGGTGGATGTTGATACCTCGGCAATTGCATCCTTTAAGGAGCGCCGCGGTCTTACCATAATCAAGTCTGACCTGGAGGGGGCGGCCTGGCCTTTCACGCCCGAAAGCGCTGGAGCGATCGTGGTCGTGAATTATCTCTGGCGTCCACTCTTTCCCTATATCTGCGAGGCGCTCAGCCCCGGAGGTATTCTGCTCTACGATACTTTTGCGCAAGGGAACGAAAAGTACGGGCGCCCACGGAATCCGGATTTTCTGTTGGCGCCGGGAGAACTCATCGAACGCCTGGGTGAGACTTTCGATATCCTTGATTCTTTTGACGGTTATACGGAAGAGCCGGTACCGGCCTGCCGTCAATCCATTGCCGCAAGAAAACGCGCCTGATCAGAAAATATCACTCAGCTGCATCAGAGACTGCCTCTGGCGTCTGCAACGTGAAGTCTACAATATTGCTTAAGTTAGGTACCTGGCGGCGGCGCTTTTGCACCTCGTCCAGATCAATCTTTGCCGTGACGAAGCCGGGCTCCTCACCGCCATCGGCGAGAACTTCTCCCCAGGGATCAACAATCAGCGAATGACCATAGGTGCGCCTTTTCTCCGAATGTTGTCCGCACTGAGCGGGGGCAATAACAAAGGCGCCGTTTTCGATTGCACGCGCTCTTAACAGGACATGCCAATGCGCCTTGCCCGTCGTCGCAGTAAAGGCGGCTGGAACGGTCAGGACCCTTGCGCCATTTAAGGCCAGTTGCTGATAGAGATGGGCAAACCGGACATCATAGCAGACAGAAAGTCCGAATGTCCCCCAAGTGGTTTCTGCGAGTTGCGCCGCGTTTCCCGGTGCATAGGCGCGGCTTTCCTTGTGGCTTTCTCCGTTGCTGAGCTCCACGTCGAACATATGGATCTTGTCGTACTGTGCGGCGATCCCGCCATCTGGGCGGATCAGGAACGACCGGTTGGCGAGGCGATCATCGTCCGGCTTTTTAATAACAAGGGAGCCCGCCAGAATCCAGGTGCCGGTCTCTTCCGCCAAGGTGCGGAAGGATTTCAAGGTAACATCATCTTCCTGATATTGCGCCTTGGCGCGCGCTTCCGCCTTGTTCGGCTCCAGCATATTAGTCACTTCCGGTGTCGCAATAAAATCAGCGCCGGCGCTCGCCGCTTCCCGGATCAGCGTGGTTGCGACATCCAGGTTTCCCTGAACATCGCCCGTGCTCATCATCTGGATGCAGCCTGCGGTGAATGAAGACATGTTATTCTCCTTTCGGGATCATGTGATTCCCAAAATCTGGTCTAGAGTTCCCTTTGCATCGAGCATATGGATTTGGTCACTATCTCCAATATGATCGCCATCGACAAATATCTGCGGGACAGTATAGGCGCCATTGGCACGACGCGTCATTTCCTCACGAAGGTCTCCGTCCACTGTTACGTCAATTTCCTTATAATCGACACCCTTGCTGTTCAGCAGCTTCTTTGCCCGCGAACAAAAGGGACAGAACATCGTCGTATATATTTCTATTCTCTTCATCGAGTGTTTCTTCTTCCCTTTTAGGATAGATGCAGAACTGGGTAAATTATATAGTGGTGTTTGCCGCTCTGACAACGCGGCTGAAGGTGAGAACGTCTACATTCTGCACTCCGCCATCTATCAGAGTTTTGCTGCAAGCCTCTACAGTCGCGCCGGTCGTCAAAACATCGTCGATCAATAATACCCGCGTCCCTTCAAGAAGCTTAGCGCGTGTCGGGTTTATGTCGAACGCCCCGCGAACATTGCGGAATCTGGCCCGCGCACTCAATCCTCCTTGCGTTCTGGTATGATGTTTTCGTATTAGGAGGTCGAGGATGGCAGGCTTGCCACTCAGTTTCGACAGTTCACGGGCTAGCATCGCCGATTGATTGAAGCGTCGCCGGATCAGTCTCTGCCGGTGCAAGGGAACGGGGCAAATGATATCACAACCATTGATCAGATTTAGCCCGGCGCGATGCATCCACTGTGCGAAGGTCGGTGCCCGGTTTGTTTGGTCCGAATGTTTATAGCCGAGAATCATCTCCCGGCTTGCCTCATCATATTTGAGGACAGCGCGGGCCTTTGAATATGCCGGAGCCCGTTTAAGGCAGGCCGCGCAGATCATGTCATCCCCTGCATGATACTCAAACGGATATCCACAGATATTGCAGAACGGCGCCGATATATATGTCATTTCAGGCCAGCAGCGACCACACAGGTTGCCGGGACTATCGATGGGTTCGGCACAATTGACGCAGCCTGGTGGGAAGACGGCATCCAATGCCGTTTTCTGTATGTGGGTGATGAGCTGGCGGGCTGAAATAGACATGTCGGCGAACTATACGGCAAAAATATCGGAAAACATATCGCTAAAAATACCCTAGGGGTGATGGGATATATGCTCTGTAATTGTGTCCTCATCGGGAAAATGCCATAAGGTCAAAATGAGAAAACCAACCTCGTTAATAGATCCTGGCCATATTCTTTTTGATCGCAGAGTAGTTGCGGATCATCGCCGCCGCGCCGCCCGCATCGACTGGCCGCGGTATCGGTTCCTGTTTGACGAGGTCGCCACGCGACTGACCGAGAGGCTTCTGGATATCAATCACGATTTTAAACTGGCTCTCGATCTTGGCGGAAGAGGGGGAGGATTCGCGGAGCAAGTAATCTCCCTCAAGAAAGCACAGCAGGTAATCCGCACCGATATGTGCACAGACATGTTGCGCAACTCCAAAGAGGCGGCTGTTGTGCTGGATGAGGAGTTTTTGCCGTTTAAGCCGGAAACATTCGATCTTGTGGGGAGTGTTCTTGCCTTGCACTGGACCAATGATCTTCCCGGCGCGCTCGCACAGATAAAAAATACACTCAAACCGAACGGCCTGTTTTTGGGGGCTTTGTTTGGAATTGACAGCCTGCAGGAGTTGAAATCCTGCCTTTTCGAGGCAGAATCTGACATTAAGGGCGGTGTCAGTCCACGTGTCTCGCCTTTCACGGAAGTTCGGGATGCCGGTGCACTGCTTCAAAGGGCCGGGCTGGCGCTACCGGTGACGGATACGGAGATGATCACACTGAAATACGAGCATCCATTCGCTCTCATGCATGAATTGCGGGGAATGGGGGAGGCAAATGCCCTTATGGCGCGGCAGAAGAATTTTACAGGCCGCAAAGTTCTGATGCGGGCGGCGGAATTGTATATTGAACGCTATGGCGATGCAGAAGGCCGCATACCTGCGACATTCCAGATAGTCTATATGACGGGTTGGTCTCCGCACGATAGCCAGCAAAAACCACTACGGCGTGGCAGTGCGCAGCACAATATGAGCGATTTTCTCGAAAAGTGACGATTTCTGTCAAAACGGGATTTCAAAAAACTGAAAGTTAATCGTTAAACGACCGCGAGGGTCAGAAAACACTGCAGGTCGATATCCCCGTTTAGAATAAAAATTAGTTGATCTGGAGCGCTTTTTGGTTTGTAATTTCTAATGTAGACTTGTCGAACGTCGAGGCATCTGGTGCCTGCCTTGATTTCAATCTCAAGATATTGGGATGTAGTTTACATAGGCCGGTCTTTGGATGAGGAGAAAGTCCAAATACCGGCCTTTTTAATTTAGAACCGGCGGCCTTACAGGCATTTTTAGTCTAAAGCAAATCCCGGAGCATGGCGATCAAAGGGATATCCGCAGGCGGCATTGCGAAATCCCCCAGTCTCGGCGCCCGTACCCATTTGAGAGTTTGTCCTTCTATCGGGCGGGGTGTGCCACTCCAACGCCGACAGACATAGAGTGGCATCAATAGATGGAACTTCTCGTATGTGTGGCTCGCGAAAGTGAGGGGCGCAAGACAGGCCTCTGTCACATCAATGGCGAGTTCCTCTTTCAACTCCCGGATGAGCGCTGTTTCGGGTGTCTCTCCTGTCTCGACTTTGCCGCCCGGAAACTCCCAGAGCCCGGCCATGCTTTTGCCATCGGGGCGCTGGGCGATCAGGACGCGGTTATCATCATCAACCAGTGCAACAGCGGCTACGAGAACAGTTGGAAAGGACATTACGGGACTCTTAACTTCGGTAGTCGGCATTGATCTCGATATAGCCATGTGTCAGATCACAGGTCCAGGCAAATGCCGATCCACTTCCAACAGCGACATCTACTTCAATCAGGATTTCATTCCCTTGCATATGCGGCATGATATCCGCTTCGCGATAGGAGGGTGAGCGGGCACCATTCTCGGCAATCAGGATGCCGCCCATCCGGAGGCTCATTTTATCGCGGTCTGCCTTTTCGCCTGATTTTCCGACGGCCATGACAACCCGGCCCCAGTTGGCATCCTCTCCGGCGATTGCCGTTTTCACGAGCGGGGAGTTGGCAATAGCGAGTGCGATGACTTTCGCGGAGGCGTCACTTGTTGCGCCGGTCACTTTTACGGTGATGAACTTGCTTGCGCCTTCCCCGTCTCGGGCGACCTGTTGGGCGAGGTCTGTCATAATCTCGAGTAGCGCGCGTTTGAAATCACCTAGTGCCGGGTCAGGTGCTTCCGGCGGTATGTCGTTTCCTGCAGCTCCCGTTGCGAAAAGAAGAACGGTATCGCTGGTGGATGTGTCTGAATCCACGGTCACGCAATTAAAGCTTTTCTCATTCGCCTCTTGAAGTAATGCCTGCAGGATGTCGGCAGAGATCGCGGCATCGGTGAACAGGAAAGCGAGCATGGTCGCCATGTCCGGCGCGATCATCCCGGAGCCCTTTGCAAATCCCGCGAGCAAGACGTCCTTCCCTCCGATGCTGGCTCGTGCAACGGCGCCTTTGGCAAAGGTGTCAGTGGTCATGATGGTTTTTGCTGCCGCTTCGCCAGCTGTAGGCGACAGGTCCTCCGCCAGCCGCGGAAGGAGGTTCGTGATTTTCTCCGATGGGAGAGGCTCACCAATCACGCCGGTCGACGCAACATAAATATGTTCCGGTACCGTATTGAGGAGGTCAGCGGCGGCGGAGGCCGTATCTTCCACGGCTTTGCGGCCAGCGGTGCCGGTAAAGACATTGGCAATCCCGGCATTTACGACAAGCCCCCGCGCGGTGCCTAAAGGCAGGATTTCGCGGCCCCAGTCAACCGGAGCCCCCGGCATGGCGTTTTTTGTGAAGACCCCGGCAACCGTTGTCTTGTCAGAGAATTCAGCCAGCATGACATCATCGCGGCCTTTATAACGCATACCTGAATTGCCGGTGGCAAATCGTACGCCATCAATTTCCGGGAAATCGGGAAATGCAGCAGGGGCAAGCGGTGACGGCTTAAGGGACATGGCGGTTCTCTTTACATCTAAAAATTACCCATTAAGGCAACTTTATTGGTGCGGTCAATTCGGATTCAATAAGATTATGCGGGTTTTACGGCGGCAAGGAGATAATTGATGCTGAGATCCTTGCTGATATGCCATCGATCCTCGAACGGATTATAGGTCGCTCCGGCAACATCTTTGACCGTCAAGCCGTTGTTCCGGACAAGCCGGGCGACTTCCGACGGCTTCAGGAATTTTTTCCAGCTATGAGTGCCTTTGGGTAGCCAGCGAAGGACATATTCCGCACCGACAATGGCAAAGGCAAAGCTTTTTGCCGTGCGATTCAGCGTCGCGACAAACATGATTCCACCGGGCTTGAGCATAGCGGCGCAGGCCTCAACAAAGCCTTCGATATCCGCGACATGCTCAATCACTTCCATGTTCAGGATAACGTCGAATTTTTCTCCCGATGCGGCGAGTTCCTCAGCCGTCGTATGGCGATAATCGATATCAAGGCCAGACTTTTCGGAATGGAGGGAGGCAATCTGGATATTTTTTCGGGAGGCATCTGCCGCGGTGACCTCCGCTCCTAGCCGGGCCATGGGTTCAGACAGCAACCCGCCGCCACAGCCAATATCCAGAACTTTCAGCCCGGTGAACGGTTTGAGTTTCACTACGGCATCGTCCGTTTGCCGTCCGAAATGGGAAACAACCGTATCGCGGACGTAGCCAATTCGAATCGGATTGAACTTATGCAAGGGTTTGAACTTGCCGTTCTCATCCCACCATTCTTCGGCCATCGCCTCGAAGTTTGCGATTTCGCACGGATCTACGGATTTCGCAGTCGTCGCGCCGTTCATAATTGCCTCTTTATCGGACGCCATAAAAAAAGTCAGCCTTATTGTATTAAATTCGCCGTGGAGCTTGCCCCGCGGGCCTCCTTAAGTATATGTATACGCTCCTTTGTAACCAAAGGGCAAATGTGACAATAAACATCATTTTTTGAACCCTTGCCAAGGGGCGGGGGGAGAGGTAATGCGGCCATGGCGCGGCTGGTTATGAAATTTGGGGGAACCTCGGTCGGCACGGTAGAGCGGATCAAGAACGTCGCTCTGAAAGTAAAACGGGAAGTTGACGCTGGTCATGAGGTGGCGGTGGTTGTCTCCGCGATGTCCGGCGATACGAACCGGTTGGTTGATCTTGTTTCGGATGTCTCCGTTTTGCACGATGCACGGGAATATGACGTCGTTGTATCGAGTGGTGAGCAGGTGACCATTGGTCTCCTGTCGCTTGCGCTTCAAGGACTCGGCGTGTCCGCACGATCCTGGCTGGGCTGGCAGATTCCGGTTCAGACGAATGCCGTTCACGGCGCGGCGCGGATCGAGAACATAGACTGCACGGAAATCATCAAGCGGTTTGAGGACCAGCAGGTGGCCGTCTGTGCCGGATTTCAGGGAATTGGGTCGGACAATCGGATTACCACATTGGGCCGCGGCGGCTCGGATACATCTGCTGTGGCGCTGGCAGCCGCGCTTAAGGCGGACAGGTGTGATATCTATACGGATGTTGATGGTATTTATACCGCCGATCCGCGGATCGCGACAAAAGCCGCCAAACTTGATAAAATTACTTATGAGGAAATGCTGGAACTGGCGTCCCTTGGCGCCAAGGTTCTGCAAACGCGGTCCGTCGAAATGGCGATGAAACACCGGGTGAAGTTGCAGGTACTCTCTAGTTTCGAAGATTTACCAGGAACATTGGTTGTAGATGAGGAAGATATCGTGGAACAACAGGTTGTGAGTGGCGTTACCTACACCCGTGATGAAGCCAAGGTGACATTGCAACAGGTGGCGGATCGCCCGGGAATGGCGGCGCTTGTGTTCGGAGCATTGGCAGATGCGAATATCAATGTGGATATGATCGTCCAGAACGTCTCGGAAGATGGCAAGGCTACGGATCTTACCTTTACCGTCGGTCGTAAGGAAATGAACCAGGCTCTGGCTGTTTTGGATCAGTTGAAGGACAAGGCCGCCTGTCGGGCGATTGTTCCGGATCCAAATGTTGTGAAGGTGTCGATTGTCGGAATGGGGATGCGTAGCCACTCCGGCGTTGCCAAGATAATGTTCTCAGCGCTCGCTGAAAAAGGTATTAATATTCAGGTGATTTCAACCTCGGAAATCAAGGTCAGTGTGTTGCTGGCGGAAGAATATACGGAACTTGCAGTGCGAACTCTTCATACTGCATTTGGACTGGATGCGGCGTAAGATGGACAAGAAGATGAACAACGGGCCGGAAACGATCGAGATGGCCTGGAAGCGCGGGTGTGATTTCCTAGGCACCAAATACGCGATTATGGGCGGGGCGATGTCCTGGGTGTCGGAACGTAATCTAGTTGCTGCAATTTCCAATGCAGGGGGGTTCGGTGTTATCGCCTGTGGTGCAATGACACCGGAATTGCTTGATGCTGAAATCAAGGGAACGCAGGCGCTCACAGACAAGCCGTTCGGTGTGAATCTGATCACCATGCATCCTGATCTCGACAAGCTCGTTGACATCTGTCTTGCCAATAATGTTGGACATGTCGTGCTTGCAGGAGGTGTGCCGTCCAAGGAAACCATCTTCAAAATCAAGGAAGGCGACGCCAAGACCATTTGTTTCGCGCCGATATTGGCGCTGGCCAAGAAGCTGATCCGTACAGGTGCGGATGCGCTGATTATTGAAGGCATGGAAGCCGGTGGACATATCGGGCCGGTGGCAACCAGCGTACTGGCGCAGGAAATCCTGCCGCATGTTACGGAAGTGCCTGTTTTTGTGGCGGGCGGTATTGGTCGTGGTGAGGCAATTACCAATTATTTGCGGATGGGGGCTTCCGGCTGTCAACTTGGCACGGTTTTCGTGTGTGCGCATGAATCTATTGCCCATCCTGATTTCAAAAAAGCTTTTATCCGCGCAAGCGCGCGCGATGCGGTTACAACAGTTCAGGTCGATCCGATGTTCCCGGTTATTCCCGTTCGGGCCCTTAACAACGAAGGCGGGAAGAAATTTATCGAGACACAGCACGCAGTGATTGCGAAATATAAATCCGGTGAACTCGATCTTGAAGCTGCACAGCTTGAGATAGAGCATTTTTGGGCAGGTGCGTTGCGCCGTGCCGTGATTGAGGGTGATGTTGAATACGGCTCCGTCATGGCTGGTCAAAGTGTTGGCATGGTAAAGAAGGAACAGGCAACGACAGAGATCGTCGAGGAACTGGTCGCGCAGGCCCGTGCAGCGCTTGAGGGTTCTGAGGTGGAGAGGAATACCTCGTAAATGAGTGGCCTCGGCATCAGCGCGCCCAGATTGCTTCTACGCAAGCTCCACCAGGTTATGGCGGGGCATGGTGATGCGGAACAGCGCCTGAACGAGATTGTCCGGCTGATCGCCAGCAATATGATTGCCGAGGTTTGCTCGTGCTATCTCAGACGGGCCGGAGATGTACTGGAGCTGTATGCCACGGAAGGCCTCAAGAAGAATTCTGTTCATCAGACCCGTCTGCGTCTCGGCGAAGGTCTCGTAGGCGACATTGCCGCGCGGGCCCGCCCACTCAATCTTTCGGACGCGCAGTCTCATCCGCAATTTGCCTATCGCCCGGAAACGGGTGAAGAGGAATATCATTCGTTGCTTGGTACACCAATTCTGCGCGGAGGACGGGTGATCGGGGTGCTGGTCGTTCAGAACCGCACTCGACGCGTCTACACGGATGAGGAAGTCGAAGCCCTGCAGACCGTTGCGATGGTTGTCGCGGAGCTTGTCAGTTCTGAAGAGATGGTGGCTGCAACGGAATTTTCCGATACGGCTGGCAATGCGACATTGCCACATCACGTCAGCGGAAAGGTGCTCGCAGAGGGGCTGGCGGTAGGCTATGCCTTGCTGCACGAGCCCAGAATAGAGGTGCTGCGTACTATTTCCGAAGATCGGGCAAAAGAGCTGAACCGGCTAAACTCCGCTGTAAGCGCCCTGCAAAGTTCCGTTGACAAGCTCCTGCTGGCGACGAACACGATGCTGACGGATGAATCAAAAGACATCTTTGAGGCTTATAAGATGTTTGCCCATGACAAGGGCTGGCTGAAGAAACTGCATGATGCGGTTGCGACCGGCTTGACTGTGGAGGCCGCGATCAAGCGGGTGCAGGATGACACACGGGCACGGATGAAGGAAATCAATGATCCGTATCTGCGGGAACGGCTCTCAGAACTTGATGACCTTGCCAATCGTTTATATATGCATCTTGACGGACGGGTACAGATAGACCGTCGCAACCTTACCAAGGATACAGTGGTTATTGCGGCGAATATGGGGGCGGCGGAGCTGCTTGATTATGATCGCCGACATCTGAAAGCGGTCATACTGGAGGCGGGGACGCGTGCCAGCCATGTGGCAATTGTTGCCCGGGCTCTTGGTGTGCCGGTCGTTGGTCAATGTGCCAGCATTCGTGAGAATGTGGAGCAGGGGGATTTCGTTCTTGTTGATGCGGAGCATGGTCAGGTGTTTCTGCGCCCGGGCGAGGACGTTCAGGAAGCCTTCTCAAGAAGCCAGAACCAGCGGGCGCAGCGTCAGGCAAAATATGCGGCACTTCGCGATAAACCGAATATCTCAAAAGACAACGTAACTCTCAGTCTGAACGTCAATGCGGGCTTGCTGCTCGACATTGACCATTTCCCGGAATTTGGTGCGGACGGCATCGGGCTTTTTAGAACGGAGCTGCAATTCATGGTGCGCTCCCAGATGCCGAAGGTTGACGAGCAAACCTCATTGTATGCGCGCGTGCTCGACAAGATGGAAGGAAAGCCGGTCATCTTTCGGACGCTGGACATCGGTGGCGACAAGATGCTTCCTTATCTGAAAACTAAGACGGAGGAAAATCCCGCGCTGGGATGGCGGGCCATTCGCATCGGTCTTGACAGACCCGCATTGCTCCGTAGTCAGCTGCGGGCGCTGGTTCGTGCGGCGGCGGGGCGGGATCTGTCCTTGATGTTCCCGATGATCGCGGAGGTGCCGGAGTTTCTGGAAGCAAAAGCAATTCTGAACAAGGAGGTTGACCGGGCGAAGCAGAAACCGGGTGGAGCACCGTTAAATGTGAAGGTCGGCACCATGATCGAAGTGCCATCGATCGTTTGGCAGTTGCCGCAACTTTTGACTGAAGTTGATTTTATCTCGGTCGGATCGAACGACCTGATGCAGTTCTTTTTTGCGGTTGATCGGGGAAATCCGAAAATCAGTGAACGGTATGATACCTTAAGTCCGACGCTGCTGACATTGTTCCGCAATATTGCCGAACAATGTGAAAAGGCGAACAAGCCCTTCTCCATTTGCGGGGATATTGCGGGGCGGCCATTGGAGGCGATGGCGCTCCTGGGGTTGGGGTATCGGAACTTTTCCATGTCTTCCGAAGCATTGGGACGGGTAAAGGAAATGGTGCTGAGTGCTGACATCAGCAAACTGGAAAATTATGTCCGCAATCTCTGCAACTCACGGGACCATTCCGTGCGCGATCAATTGCGATCATTTGCCCGGGATCATTCAATCATCATATAAGAGATTGAAGTTTGTGGAATTTTGCCGATAATGGCGGCAAAGCTGTTGTGACGAAATAGAAAACTGTATGTTTGGCGTTCGATTATGGCGAGAGACAGCAAACGACGCGATGTCGTGACACAACCTAACCTGTTCAGCAGAAATGCGTCCCAGGGCAATAGGGTGTCATTCCAAAAAACGGAGGAAGTTATTGAACCGCAAGAGGAAGCCCCTCTGACTGTTGGCGCACAGCTACGGGAAGCCAGGGAAGCAAGAGGGCTGTCACTGCACCAGGTGGCAGATATTCTGCGTCTGCGTGCTAGTCAGGTCCATGCACTTGAAGAGGGAAACTTCAACAGCCTTCCGGGGCAGACATTTGTAACCGGTTTCCTGCGCTCTTATGCCAATTTGCTTGACCTTGATGCAGTTGCCATTGTTGAACTCTACAAGCATGAAGAAGGCGATGGCTTACGTGTCCCCTCGCTTGCTTTCCCTGAGCCGTCTACCGGTGGGCGTATGCCGGGAGCGGGCATCTTGCTCGGAACACTGGTTTTTGCTCTGATCTTGCTGGCAGGATGGTTTTTCTATCAGGAAAGCGAAAGCCTCGACTTTGAACGGGTCGCGGAACTGCCGGAGCATCTGGCGAGCAAAATCCGGGATTTAGATGTGATTGGGACGGATGCGTCAGCCCCCACCGACACTGCATCTATTGCGGACGAACCGCCGAAGAACATGGCAGAAATTTTGCAGACATCGCCGACTACGGAAACTCCGGAGATCACGCAAGAGAATACGACTGCCCAAACGGGGAACAGCGACCTCGCAACGGAAAACCCGGTCGATGCAATGCCTCAGTCAGAAATGAGCTCCGAAGCAAATTCGGAACCTGAATCCAATACAGCTGAGACAATAAACCCGCCACAGGATACTGCGGATACCGATGTAGCCACAGCTGACACGACGGCGGATGCCGCCACTTCAGATACTGTATCCGAAAACACGGCCGAAGCTGTTGAGCCTGTGCCCGCCGCTGAAAATGTAGAGAGCGAAACGGAGACGGCGGCAGTGTCGACTGAAGCGGCAACGGCAGAAGCGTCTGATCCGAATGAAGCCACAGAAGCTCAGACGACATCACCTCAGCAGACTGAAGTCACGGCAGCCTATCCACAGGATACATTGCAGGCAGTAACATCCGGCGAACCCGCGACGGCCACGGAGGGAACGCCAGAGAGCCCGATGCCACGAACATTCGGTGTTGAAAACACGGATGCCCGCGTTGTGCTTCGTGCAACGGAAGAAAGTTGGGTTGAAGTGAAGTCCAAGGATAATAGTCCTGTTTTATCACAGGTCCTTAATCCCGGTGACACTTATATGGCGCCGAATACACATGACCTTAAGCTGACAACCGGTAATGCCGGTGGACTTGAAATTCGGGTGGATGGCAGGGAAATCAGATCGCTTGGCGGAACAGGCACTATTTTGAGAGAAATACCGTTGGCGGCGGACAGCCTGCTTGAAAATAACGGATTGCAGTAGCTGCAATGACCGGCGAATAGAGACTGAAACAATGGAATAACTTGTATTTTCCATCGTAAACAGCCATTTTAGGCGAAAATAGCGACTGCAACATTTTTTTGACGCCATTTTACAAAGTATGATCCCATGAGCATCAGACCTTACCGAGAGATTATCCGTCGGAAATCGCGACAGATTTTTGTTGGCGATGTGCCGGTCGGCGGCGATGCACCCATAACGGTGCAATCGATGACCAATACGCTGACATCGGACGCCAAAGCAACGATTGTGCAGATTCATGCGCTGGAAGAAGCCGGTGCGGATATGGTCCGGGTTTCTTGCCCGGATGAGGCGAGTACGGCGGCCCTCAAAGAAATTGTGCGGGAAACACGCGTACCTATTATCGCCGATATCCATTTCCATTATAAACGCGGCATCGAAGCGGCGGAGGCAGGTGCGTCCTGCCTCAGGATCAATCCAGGGAATATCGGTTCTGCTGATCGTGTGCGGGATGTCGTGAAGGCGGCCGTTGATCATAACTGTTCCATGCGGATCGGCGTGAATGCAGGCAGCCTTGAGCGCGAGCTGCTGGAGAAATATGGAGAACCTTGTCCTGAAGCGATGGTGGAATCCGCCATGAACCACGCCCGTATTCTTGAGGACAACGATTTCTTTAATTTCAAGATCAGCGTGAAGGCGTCCGATGTCTTCCTGTCCGTTGCCGCCTACCAGGGACTGGCGGAAGTATGCGATTATCCGCTCCATCTTGGCATTACGGAAGCGGGCGGGCTGTCTTCCGGCACCGTCAAATCTTCCATCGGCCTTGGTATGCTGCTCTGGTCGGGGATTGGTGACACGATCCGGGTTTCTCTCTCCGCCGATCCGGTGGAGGAGATCAAGGCCGGCTATGAAATCCTGAAAAGCCTCGGTTTGCGCCGTCGGGGTGTGACGATCATCTCCTGCCCCTCCTGCGCGCGGCAGGCCTTTCCTGTGATCAAGACGGTGGAATTGCTGGAACAGCGGCTGGCACATATTCAAACACCGCTGACTCTGTCGATTATCGGCTGTGTCGTCAACGGCCCCGGTGAAGCGCGGGAGACCGATATCGGGCTTACCGGCGGCGGCAAGGACAATCACATGGTTTACCTGAGCGGCGTTACGGATCATAAAGTCGCGACCGGTGATATGGTGGATCATGTTGTCGAATTGGTCGAAGCGAAAGCTGCTGAACTGGACGCTCTGAATGCGGACGGCAATGTGGCTGAATCCCATGCCGTCCAGCGTATCGCCTGATCCTACCTCGGAAGTATTTACTAAACGGAGAAAAGACGTGTCACTACCCCAGCCAGTCCGCGGCACCCATGACCTGTTGCCTGAGGATTTTGCACGTCACGTCCATGTGGTTGGCACTGCGCGGGACGTTGCGGCGCGGTTTGGTTATGCGGAGATGGCAACCCCGATTTTTGAATTCACCGAGGTTTTCGCGCGGACGATGGGTGAGAGTTCGGATGTTGTGTCGAAGGAAATGTATTCCTTTGAAAGCCGGAGCGGCGAGAGTATGACGCTGCGCCCTGAGTACACCGCCGGGATTTGCCGGGCCTTTATCAGCAACGGCCTGCAACAGAATGTGCCGTTCAAGGTGTTTGCAGCCGGTCCGATGTTTCGATATGAACGCCCGCAGAAAGGCCGGCAGCGGCAATTCCATCAGATTGATGTGGAATGTATCGGCGCCCAAGAGGCCAAGGCGGATATCGAAGTGATCGCTATTGGCGCGTCGATCCTGAAGACACTTGGCGTATTGAAAGATTGCACGCTTGAGATCAACACACTTGGCGATCTTGAAAGCAGGCAGGCTTACCGTGACGCGCTTGTCGACTATTTCAGCGATCACAAAGCAAGTCTGTCAAAGGACAGCCTTGAGCGGTTGGACCGCAACCCCCTTCGTATTCTTGATAGCAAGGATAAAGGGGACCGGGAGCTCGTTGAGAAGGCGCCCTTATTCAACGACTACCTCAACAGTTTCTCATCCGATTTCTTTGATGAAGTACTCGATGGATTATCCCTGCTCGGCATTGGCTACACGCTCAACCGCCGACTGGTGCGCGGACTGGATTATTATACCCACACCGCCTTCGAATTCGTGACAACAGCGCTTGGGGCGCAAGGGGCGGTGATCGCCGGCGGACGCTATGACGGGCTGATTGAGACACTTGGCGGTAAGCCGACGCCGGGGATCGGCTGGGCTGGCGGGATTGAGCGTCTTGCCATGCTCGTTGAAAATGTTCCGGCGACCATCCGTCCCGTTGCCATCATTCCGGTTGGAGAAGCGGCGGAAACGGTTGCGGCAAAACTCGCATATCAACTGCGACAGGATGGCTTCAATATTGAAATGGCCTTCAAGGGCAATGTCGGTAAACGCATGAAGCGGGCCAATAAACTGAATGCACGGGCGGCAGTTCTGATCGGTGAGGATGAGCTGGCGCGCAATGTCTGCACTCTTCGTGATCTCGATCAGGGTGAACAGCGCGAAATTGAACTCTCCAATATATCAGCTGCGCTCGGCGCTCTCGTTTAAGGTCAGAAAATGCTCCCCGAAGACAAGCTCAAAATGATCCAGTCACGCTCGGAAGAGCTGGAAGCTGCCATGTCCGGTGAAATGGGCGAGGTTGCGCCGGATGATTTCGTCCGCATGAGCCGGGAGTATGCGGAGATTAAGCCCCTGGTGGAAGCCATCCAGAAATTCCAGCAAACACGTGATGAGCTGGCTGGGATAGAGGAGATGCTGGAGAGTCCGGATACCGATGCGGAAATGAAAGAGATGGCCGAGCTGGAGCAGGAGGAATTGAAGGCCCTGCTTCCCGATCTGGAGCATTCCATCAAGATCCAGCTTTTGCCCAAAGACGATGCCGACGAGAAAAACGCGATTCTTGAAATTCGCGCGGGAACGGGCGGCGAGGAAGCGGCGCTTTTCGCAGGTGATCTTTACAGAATGTATCAGCGATATGCCGAAAGTCAGGGCTGGACATGCGAGACCATGTCAATGTCGGAATCGGATCTGGGCGGTATCAAGGAAGTGATCGTGAAGGTGACCGGGCGCAACGTCTTCGCCAATCTCAAGTTTGAATCCGGTGTACATCGTGTTCAGCGGGTCCCGGAAACTGAAACCGGAGGACGTATTCATACATCCGCGGCGACCGTTGCGGTGCTGCCTGAAGCGGAAGAAGTCGATGTTCAAATCGCGGATAGTGATATTCGCGTCGATATTTTCCGTGCGTCCGGCCCGGGCGGGCAGTCGGTGAATACAACGGATTCAGCGGTGCGCATTACGCATATCCCGACGGGCATTGTCGTGCAGCAGCAGGATGAGAAATCCCAGCACAAGAACAAGGCGAAAGCTATGAGCGTGCTGCGCTCCCGCATCTATGAGGCGGAACGGGCGGCAAAGGCAGCAGAACGCTCCGCGGCGCGTAAGGGACAAGTGGGATCGGGAGACCGGTCGGAGCGAATCCGTACTTATAATTTCCCGCAAGGAAGGTTGACCGATCACCGCATCAATCTGACGCTTTACAAACTGGATAAGGTCCTTGCGGGCGAGGCGCTGGATGAAGTCATTGATGCCCTGATCTCGGAAGATCAGGCCGCGCTGCTAGCCGAGATTGAAGGCGGCGCCTGATCTAATGAGCGTGGATGCGCGTCGCGCGATAGATGATGCAGCTTATGTTTTGAGGGCGGCTGATGTGCCGAATGCAAAGCGGGAAGTAACCTTGTTGCTCGCACATGTACTCGGTGAAGATACAGGATTTCTCTATCGGGAGCCAGAGCGTCTCCTGACAGCGCAGCAAAAAGAGAAGTTTGACAACTTGGTTGAACGGCGTTCGGCGCGTGA
The DNA here is from genome assembly GCA_002706985.1 of Sneathiella sp. GTDB lineage: Bacteria > Pseudomonadota > Alphaproteobacteria > Sneathiellales > Sneathiellaceae > Sneathiella. The sequence goes on along the minus strand of PAKP01000035.1, from coordinate 7,604 downwards.
GCCTCTTTCTCATCTGACGGGGCATAGGGAATTCTGGAGCCTGGATTTTCTTGTGACTGCGGATGTGCTGGACCCCAGGGCGGATAGTGAAACACTTATTGAGGCCGCATTGCTACGCTGCAAAGATGTTTTGCAACCGCGCCGCATCCTCGATCTTGGAACGGGGAGCGGTTGTCTCCTGCTGTCGCTTTTGAGCGAGTTGCCCGAGGCGAGCGGTGTCGGTATCGATAAAAGCGAAGCGGCAATTGCCATCGCCCGCGAGAATGCACATCGCCTTGAAATGGACGAACGGGCGGAGTTTGCTCTTGGAAACTGGGGAAGAGAAAGGGATGAAAAGTTCGATCTCGTTATCAGCAATCCTCCCTATATTCCGAACGGGGATATTGCGGGGCTTCAACCGGAAGTCCGCGATTATGAACCGCATCTAGCGCTGGTTGGTGGCTCAGATGGACTTGACTGCTATCGGGAAATTCTTTTTGATATTCGTAGCCTTCTTCGACCGGGCGGCCTGTTGATATTTGAAGTAGGGGTAGGCCAGGCGCCTGAAGTTGGGCGAATGATGCAGAGCGCAGGCATTTCGCGGATAGAATATCACCGGGATCTTGCATCAATTGAGCGCTGTGTATCGGGTCTTCTTGCAAGGTAGTGCGATTTTTTGAAAAAAACGTTGGATTATTAAAGAAACAGAGGGTAGGGTTTACCCAGATCATATGTGAACAACAAGACCTGAATCTAAGGTCCATGATCAATATTTAATTCAAAATCGGGCCTGAGCTTCCTGGATGATGGAACATCTTGGAAATGCGAGTGGGACTTAACTTAAGCGCCTGAATTGAATCATCTTTACACTGATGTGAAATTTGAACTCTAGATTGACGGAATCATTGCGATTATGAGAGTAAGTAGTAACAGGCGTCCTCGTGGCGGACGGGCGAATTCTGGGGGTAATCGGCCAGGTTCAGGCAACAATCGCCGACCAGGCGGCGGTAACCGTAATTATGACAGCAATGGTCCCGACGGTAAAATCCGGGGTACCGCGCAACAGGTTTATGATAAATACGTTGCGCATGGAACGGATGCCCAGACGTCAGGCGATCGCGTTGCCGCTGAGAATTACTTCCAGCATGCTGAGCATTACTTCAGAATAATTGCCGCCAATACGGTAGCGCCTAAGGAAAAGTCGGCTTCGGACAATTCAGAGAATGCTGATAGCGCTGAGAATATGGGTAATCCGGGGAGCTCAGGTAGCGCTGAGAATTCTGCGACCCCTTTAGAGATTGAAAGCAGCAAGCCGGCACAGCGTAAACCAAGAAGCCGGACCCGGGATGAGGCGTCTTCCGGAGGTGAAGAAAAAGCAAGCCCCGATGCCAATAATTCTGCTATTGATTTGAGTGCCGCAGAACAACCGATTGTGGATATGTCGGCTGACGGGTCTGCACCGGCGTCATCTCCTGTTGCTGATAGTGAAGGGGAGGAGGCTAAGCCGAAACGCAAGGTGAGCCGTACAAGGACCCTGCGTCGACGGACATCAAGCCGGAATGCCGATGAAAGTGACATTGAGGAAGCTAACACAACAGAGTAAGTTCGACTGCTTTGTGGCATTTGGCAAATTGAAAGAAGAAAAAGGGAAGCGATATTCAGCTTCCCTTTTGTTTTTTGCATGTGAATTTTTGTCGCATCGGTCGAGCCATTACCAGCTTGAAATCAATCGCAGATCGCCCACATATATATCAGAAATGAAGCCGTTGGCGGGCTTGCAATATGATTGCCTCTAAGGGATCATGGGAAGTCGCGCAAAGAAACAGCGGTCTATGTGTCGAGGACGAGCATGGATATCGAAAAATATACAGATCGGTCGAAAGGATTCATCCAATCGGCCCAAACATTGGCGTTACGTGAAAATCACCAGAGACTGACGCCGGAACACCTCCTGAAAGTACTTCTTGATGACAAAGAAGGTTTGGCAAGCGGCCTGATCGCCAAAGCTGGCGGCGATGCCGTCATGGCGAGCCAGGACGTGAATGATGCCATTGCAAAAATGCCGCAGGTTACAGGCAGCGGCGCGGGTCAGGTCAATCTGACCCCCGAACTGGCACGGCTGTTCGCTTCCGCCGAAAAACTGGCGGATAAAGCTGGCGACAGTTTCGTGACGGCGGAGCGGTTGCTGCTGGCCCTGGCCCTGGAAAAGGGAACGGAATCAGCAAAAATCCTTAACAATGCCAAGGTCACGGCAAATAGCCTGAATGAGGCGATTAATGATTTGCGTAAAGGCCGTACAGCGGATAGCAGCGGGGCGGAAGCCAGCTATGATGCCCTAAAAAAATACGCCCGCGATTTGACGGAAGCCGCCCGCAAAGGCAAGCTTGACCCGGTGATTGGCCGGGATGAGGAAATTCGCCGGACCATACAGGTACTGTCACGCCGTACCAAGAATAATCCGGTCCTGATCGGGGAACCGGGTGTCGGTAAAACGGCCATCATCGAAGGTCTTGCGCTCCGGATTGTAAACGGCGACGTGCCGGAAAGTCTGAAAGACAAGAAGCTGATGAGCCTTGATCTGGGACAGCTGATTGCGGGCGCCAAATACCGCGGTGAATTTGAGGAGCGGTTGAAAGCGGTCCTATCGGAAATTTCCTCTACGGACGGTGAGATTGTACTCTTTATTGACGAGTTGCATACGCTGGTTGGGGCCGGCGCGGCGGAAGGGTCGATGGATGCCTCCAACCTGTTGAAGCCTGCGCTTGCGCGGGGTGAGCTTCACTGTGTCGGCGCTACGACCCTTGATGAGTACCGGAAATATATTGAGAAGGACGCGGCGCTTGCGCGGCGTTTCCAGTCTGTCTTTGTCTCCGAGCCGACGGTCGAGGATACCATCTCGATCCTGCGTGGGCTGAAGGAAAAATACGAAGTCCATCATGGTGTGCAAATCTCTGACAGTGCACTGGTCGCAGCGGCCACTCTGTCGAACCGTTACATCACGGACCGGTTCCTTCCGGACAAGGCAATCGACCTGATGGACGAGGCCGCAAGCCGACGCCGTATGGAAGTTGATAGCAAGCCCGAAGAGGTGGACGAGCTCGATCGCAAGATACTGCAAATGAAAATCGAGAGCTCCGCCCTTGAGAAAGAAACGGACAAAGCGTCAAAAGAACGTCTTGAAAAACTCAAAACCGAGTTGGTTGAGCTTGAAAAGCAATCTGCTGACCTCACGGAAAGCTGGCAGATGGAGAAGGAAAAGCTCAACCGTGCCCAGCATGTGAAAGAACAGCTGGATGCGGCGCGAAACGAACTGGCGACCGTTCAGCGCCAGGGCAACCTGCAGCGCGCCGGTGAGCTGGCGTATGGCGCAATCCCGGAACTTGAAAAGCAACTGGCCGAGGCGGAGGAGGCGGAAGGTTCTTCCATCGGACGAGATAGCGTGAAGGAAGAGGATATTGCGGGCGTTGTTTCGCGGTGGACCGGCATCCCTGTCGACAAGATGCTCTCCGGTGAGCGTGAGAAACTGCTCAATATGGAGAATGAACTCCGCAAGCGCGTTGTCGGTCAGGAAGAGGCGCTTGTCGCCGTCTCCAATGCGGTGCGTCGTTCCCGTGCGGGCCTACAGGATCCGAACCAGCCGATTGGCTCCTTCCTGTTCTTGGGGCCGACCGGGGTTGGTAAAACAGAATTGACCAAGGCGCTGGCCGGGTTCCTGTTCGATGATGAGCATGCGCTGCTCCGTGTCGATATGTCCGAGTATATGGAAAAGCACAGTGTCGCCCGCCTTATCGGGGCGCCTCCCGGATATGTCGGCTATGATCAGGGCGGTGTCATCACTGAAGCTGTTCGCCGCCGTCCCTATCAGGTCATCCTGTTTGACGAAGTTGAAAAAGCCCATCCGGACGTCTTCAACATCCTGCTGCAGGTTCTGGATGATGGCCGCTTGACGGATGGTCAGGGCCGGACGGTGGACTTCAAGAATACCCTCATTGTGCTGACGTCCAATCTCGGCAGTGAACATATGGCAAGCGGTGACGATGTGGATGACGAACTGGTCCGCCATAAAGTCATGGAAACAGTGCGCGCCGCATTCCGGCCGGAGTTTCTGAACCGTCTGGATGAGCAGATTGTATTCCATCGGCTGAGCCGGGAGAATATGAACGCCATTGTTGATATTCAGCTGGAGCATCTGCAGAAGCTGCTGTCCGAGCGGCGGATTGAACTAGAACTTGATCCTTCGGCCTATGAATGGATCGCAAATCGTGGCTATGATCCGGTATATGGTGCCCGGCCGTTGAAGCGAGTGATCCAGCGGTATCTGCAAAACCCATTGGCCACGCAGATCCTGGAAGGAACCATTTCCGATGGGGCCACAGTCAAAATTTCAGGAAGTGAGGATGGCCTCCTGATAAATGATGAACTGGCGGATGCGGCTTAACGGCGTTGCCAGTTGACAAAGCAAACGGCTGCCAGTCAATGGCAGCCGTTTTTCGTTCTGGGGGATGCTTTATAGGGTTGGATAATTTTAAGGCTGATGGCAAGGATGCTTGCGGTGATCATGCCGGCGATGGAGAGGAGGAAGGGAAGTTGGAGGAATATATCCATTAGCCCTTCGCCGATGATGGAAACGATGCCGCCTGCAAAGGTAAAGAGAGAGATGGATATTCCCATTACCCAGCCTTGCTTGTCCTCAGACACCGCGTCTGAAAATATTGACAGGCAGTTCGTATAGGCAATGCCGTATCCCATGACAAATGGTAACAGGCTGGCGACCGCGAAATACTCATTACCGCTTAACAGGAATAATCCCTGGAACAGAGCCATTACCATAAGAGCACCACTTACAATTCTTTCCGGTGTAAATCGATCGGAGAGAGGCTTGATCAGATATCCGCTTCCGATTGCCATCCCCACACCGATGACCAGCATGGCAACGCTGTTGCCCAAGGTCGTAAACTCGAATTTTCGGAACAGATAAACGGTTGCATAGATATAAAACAGTGTCATTGAGAGGACGCAGGCGAAGAAGACAATTGAGATATTGCGAATGGCGCGCGTTTTGACTGCCTCTGCCAGTTCAGAGAAGGCAGACAGAGGATTAAGCGCGAAATTGCCCTCTGTTTCCCGGACATCCTCAAAATACTTCAGTAGCAGCACCAGATTCAGGAGAAGGCAGGCGGTAATTATATAAACAGGAACGGTGACGTTTAATTCGGACCAGATCGCCTGGTCTGAGAAGATACCGCCCACAATCGGTCCAAACGCAAGCCCTGCCGCAAGGGCAGCAACGAGACGCCCAAGATTCTCCGTGCGGTTTTCATCCGTGCTTATATCAATAATTGCCGCCTGCGATACGGATTGACTACCGGCGGTAAATCCGGCGACGATACGACCCAAAACCAGCAAAATGATGCTTTGTATATATATGCCGATGATGGTCAGGACATAGCCGAGCACAGAACCGATCAAACAGATCACGAGTGCTTTTTTCCGGCCCACTTTATCAGAATAGCTGGCGATCATGGTCGCGCCAAGAAACCAGCAAAAGAAGAAACTGCCTGTGATAAGTCCGAAATAGAAATTTCGCGTTGCCGCCGATGTCGCCGCCGGCAAAAAGCCGTTTGTCGGGTCGATAATTAACGTCGTGAGAGCAGGGATCAGGATGCCCTGTCCAGCGACATCAAGCAAAACAACAAAATATAGCGTGAAAAGCGCCTTCTTATCCAAACAGCCCCCAGAATATATCGTCAGAGTTAATGCTGCGGCGAGGATGCCCTTCGTTATTCGACGTTTGCGCTCGCGAGCTTTGTTTCCAATTCAACCCCGGCAACTTCTTTGCGGATGCCATCTGTATGTGCCTGGAATGCGGCGAGCATTTTACCGCCGAGTTTGCGGCCCGCCGGTAATTTAACCGAAAGCGGATTGATCTGCTTGCTGTTTCTGTGCACTTCATAATGCAGATGAGGGCCTGTGGAGCGGCCGGTAGATCCTACGTAGCCGATAATCTGGCCTTGCTTGACACGTGCGCCTTTACGGATACCTTTTCCAAAATTTTTCATATGAGCATAGGCCGTTTTATATTCGCTGTTGTGGCGGATGCGAACATAATTGCCGTAGCCACCGTTGCGCGCAGCCATTTCGACAGTACCATTACCTGCCGCCATAATCGGTGTTCCGCTCCGGGCGCCAAAATCAACACCGCGATGCATCTTTGTATAGCCGAGCGTTGGATGCTTGCGCTTGCCGAAACCGGAGGTAAGGCGTGCACCATCAATGGGCGTGCGCATCAGGGTCTTCTTGATGCTTTGCCCTTGTGCATTGTAATAATCAGTGAATCCGTCGTCGCTTGTCCTGAACCGATAGGCGGAATACTCTTTGCCACTTAACGTCATTGATGCCCAAATAATAGCGCCGTCTTTCAGAACCCGGCCATCCTCGTCGGCAAACCGCTCAAAATAAACCTCGAAGCCGTCGCCCGGCTGGATTTCACGCTGGAAATCGACGTCATAGCTGAAGATACGGATCAGGTCGACAATGGTTTTTGTCGGGATGCCAGCCTGTGCCGCAGATAAAAAGAGAGAACTTTGGATAACGCCGCCCGCTCTCACCGTTTTTCTGTCTAGCTCCAGAATGGTTTCCTGGGCGGTGAAGCCTTCACCCGGCGTACGGACTGCTGCAAGCTGGCGGTCAACATCTTCTTTCAGTGATACGCGAATAAGACCCGGTGCTGCCGTGCCGCTTTCCTGATCGGTATCGGTATTTCCGAAATAGAGCGTTACATCCTGTCCGATTTTCAGACTGCGGGGATCAAAAATTTCATTGAGGGCTGTAATGGCCTCGTGGCTTTCCGTGCGATCAGCACCGGCCCGGGTCAGAACCGCCATTAATGTATCGCCTTTGCTGACAGAGACTGTCTTGGTCATTTCATTCAGGCTGTCCGATGTCGAGGGCGCATAAGCGGCAACCGTCACTTCAGCGTTGTTTTCGAGAACTTCAGTTGTATCAATGTCGATTTCGATGTCCTGATCAATGGAAGCGGCGGCCTCCTGTACAATGGACGGTGTATCCTGTTTCTGCTTTGCGCTGGCGATTTGGGCAGGGGGTTGGTCTGATCCGGATAGAAATGTGGATACCAGCAAGCCGCCCGCGGCGCCCCCGGCGATCATTGTAATGACAGGTATCAGCATTGATTTGCTGAACAATCCTGATTTCATTGTCTTCAGCACTCGTTGAACCACCAAAAATAATATGTTGATTTAAAACTCGTTAACCATAATGACGCGTCGAAAGATGCTGTCAGATTGCAATTTTGTCAAGTATTCCTCAATTTTTCCTTAAGTTATGCGCATGCTGTGATTCTGCGAACTGCAGGGAAAATTTCCGCAATGTCGGAATACGTTCCGTTCCTTTTCATCACTATGCTCATATGAATGATTGTTCTGCCGTGCTTCAAAACCCGGAGATTACGCTTTCTATTGAAAATTTACGGCATAAACATGGCATAAGAAAAAAACCTTTATTAATGTGTTGACGTTGATGGTTGGTGGATTTATAACCCGCGTCACGCCGACGGGGTGGGTCTGGTTTTTGGTTTCCTATTGGGGGCTTTTGGGCTGGATTTGTCT
>PAKP01000034.1 GCA_002706985.1 Sneathiella sp. | reverse complement strand
GGGGCTGCCGATCGGGTTGCAGATCGTCGGGCCAATGCAGGATGACGCAGCGGTTCTCAATGCGGCCTATGCCTTTGAACGCGTATCGCCCGTCGCCTCGGCGCGGCCGGACCTCACAAAAATAGTCTGATAAAATGTCTCTGCCGACCGAACTGCTCAGCGTTGAGGAAATGTATCTGGCGGACCGCCTTGCGATTGACGGCGGTGTGGCGGGTTCCATGCTCATGGAAACGGCTGGTGAGGGGATTGCGATTCAGATACAGCGAAAATGGCCGCCCGGTCGTGCCCTCGTTCTATGCGGACCGGGGAATAACGGGGGGGACGGTTATGTTGTCGCCCGCCGGTTGCAGGAGGCAGGCTGGCAGATCGATCTTGCGTCCATCTCCGATCCGGAGTTGCTGAAAGGGGATGCCGCGCTGATGCGGGATCAGTGGAACGGTCCCGTGTTGCCGCTTGCACGGGCGGAGATAGGCGAAATCGATCTGGTGGTGGATGCCATCTTCGGGGCGGGCTTTTCGCGTTATCTTGAGAGTGATATCGCCGCCTTTTTCGCACGGATCAAGCGTGAGCAGATCCCCATGGTTGCCGTCGATATGCCAAGCGGCGTCAATGGGGATACCGGAGCAGTGGATGTGGGCGCCATCCCAGCGGCGATGACGGTGAGCTTCTTTCGCGCAAAGCCGGGGCATTTTCTCTATCCAGGCCGCGCCTATTGCGGCGAGCTCAAAATTGTAGATATCGGCATCGACAGCGACTGTCTGGAAGAGATTGACCCCGAGACTCATTTGAACGATCCGGAACTCTGGCGGGACGACTTTCCGTCACTCGAACCGGAAATACAGAAATACAGCCGCGGTCATGCGGCGATTGTCGGCGGCGGCACCGCCTCGACCGGGGCGGCGAGACTGGCCGCCCGTGCCAGCCTGCGGGTCGGGGCAGGGGCGGCGACTGTCGTCAGCCCTCCGTCCGCCCTGCAAATCTATGCGGCCACGCTTGAGGCTGTGATGGTTGCCTCCCTGGCCGATGGGAAAGCGTTCGAAGGCTGGCTTCGCGAGAGGCGGATCGGAACCGTCCTCGTCGGTCCGGGGAATGGTGTCACTGAACGGACCCGCGAGTTTACAAGCCTTGCCCTTGAAAGTTCGGCAAATGTCATTATCGATGCGGATGGGCTGACGGTCTTCAAGGATGATCCTGATACGCTGTTTTCGCTCATTGCGGAAAAGGAGCATGGTGAAGTGGTGCTCACGCCGCATGAGGCGGAGTTTGAACGCATTTTCTCCCTCGCAGGATCAAAACTCGAGCGGGCGAGAATGGCGGCCTCCTTGTCGGGGGCCGTGGTCCTGCTGAAAGGAGCAGATACCGTTGTCGCCACGCCTGACGGAAAGGCCATCATAAACTATAACGCCCCACCATATCTTGCCACGGCGGGATCCGGCGATGTTCTTGCGGGCTTGATCACGGGGTTTTTCTCAGGCGGCATGAGTGCGTTTTCTGCGGCATCCGCCGCCGCCTGGCTGCATGGGGAGGTGGGAGAGGCTATCGGACCCGGCTTGATTGCGGAAGATATTGAAAAGGCTATTCCGCCGATTTTGCGAAAAATTTTAGACAGTCATAAAAATGCCTAAAATGCGCTGCACTTTTCAACCGTTTTTTTACGAATTGCCCGTATTGATTACGTATAACGGAAAAATTCGGCATTTTATTTTGGGTGAGTAATATGTTTTTCAAGAAGCAGAATTTACGCGATCGGATCGCCTCGGGCGATATTTTCTACCGCGGCATGATGTTGAGCCTTCAGGAACAGGCAAAAGTACTGCGCATCACGGATGACGAGCAGGGTATTCCGCATGTCCATTACGAGAAGACGGTTCTTCGGACTGGCTATCAGGAACATGCCGGGACAAATGTGCTTGCTCTTGCGATATTCGAACGGGACTTTCACGCAGCTTAATCTTAGTTGTTCCCGTGTGGCGGTTATCCGGCATTAAAGACACCCCCTTTTTATTGATCCTCTCACCCTGCTGAGGTGCTGTGGTCGGCGTCGATTTCACCCTACCGATACACAGCTTTTCCGTCGTTTATACTTTTCTCGCCCTTTATTGGTAATTCCCCTAGTCAATCCCAGAAATCATATGCTATAGACAGCCGCTCCCGGTTCGGGCGGATGCAATTTTTTGCAAGCGCCGCCGGGTTTAAATTCGAGATGCGGGTGTGGCGGAATTGGTAGACGCGCTGGTTTTAGGTACCAGTTTCTTACGAAGTGGGGGTTCGATTCCCTCCACCCGCACCAGAATATAAAGGAAGCTTTCGAGCTGGCGTTTCCCGTCACAGGATGCGAAGGGGAGCGTTTATTGCTAAATAAAAGATGACGGGCGATCGTTCATGCAAATTACACAAACTAACTCTGACGGCCTAAAGCGGGATTTCACAATTGTTGTTGAGGCCGCGGAAATCGACACCAAGGTTACGGATAAACTGACCGAGGTTGGCGCGGAAGTCAAACTTCCGGGGTTCCGCCCGGGGAAAGTGCCGCTTGCCATTTTGCGTCAGCGGTTCGGCAAATCTGTCATGGGCGAGGTGCTTGAGCAGACGGTCAATGAAGCAAGCCAGCAGGCGCTGGATGATAACTCTCTGCGCCCGGCCCAGCAGCCGAAAATCGAAATCACCAAATTCGATGAAGGGGAAGACCTTGAATTCACGATTGAAGTCGAGATCATGCCGGACTTCGAGCCGATGGATTTTTCCAAGCTGAAACTTGAAAAGCCGGTTGCCGAAGTCGAGGACGACAAGGTCGAAGAAGCCCTCACGGAAATTGCCGGCCAGCAGAAAAATTTTGTTGCCATCTCCGGCAACCGCAAATCCAAGGAAGGTGACGCACTCCTGATTGATTTCGTCGGTAAGGTCGACGGTGTCGCCTTTGACGGCGGTGCGGCGGAAGGCCATCAGCTGGAGCTCGGTTCCAATTCCTTTATTCCCGGTTTCGAGGAACAGCTTATCGGAACGAAAGCCGGCGACGATGTCGAAGTCAAGGTGACATTCCCGGAAAATTACGGCGCGGAAAACCTGGCTGGTAAGGATGCTGTCTTTGAAGTCAAGGTTCATGAAATCCGCGAAGCGACGGATGTTGAGATCAATGATGAGTTTGCGACCAAACTCGGCCTTGAAAATCTTGATGCGCTGAAGGATGCGGTCCGTGGCCAGATCGAGCAGCAGTATAATCAGCTCTCGCGTCAGTCCCTGAAACGCAACATGCTGGATGCCATGGCGGATGCCCATGATTTTGACGTTCCTCCCGGAATGAAGGACAGCGAGTTCGAAAATATCTGGAAACAGTTCGAACAGGAACTGGAGCAGGCCGGCCAGAAGCTGGAAGATCAGGACCAGTCCGAAGAAGAACTGCGCGCAGAATATCAGGGTATTGCAGAGCGCCGTGTGCGTCTTGGCCTGCTGCTGGCGGAAGTCGGCCGGATCAACAATATCGAAGTCTCTCAGGAAGAGGTCAATCAGGCCATGGTTGCCCAAGCCCGGAACTATCCGGGACAGGAGCAGATGATCTTCGAGATGTTCCAGAAACGCCCGGAAATGCAGGCTCAGCTCCGTGCGCCAATTTTTGAGGACAAGGTAATTGACTTCATCGCGGAACTGGCAACGGTGACGGAAAAGAAAGTCTCGGTCGATGAACTGATGAAAGATCCGGACGAAGAAGAAGCCGCCGAGCCGAAGAAAAAGCCGGCTGCGAAGAAGAAGGCTGCTGCGGAAAAAGGTGACGCGAAGAAAGCGGCGCCTAAAAAAGCTGCAGCCAAGAAACCGGCAGCAAAAAAACCAGCGGCGAAGAAATCGGCCGAAAAGAAATAATTCGTATTTCGTTGATGTGGATTTACAGTTGCGTTCGTCGCTCCTATATGCTGACGTGGCGCAACTGCTAAACTTAAGGAAAATCGAGAATGGTTGATGTCATCGACACCTATATGAATAATCTGGTTCCAATGGTCGTGGAGCAGACAGCTCGCGGAGAGCGGTCTTACGACATCTTCTCCCGTCTTTTGAAAGAGCGGATTATTTTTGTCACCGGACAGGTTCAGGATGGCATGGCGGGGCTGATTACGGCGCAGCTTCTGTTTCTGGAAGCCGAAAACCCGAAAAAGCCGATTTATATGTATATCAACTCTCCGGGGGGCGTGGTTACGTCCGGGCTCGCAATCTATGACACGATGCAATATATCAAGCCAGACATCGCGACGGTCTGTATCGGCCAGGCAGCATCCATGGGCTCGTTCCTGCTGACAGCCGGAACCAAGGGCAAGCGCTACAGCCTTCCCAATGCCCGCATCATGATCCATCAGCCGTCAGGCGGTGCACAGGGACAGGCCACGGATATCGAAATCCAGGCCCGAGAAATCCTGAAAGTCCGGGCGCGGCTGAATAAGCTCTATGTCGAGCATACGGGACAGCCGCTGGATGTGATTGAGGCGGCAGTGGAGCGTGACAACTTTATGACCGCGGAAGAGGCTAAGGAATTCGGCCTTGTTGACGAGGTCGTTATCAAACGCCCCGGCCTGGATGATGAGGACGAGAAAAAGTCCAAATAAGCTTATTTTTGCGGGCAGATTATTATTTTTTCGTAATACAGGCGGCTTCGACGTCCTGTTAACGGAAAGTTGAGTCAAATTCCGTATTATGTATGCTCGGAATGATCATGGCGTTTCACGTTTCATGATTTCGCTGGGGTAAACATTATTGTTGTCGCCCGCGACGACGATGGCTAATATGCAAAGTCGAACGGACTATTGGAGTATTTATGACCAAATTAAGTGGTGGAGATTCGAAAAATACCCTGTACTGCTCCTTCTGCGGCAAAAGCCAGCATGAGGTCAGAAAGCTGATCGCGGGACCAACGGTGTTCATTTGCGATGAATGCGTAGAGCTTTGCATGGATATTATTCGCGAAGAGCACAAAAGCACTCTGGTAAAAACGAGCGATGGCGTTCCCACACCAACGGAAATCTGCAAGGTTCTGGATGACTATGTGATCGGCCAGTTTCATGCGAAACGGGTTTTGTCCGTCGCGGTCCATAACCATTACAAACGGCTTCACCATAGCGGCAAGTCGGATGATGTAGAGTTGGCGAAGTCAAACATCCTGCTGATCGGCCCGACCGGTTGCGGTAAGACATTGCTGGCCCAGACACTGGCGCGCATTCTTGATGTTCCGTTCACCATGGCGGATGCGACCACGCTGACGGAAGCTGGTTACGTTGGTGAGGATGTGGAAAATATCATTCTGAAGCTGCTGCAGTCTGCCGACTATAATGTGGAGCGGGCGCAGCGCGGCATTGTCTATATTGACGAGGTCGACAAGATCAGCCGTAAATCCGACAATCCGTCGATCACCCGGGACGTCTCGGGTGAGGGGGTGCAGCAGGCGCTTCTGAAAATCATGGAAGGAACCGTGGCATCGGTTCCGCCGCAGGGCGGCCGCAAACATCCGCAGCAGGAATTCCTGCAGGTGGATACGACGAATATCCTGTTCATTTGCGGCGGTGCGTTTGCCGGCCTGGACAAGATCATCGGCTCCCGTGGCAAGGACACGTCCATCGGTTTCGGCGCCGCAGTGGAAGCGGAAGAGGATCGTAATGTCGGAGAGACATTGAAGGATGTCGAGCCTGAAGATCTTCTCAAATTTGGCCTGATCCCGGAATTTGTCGGGCGTCTGCCGGTTGTTGCAACGCTTGAAAATCTGGATGAGGAAGCCCTGATCGAGATTTTGACATCACCGAAGAATGCGTTGGTCAAGCAGTATCAGCGGCTGTTCGATATGGAAGATGTGAAACTGACGTTCACCGATGACGCTCTGTCGGCGATCGCGAAGAAGGCGATCATCCGTAAAACGGGCGCCCGGGGCCTCCGCTCGATCATGGAAAACATCCTTCTGGACTCGATGTACGACCTTCCCTCGCTCGAAGGTGTGGAGGAAATCGTTATTAATGCTGAGGTGGTTGACGGTGGTACCCAGCCACTCCATATATATGCTGACCGGCAGGACGCGACGAGTAGCGCGTAGTCCGGCCTTGGTGGGAGGGAGATCTTCCTTCCCGCTCTTTATTTTTTAGTCAGGACCAGCATATATTCCCGCCTGTGCGGGGCACTCCAGATCGCCGGTCCCAGAAGGCAACATGATGATTGATACACCTCGTACCCAGATTTTTCCGGTTCTTCCGCTCCGTGATATCGTCGTTTTCCCGCATATGATCGTGCCGCTGTTCGTCGGTCGCGACAAGTCCGTGCGGGCGCTCGAAGATGTGATGAAGGATGACAAGCAGATCCTTCTTGTGGCGCAGAAGAACGCGAGTCAGGACGATCCGGGAGAGGACGATATTCATCGCGTCGGAACCATTGCTTCCGTGCTGCAGCTTTTGAAACTTCCTGACGGGACGGTCAAGGTCCTTGTTGAAGGCGGGGAGCGGGCGCGGATCGATGAATTCCTCTCAAATCCCGATTTCTTCCAGGCGCATGCCGAAATTCTGGAAGAGAAGGATGCGGATACGCCGGAGCTTGAAGCGCTGGCCCGTTCCGTGATCTCCCAGTTCGAGCAGTATGTGAAGCTCAACCGCAAAATTCCGCCGGAAGTCCTTGTCTCGCTCAATCAGATCGATGAGCCGTCTAAGCTTGCTGATACAATGGCATCCCACATGGCGTTGAAAATTTCCGAGAAGCAGGAACTTCTGGAAATTGAGTCTGCATCCGAGCGGCTGGAACGCGTTTATGCGCTAATGGAAGATGAGATCGGCGTCCTGCAGGTCGAGAAAAAAATCCGCAGCCGGGTCAAGCGCCAGATGGAGAAGACCCAGCGCGAATATTATCTCAATGAGCAGATGAAGGCGATCCAGAAGGAACTCGGCGAGGGCGAAGATGGCCGTGACGAGCTGACCGAACTTGAAGAGAAAATCGCCAAGACCAAGCTGACGAAGGAAGCGCTCGAAAAATGTAATCAGGAGATGAAGAAGCTCCGGAACATGAGCCCGATGTCGGCCGAGGCGACGGTTGTCCGCAATTATCTCGACTGGATCACAAGCCTGCCGTGGAACAAACGTACCCGGGTCAAGAAAGACTTGGTCCGCGCCGAGAAAATCCTGAACGATGACCATTACGGTTTGGAAAAGGTCAAGGAACGTATCCTTGAATATCTTGCCGTGCAGCAGCGGATGAAGAAAATCCGTGGCTCGATCCTGTGCCTCGTCGGCCCTCCCGGTGTAGGTAAAACCTCGCTCGGTAAGTCGGTTGCCAAGGCAACGGGCCGTAACTTTGTCCGCGTCGCTCTTGGCGGCGTTCGGGATGAAGCGGAAATCCGCGGTCATCGGCGGACCTATATCGGCTCTATGCCGGGCAAGGTCATCCAGTCGATGAAGAAGGCAAAATCCAGCAACCCGCTTTTCCTTTTCGATGAGATCGATAAGCTCGGGAATGATTTCCGGGGTGATCCGTCATCGGCGCTTCTTGAAGTGCTCGATCCCGAGCAGAACACGACATTTGCCGATCATTATCTTGAGGTCGAGTTCGACCTGTCGGAAGTGATGTTCATCTGTACGGCGAACTCGCTGAACATGCCGGGGCCGCTGCGCGATCGTATGGAAATCATCCATCTGTCGGGATATACCGAAGATGAGAAGGTGGAAATCGCCAAGCGTCATCTCGTTGAAAAGCAGATGAAGGCTCATGGCCTGAAGAAGAACGAATGGTCGATCACCGATGATGCGATCCGGGATCTTATCCGCTACTACGCCCGTGAAGCCGGCGTTCGTAATCTGGAGCGGGAAATCGCGAAGCTGTGCCGTAAGTCGATCAAGGAGATTATTACCGACGGCGTAAAATCGGTTGCTATTACCTCCGATAATCTCAAGGATTACTCCGGTGTCCGCAAATATCGCTTCGGCGAAGCGGAGGAAACCGATCAGGTTGGCCTGACAACAGGTCTCGCCTGGACCGAAGTAGGTGGCGAGCTGCTGACAATCGAAGCGGTCAAGCTGTACGGCAAGGGCCGGATGCAGATTACTGGTAAACTAGGCGATGTGATGCAGGAATCTGTTCAGGCGGCAAAGAGCTATGTGCAGTCGCGCTGTTTGGAAATGGGAGTGAAGCCGACCGATTTCGACAAGCATGACATTCATGTCCATGTGCCGGAAGGTGCAACCCCGAAAGACGGTCCGTCCGCCGGGGTGGCAATGGTCACTTCGATTATCTCGGTGCTGACAAACATTCCGGTGAGCAAGGATATCGCCATGACCGGCGAAGTTACCTTGCGGGGCCGAGTGCTGCCGATCGGCGGTCTGAAGGAGAAACTGCTTGCTGCTCTGCGCGGTGGTATCAAGACAGTGCTGATCCCGAAAGACAATGAAAAGGATTTGGCGGAAATTCCCGACAATGTGAAACAAGGGCTCAAGATTATTCCGGTGGCGGAAGTTTCAGAGGTGTTGAAACATGCCTTGACGAAGCCGCTTGTGTCGTTGAACTGGAGCGAGGAAGAGCTGGCGAAAGAACTTGCCGGGGCGTCGGCTCAGCGAAAAGTTGAGGATGGGGTAACAACCCACTGACTTTAATCAAAAACCGGGTCAAAACCGCAGAAAAGTTGGGGATATCTTGATTTTTCCCTTTGACCCGGCGCAGCCGACAAACTAGTATGCGACCGTCTTAAACGAATTTATTGATAAGATATGTTCAAGTCTAAATTGAAGGGGGCTTATAGTGAATAAGAATGATCTCGTTGCCGCAGTTGCTGACATTTCAGGTCTGGGGAAAGCAGAAGCAGGAAAAAGTGTTGATGCGGTTCTCGAAGCGGTTTCCAGCGCTTTGAGCGGCGGCGATGAAGTGCGCCTGGTCGGCTTTGGTACGTTCAGCGTCGCTGATCGTAAAGCCTCCGAAGGCCGCAATCCTCGCACCGGTGAAACCATCAAGATCCCGGCTTCCAAACAGCCGAAATTCAAAGCCGGCAAAGCCTTGAAGGACTCGGTTAACAAGTAATACAAGCGGTTACGGCGAAATACGGAAGCCAGATCCAAATTTTTGGGTCTGGCTTCGTCTTTTTTACTTCCCATTGCCGGTGTTGATTGATATACACGGGCTCGCTTGAATTTGGGTGATTAGCTCAGCTGGTTAGAGCATCTCGTTTACACCGAGAGGGTCGGGAGTTCGAATCTCTCATCACCCACCATTTTCCCGAAAATATGTCTCTGTTGTGCGATATCCCGCATACGTTATTGTGGGCCGTTCCTTTGGCTGCGGCCTCCTGAAACAGCGGCTTGAGTTGGCCGATGGCAGGATTGTTTCGGGTAAAATAGCGTGCGATTCACGTGAACGGCGCGCATCGCTAATTTGAAATTCCGGGTATTTTTCAAGCCATGTACGATGCGTGAAAATTTATTCCGAAAAACTGTTTATGCTGCTTGACAGGGCCGTTTGGGTCCAATACAAAACAGCGTCCCTGCGGGGGTGTAGCTCAGTTGGTTAGAGCGCCGGCCTGTCACGCCGGAGGTCGCGGGTTCGAGCCCCGTCACTCCCGCCATTTTCCCTCAAATGATAATGGTTCGCAACTGGCCCGCACGAAATATTCGCGGGCATTCCCATTGCCGTTCGGCATTTTAGATTATGGCGGAATTTTGTTGCTAAATCGGTTTTCTTCCTTATAACCCGACACTATAATGCTGTATGTATTTGGTAGGAGGGATTGCCACCCACCGGGCCAATCAAGGCCTGCTCCGGAGTGGCGGAATGTAATATTATGGAAGCCTTGCTTATAGAATATTTACCCATCCTGATTTTCCTGGGGCTTGCAGTCGGGTTATCAGCGGTTATCGTGATTGCCTCGATAATTGTGGCGGCGCAACATCCTGATGCCGAGAAACTCTCTCCCTATGAATGCGGCTTTGAGCCCTTTGACGATGCCCGCAATCAGTTTGACGTCCGGTTTTACCTGGTCGCCATTCTGTTCATCATTTTCGACCTTGAGGTGGCATTCCTGTTCCCCTGGTCGATTTCCCTCGGCGGGGTCGGGATGTATGGTTTCTGGTCCATGGTGGTGTTCCTCGGAATCCTGACTATCGGCTTTATCTATGAATGGAAGAAGGGAGCTCTGGAATGGGAGTAAGTTCTGAACCGGTCGGTGTGGAACCTCGTCCCGGCGCAAAAGATCAAGACGCGTTTTTCCGCGATATCAGCAACGAGCTTGACGATAAGGGATTTGTCGTCACACAGGTCGACAAGTTGGCGAACTGGGCCCGGACCGGGTCGCTGTGGCCCATGACTTTTGGTCTTGCCTGCTGTGCGGTGGAAATGATGCATGCCTGGCAGCCCCGTTATGATATGGAACGTCTCGGTGTTGTCCCGCGTGGCTCGCCCCGCCAGTCCGATGTGATGATTGTGGCGGGAACACTCACCAACAAGATGGCGCCGGCGCTCCGCAAGGTTTATGACCAGATGGCGGAGCCGCGCTATGTGATTTCAATGGGGTCCTGCGCCAATGGTGGCGGGTATTATCACTATTCTTACTCCGTTGTCCGCGGATGCGACCGGATCGTCCCGGTCGATATTTATGTGCCCGGCTGTCCACCGACAGCAGAGGCGTTGATTTACGGCGTGTTTCAGCTGCAGAAGAAAATTCGTCGCACCGGAACATTTTTGCGCTAAGCGGAAGGGGTCGTCAGTAACATGAATGAAGCGCTTGAAGAGCTGGGCGAATTGATCACGGCCGAAAACTCCGCCGACGTGATTTCGACAAAGGTGGCGTTTGACGAGCTGATCGTCAATGTGCGGGCGGAATCGGTCGACAAGGTGCTGGAATTCCTCCGCAATGATTCAAATTGTAAATTTGAAGTTTTGTGCGACGTTTGTGGGGTGGATTATCCGACACGCGCCAAACGCTTTGATGTTGTCTATAACCTGCTCAGCCTCCGCCATAACCAACGGATCATCGTGAAGGCACAAACGGATGCCCGGACGCCGGTTCCGTCGGTTGTTGGACTGTTTCCGGCCGCCAACTGGTTCGAACGGGAAGCCTGGGACATGTATGGCATCATGTTCTCGGGGCATCCGGATTTGCGCCGCATGCTGACCGACTATGGGTTTGAAGGGCATCCGTTGCGCAAGGATTTCCCGTTGACGGGATATGTCGAGCTGCGTTACAGCGAAGACGAAAAACGGGTTGTTTATGAGCCGGTTAACCTGACTCAGGAATTCCGCAAGTTCGATTTTGAGAGCCCCTGGGAAGGAGCTAAATATGTATTGCCTGGCGATGAAAAAGCGGAAGGGCAGGGCTGATGGCTGAAATCCAGATCAAGAATTACACGCTGAACTTCGGGCCGCAGCATCCGGCCGCCCATGGCGTGTTGCGTATGGTGATGGAACTGGACGGAGAGGTGGTCGAACGTATCGACCCGCATATCGGGCTTTTGCATCGCGGTACCGAGAAACTCATTGAGCACAAGACCTATATGCAGGCGATGCCCTATTTCGACCGGCTCGACTATGTCGCGGCGATGAGTCAGGAGCATGCCTTTGTTCTGGCGGCAGAGAAGCTGCTGGGGTGCGAGGTGCCGATCCGCGCGCAATATATCCGCGTCCTGTTTTCGGAAATCTCCCGCGTTCTCAACCACATTATGAATGTCTGTGCGCAGGCCATGGACGTTGGCGCAACGACGCCGATGCTCTGGGGCTTTGTCGAGCGGGAAACGCTGATGGAGTTCTATGAGCGGGCCAGCGGCGCTCGCATGCATGCGGCCTATTTCCGCGTCGGCGGCGTCCATCAGGATATTACGGAGAAGCTGGAAGAGGATATCCGTACTTTCATCAAGCAGTTTCCGGCAGTCCTTGATGATATAGAGGCCTTGCTGACAGAAAACCGTATCTTCAAGCAGCGAAATGTCGATATCGGGATTGTCTCGCAAGAGGATGCGATGGCCTGGGGATTCTCCGGCGTGATGCTGCGCTCTACCGGTCTTGCGTGGGATTTGCGCAAAAGCCAGCTCTATGATGTTTACGGCAAGATGGATTTTGATATTCCGGTTGGCCTGAACGGGGATTGCTTTGACCGTTATCTGATGCGGATGGAGGAAATGCGCCAGTCCTTACGGATTATAGAGCAATGTCTCGATCAGATGAAGCCGGGTCCGGTTCTCTCGACCGATCCGAAGGTTGCGCCGCCGCGCCGTGGGAACATGAAAACCTCCATGGAGGCCTTGATCAATCACTTCAAGCATTATACCGAAGGGGTCAAGGTACCGGAAGGCGAGACCTATACGGCGGTGGAAGCGCCCAAAGGAGAGTTTGGTGTCTATCTGGTATCGGATGGATCGAGCAAGCCCTATCGCTGCAAGATCAGGGCGCCCGGATTTGCTCATCTGCAAGGAATGGATTTCCTGACCAAGGGGCATATGCTGGCCGATGCGTCGGCAATTCTGGGCAGTTTGGATATCGTATTTGGTGAGGTGGATCGGTGAGTCAGGTCATTGAAACGGGCAAGGCGTTCGAGTTCACGCCCGAGAACGTGAAGAAGGCGAAGGTCTTTATCGCCAAATATCCGAAAGGGCGCCAGCAAAGCGCGGTAATGCCGCTGCTTGATCTGGCGCAGCGCCAGAACGAAAACTGGCTCTCCAAGGAAGCGCTGGAATATGTCGGCAAGTTTCTGGATGTCCCCTACATGCGGGTGCTGGAGGTCGCGACCTTCTACACGATGTATAATCTCAAGCCGGTCGGGAAATATTTCCTGCAGCTTTGCCGGACAACCCCGTGCTGGCTGCGCGGCAGTGATGATCTGGAAGCGGTTTGCAAGAACAAGCTCGGTATCAGCAGCGGTGAGACAACGGAAGACGGTATGTTCAGCCTTCTTGAGGTCGAATGCCTCGGTGCCTGTGTCAATGCGCCGGTCGTGCAGATCAATGATGATTTCTATGAAGATCTGAACGCCGAGAATTTCGAGGCGGTTCTCGACAAGCTTGCCAAAGGGGAAGAGGCGCCGAAGGGACCGCAGATAGACCGGATCAATTCCGCGCCGGAAGGTGGCCCGAAAACATTGCTGGAAAAGACGGGGGACGCCTGATGCTGAAAGATAAAGACAGGATTTTCACCAACCTTTACGGCATCCACGACTGGAAGCTTGCCGGGGCGAAATCTCGCGGTATCTGGGATAACACCAAGGCCCTGATCGAGATGGGACAGGACGGGATTATCGATGCCATCAAGGAGAGCGGTCTGCGCGGGCGCGGGGGCGCCGGTTTTCCGACGGGATTGAAATGGTCCTTCATGCCGAAAGAATCGGATGGCCGTCCGAGCTATCTCGTGGTCAATGCCGACGAATCCGAGCCCGGCACCTGTAAGGACCGGGAAATTATGCGGTTCGATCCGCACCGCCTTCTGGAAGGTTGCTTGGTGGCCGGTTTTGCCATGCGGGCCGTCGCCGCCTATATCTATATTCGCGGCGAGTTCGTGCAGGAAGCCATCAATCTCGAGATTGCCATTCAGGAAGCCTATGAGGACGGCCTGATCGGCAAGAATGCATCGGGGTCCGGCTATGATTTTGATATCTATCTGCATCGCGGTGCCGGCGCCTATATCTGTGGTGAGGAAACCGCGCTGATTGAAAGCCTTGAGGGCAACAAGGGTCAGCCGCGCCTGAAACCACCGTTTCCGGCAAATGTCGGTGTCTGGGGCTGCCCGTCGACGGTCAACAATGTTGAGAGTATTGCGGTTGCACCGGAAATTCTCCGGCGTGGGGAAGGCTGGTTCTCCGGTCTTGGCCGCCCGAATAACACCGGGACCAAGCTTTTCTGTATTTCGGGGCATGTCAACAAGCCTTGCAATGTCGAAGAGGAAATGGGCATTCCGCTGAAGGAACTGATCGAGAAGCATGCGGGCGGTGTTCGTGGCGGCTGGGACAACCTGCTGGCCATTATTCCGGGGGGATCGTCGGTTCCCCTTCTGCCCAAGGAAATCTGCGATACGATGCTGATGGATTTTGACAGCCTGCGCGATGCCCAGAGCGGTCTCGGCACAGCAGCCGTCATCGTCATGGACAAATCCACGGATGTGATCCGCGCGATCGAACGTCTGTCACATTTCTACAAGCATGAAAGCTGCGGTCAATGCACACCGTGCCGTGAGGGTACCGGCTGGATGTGGCGGGTGATGCAGCGTCTCGTCTCCGGTGATGCGGAGGTTGAGGAAATCGACATGCTGATCAATGTATCAAAACGGATTGAAGGCCATACCATCTGCGCCCTTGGCGACGCGGCAGCATGGCCCATTCAGGGGCTGGTGCGGCATTTCCGCCCGGTCATCGAGGAACGTATCAAATCACGGAAGGCTGCGCGGGCGGCCTGAGGCCGTACGTGGGGAGTGAAGAATGCCGACACTTACAGTAGATGGTATAGAAGTAACAGTCGAGCCGGGAACCACGGTCCTTCAGGCCTGTGAGGAGGCGGGCGCGGAAATCCCGCGCTTTTGCTATCACGAGCGGTTGTCGATCGCCGGTAACTGCCGCATGTGCCTGGTGGAGATGGAGAAGGCGCCAAAGCTTATAGCCTCCTGCGCCATGCCCGCCGGTGACGGCATGGTGATTCATACCAATACCCAGAAAGTGAAGGAAGGCCGGGAAGGGGCGATGGAGTTCCTTCTGATCAACCATCCGCTGGATTGCCCGATTTGCGACCAGGGCGGCGAATGCGACTTGCAGGATCAGTCCATGGCCTATGGCTCCGGCAACAGCCGCTATCATGAGATGAAACGCGCGGTCGCCGAGAAGAACATGGGGCCGTTGATCAAGACGACCATGACTCGCTGCATTCACTGCACGCGCTGCGTTCGCTTCGCGACGGAAGTGGCCGGGGTTGAAGATCTCGGGGCGATTAACCGCGGCGAGAATATGGAGATCGCGACCTATCTGGAACAGGCGCTGGATAGTGAATTATCCGGTAATATCATCGATCTGTGCCCGGTCGGCGCCCTGACATCGAAACCCTATGCTTTTGCGGCCCGCCCGTGGGAACTTTCCAAGACCGAGAGCATTGACGCGCTGGACGCCGTCGGGGCGAATATCCGCGTCGACAGCCGCGGTAAGGAAGTCATGCGCATTCTCCCGCGTCTGCATGAAGACGTGAATGAGGAATGGCTCTCGGACCGGTCCCGATTTTCCTATGACGGATTGAAGACACAGCGGCTGGATACGCCCTATGTCCGCAAGGACGGCAAGCTGCAGCCGGCGAGCTGGAGTGAAGCATTTGAGGCGATCGCCGCCAAGCTGGATGGTCTTGACGGCGCGAAAATCGGCGCGATTGCGGGTGATCTTGTCTGTACGGAAAGCATGAAGGCACTGAAAGATCTCATGGATCTTCTCGGCTCCCCGAATATTGACTGCCGTCAGGATGGCGCCGCACTTTCCGCTGTCCGCAGCGGATATCTTTTCAACAGCACGATTGCCGGGATTGAAGCGGCGGATGCCCTGCTGATTGTCGGCAGCAACCCGCGTCATGAGGCCGCATTGATCAATGCCCGCATTCGTAAACGCTGGAAAATGGGGAACTTCCCGATCGCGTTAGTGGGTGAGCAGCGTGACCTCGGTTATGGGCATGAATATCTCGGCGCCGGTCCTGCGACATTGGCGGACGTTGCTTCGGGCAAGCATTCTTTCGCTAAAACTCTGAAAAAGGCAAAACGTCCGATGATCATCGTCGGGCAGGGGGCCCTCAGCAGGTCTGACGGGGCGGCGGTACTCGCACTTGCCAAGAAGATTGCCGATAACTTCGATCTTGTCTCCGATGACTGGAACGGTTTCAACGTGCTTCATACGGCGGCGTCCCGCGTCGGTGGCCTTGATCTCGGTCTTCTGCCGGGAGAGGGAGGCAAATCCGCATCGGATTTGCTGGATGGATCGCTGGATGTCCTCTTCCTGCTGGGTGCGGACGAGATTGATACCTCTAAACTCGGCAACAGCTTTGTGATTTATCAGGGCAGCCATGGCGATGTGGGCGCCTCTGTGGCGGACGTAATCCTGCCGGGCGCGGCCTATACCGAAAAG
Source organism: Sneathiella sp. (assembly GCA_002706985.1). Classification (GTDB taxonomy): domain Bacteria; phylum Pseudomonadota; class Alphaproteobacteria; order Sneathiellales; family Sneathiellaceae; genus Sneathiella. The sequence goes on along the minus strand of PAKP01000034.1, from coordinate 14,625 downwards.
GATGCCATTTGGGTCAATACGGAAGGGCGGCCTCAGCTTGGCCGGCGGGCGATTTTCCCTCCCGGTGATGCGCGTGAGGACTGGACGATTCTCCGGGCGCTTTCGGAGAAGCTTGGCAAAACCCTGCCTTACAATACATTGGCCGAACTTCGGGCAGCTATGATCGAAGCGGCGCCGCATTTCGCCGATATCGATGTTGTGACACCGGCGCCCTGGGGGGACTTCGGGGTAGAAGGTGCAACAGAAGACAGCGCTTTCGTCAATCCGATCACCGATTATTACCTGACAAATCCGATTTCACGGTCAAGCCGGATTATGGCCCAGTGCAGCGCGGCCTTTTCTAAAGTAAAAACTGAGGGGACGGGTACAAATGGTTGAGTTCTGGGATGTTTACCTGCTCCCCGCGCTGATTATTGTTGGCCAGATACTGCTGATCGTGGTGCCATTGCTGGTCGCGGTTGCCTATTTGACACTGTATGAGCGGAAAGTCATGGCGGTGATGCAGCTCCGTAAGGGGCCGAATGTGGTGGGGCCGTTCGGCCTGCTGCAACCGCTTGCTGACGGCGCCAAGCTGTTCTTCAAGGAGACGGTGGTGCCGACAGGCGCCAACAAGGTCCTGTTCCTTGTGGCCCCGATGCTAACCTTTATCCTGAGCCTGATCGCCTGGGCGGTTATCCCCTTTGATGAAGGGATGGTGCTGGCCAACATCAATGTGGGCGTGCTGTATCTCTTCGCGATTTCGTCGCTTGGTGTGTACGGAATCATTGTGGCGGGCTGGGCTTCCAACTCACGCTATCCCTTTCTGGGCGCCTTGCGCTCGGCCGCTCAGATGGTCTCTTACGAGGTATCGATCGGTTTCGTGATTGTGACTGTCCTGCTGTGCGCCGGGACGATGAACCTGACGGGCATTGTCCTCTCGCAGAAGGGCAGCCTCGGTCTTCTGAACTGGTGGTTTATCCCGCTGTTCCCGATGTTTATCATCTTCTTCGTTTCGATCCTGGCGGAAACCAACCGGCATCCCTTCGACTTGCCGGAAGCGGAAGCCGAACTGGTCGCCGGGTATCAGACGGAATATTCCTCGATGGCGTTTGCGCTCTTCTTCCTCGGTGAATATGCGAACATGATCCTGATGAGCGGTATTTGCACCGTTCTGTTTCTGGGCGGCTGGTTGCCGCCGGCGGATTGGGCGATTTTCACCTGGATTCCGGGGATCATCTGGTTCGGGATCAAGGTTGCCCTCTTGCTGTTCGTCTTTATCTGGGTCCGCGCGACCCTGCCGAGGTATCGCTATGACCAGCTGATGCGGCTCGGATGGAAAGTGTTTTTGCCCTTCTCACTGTTGTGGGTGGTGCTAACGGCCGGTTTCCTTGTCTATTTCGACATGATCCCGGCATAGGTAAAGAACGATTGAATGTCCTTCGCCCGAACGGGTGGAGGTGAAACGAGATAGTGAAAAGGCTGTTTGAATATGAGCTTTATCGATAAACAGGCACGCAGTCTGCTGTTGGCGGAAATCGTCACCGGTCTGGCGACGACCTTCCGCTATATGTTCAAGACAAAAGCGACCATCAACTATCCCTATGAAAAGGGCCCGCTCAGCCCGCGGTTCCGCGGGGAGCATGTATTGCGCCGCTACCCCAACGGGGAAGAGCGTTGCATCGCCTGCAAACTGTGCGAGGCGGCCTGTCCGGCGCTGGCGATCACGATTGAGTCCGAGCCGCGCGACGATGGCAGTCGGCGGACCACCCGCTATGACATCGATATGACCAAATGCATCTATTGCGGTTTCTGTCAGGAGGCGTGTCCGGTGGACGCCATTGTGCAGGGACCGAACTTCGAGTTCGCGACCGAAACCCGGGAAGAGCTTTTCTTCGACAAGCAGAAACTGCTCGATAACGGCGACCGCTGGGAGCAGGAAATTGTCCAGAACCTGGTCGCTGATGCGCCCTACAGATAATCGAAAGTAACAAGTGACAGCCATGTGCAAAACGGAACTGATATTCACGGGAAGAGGGGCGCGATGATTATCTCGACGATTGCTTTCTATCTATTTGCGGCGATGACCATTGCCTCGGCCTTTATGGTGATCTCGGCGAAAAACCCCGTGCATTCTGTGCTTTACCTGATCCTGGCCTTCTTTAACTCGGCGGCGCTGTTTGTTCTGCTGGGGGCGGAATTCCTCGCGATGATTCTTGTCGTTGTATATGTCGGGGCGGTTGCGGTGCTGTTCCTGTTCGTTGTCATGATGCTGGACATCAATTTTGCGGAACTTCGCCAGGGCTTTTTGCAGTATCTGCCGATCGGGGGATTGGTCGGACTGATCCTGTTGATTGAACTGATCCTGGTGGTCAGCGGCTGGGCCCTGTCGCCTGACGCAATCAGGGTCGGTGCGGAAACGGCACCGGTCGTCTCCGACCTAACAAATACAGAACAGCTCGGGCATGTGATCTATACAAAGTATGCCTATCTGTTCCAGATTGCCGGCATGATCCTGCTGGTGGCGATGATCGGCGCGATTGTCCTCACCAATCGTCAGCGCGCCGGGGTACGCCGGCAGAATATTGCGAAACAGGTTTATCGTCGGCCGGAAGAGTCAATGGCTGTCCGCAAGGTCGAGCCCGGACAGGGCGTGTAAGGGGGGAACATGGAAATCGGTCTTGCACATTACCTGACAGTGTCCGCGATTTTGCTGACCCTCGGTATTTTCGGCATTTTCCTGAACCGGAAGAATGTCATCGTAATCCTGATGTCGGTGGAGCTGATGCTACTCGCCGTCAATATCAATCTCGTCGCCTTTTCCGCCTATCTGGGTAATCTCGTCGGGCAGGTCTTTGCGCTGTTCATCCTGACGGTGGCAGCCGGTGAGGCGGCCATCGGGCTTGCCATTCTCGTCGTTTACTTCCGAAACCGTGGCACGATTGCGGTTGAGGACATTCATCACATGAAGGGTTAAGACAATATCATGATGTACGTCCTCATTGTTTTTCTGCCATTGCTCGCGGCGCTGATCGCCGGCCTGTTCGGCCGCTCCATCGGCGATCGGGGAAGCCAGCTGGTTACGAGCGGTGCGGTGATAATCGCCGCCATTCTCTCCTGGATTTCGCTGTACCAGATTGCGTTCCAACAGACGACGGAAGTCGTGGAGCTGATGACCTGGATCGATTCCGGTGATTTCGATGTGTCCTGGGCGCTCCGGATTGACAGCCTGACTGTGGTAATGCTTGTCGTGGTGAACACGGTGTCTGCCGTCGTTCATGTCTATTCGATCGGCTATATGTCCCATGACCCGCATAAGCCGCGGTTTATGTCCTATCTCTCGCTCTTCACCTTTGCGATGCTGATGCTGGTCACTTCCGATAACTTCGTTCAGCTGTATTTCGGTTGGGAAGGGGTCGGCCTCGCCAGTTATCTGCTGATCGGTTTCTGGTACAAGAAGCCGACGGCTAACGCGGCGGCGATCAAGGCCTTTGTTGTCAACCGCGTGGGCGACTTCGGCTTTGCGCTCGGTATCATGGGGATCTATTTCGTTTTCAACTCCGTCAGTTTTGACGAGGTTTTTGCCGCCGCACCGGATCAGGTTGGACAGAGCTTTGAATTTCTTGGCTATCAGGTCGATATCCTGACGACGCTCTGCCTGCTGCTGTTTATCGGCGCCATGGGTAAATCAGCGCAGCTCGGGTTGCATACCTGGCTGCCGGACGCCATGGAAGGACCGACGCCGGTGTCCGCGCTTATCCATGCAGCGACGATGGTGACGGCGGGTGTCTTCATGGTAGCCCGTTGCTCCCCGCTTTTTGAGTATTCGCCCGATGCGTTGATGTTCGTGACGGTAATCGGCGCGTCTACCGCCTTCTTTGCTGCAACTGTCGGTCTGGTGCAGAACGACATCAAGCGGGTGATTGCCTATTCGACCTGTTCGCAGCTCGGCTATATGTTCTTTGCGATCGGTGTTGGCGCCTATCCGGTCGCTATCTTTCATCTCTTCACACATGCCTTCTTCAAGGCGCTGCTGTTCCTTGGTGCGGGGTCCGTCATTCATGCGGTCTCCGATGAGCAGGACATGCGCAACATGGGCGGGTTGTGGAAGCATATCAAGATCACTTATGTGATGATGTGGATCGGATCGCTCGCCCTTGCCGGGGGTCCCTGGTTTGCCGGTTACTTCTCGAAGGATGCGATCATCGAGGCGGCCTTTGCCTCCGGCAGTAACGTTGGCATGTATGCCTTCTGGATGGGCGTTGCGGCGGCAGTGCTGACGGCCTTCTATTCTTGGCGTCTGCTGTTCATGACCTTCCATGGCGAGCCGCGCGCGAGCAAGGAAGTGATGTCGCATATCCATGAAAGCGCGAATGTTATGCTGATCCCGCTTTATGTGCTGGCGGTCGGTGCGGTCTTTGCCGGTATGGTCTTCTATCCCTTTATGGTCGGCCACGGGTATGAGGAATTCTGGGGCAATGCGCTCTTCTTCAAGCCGGAAAATCACATCATGCATGATTTCCATGATGTGCCGGGCTGGGTAATCGCGGCGCCACTGATCGCGACGGCACTTGGCATTCTGGTGGCGTTCAACATGTATATCCGTCGCACGGACATTCCGGTACAGCTCGCCAAGACGCATTCGGCGCTCTACCAGTTCCTTTTGAACAAATGGTATTTCGACGAGCTGTATGACTTTGTCTTCGTGCGCCCTGCCAAGGCCATTGGCCGCTTCTTCTGGACGTTCGGGGATGGCAAGGTGATCGACGGGCTGGGGCCGAACGGCATTGCCGGGCGTGTTCTTGTGCTGGCGCGCCGCGCCTCCCAGCTGCAGAGCGGCTACATGTATCATTATGCGTTTGCCATGCTTCTTGGTGTCGCGGCGTTTGTTTCTTACTTTTTCTTCGCGGGTGGACATTAAGTCATGCTTGATTGGCCAATCTTATCAACGGTGACATTCTTGCCCCTGATCGGGGTGCTGCTGATCCTGCTGACCAGCGGCAAGGAAGAATCGGCGGCCCGCAACGCCCGCTGGGTGGCGCTCTGGACGACATTGTTCACCTTCGTTATCTCGCTCTTTATCTGGATCAACTTCGATGCGGATACGGCGGCATTCCAGTTCGTGGAAAAGGGAAGCTGGCTCGGCAACAACATTAACTATCATATGGGCGTGGACGGCATTTCGATGCTGTTCATCATCCTCACCACATTCCTGATGCCGCTCTGTATCCTGGCGAGCTGGGAGGCGATTACGGTGCGGGTGCGCGAATATATGATCGCGTTCCTGATTATGGAAACGCTGATGATCGGCGTGTTCTGCGCGCTCGATATGGTGCTGTTCTACCTCTTCTTCGAGGCGGGGCTGATCCCGATGTTCCTGATTATCGGTGTCTGGGGTGGCGCGCAGCGGGTTTACGCCAGCTTCAAGTTCTTTCTCTATACGCTGATCGGGTCCGTCCTGATGCTGGTGGCGATGATCACCATGTATTTCATTGCTGGCACAACGGACATTCCGACCCTGATCGACTTTAGCTTCGATCCGCATCTCCAGCTGTGGCTATGGCTTGCCTTCTTTGCGTCCTTTGCCGTCAAGGTGCCTATGTGGCCGGTCCATACCTGGTTGCCCGATGCCCATGTGCAGGCGCCGACAGCGGGTTCTGTTATTCTGGCGGGTGTCCTGCTGAAGATGGGCGGTTACGGGTTCCTGCGATTCTCGATCCCGATGTTCCCGGAAGGATCGGAATATTTCGCGCCGCTCGTTTTTGCCCTCAGCGTTGTCGCGATCATCTATACTTCGCTCGTCGCGCTTGTGCAGAAGGATATGAAAAAGCTGATCGCCTATTCCTCTGTCGCGCATATGGGCTTTATTACCATCGGTATCTTTACCTTTACCCAGCAGGGCCTTGAAGGCGGCATTCTGCAGATGATTAGCCACGGCATCGTCTCCGGTGCGCTTTTCCTTTGCGTCGGGGTGGTGTATGACCGTCTGCATACGCGTGAGATAGCCCGTTATGGCGGCCTCGTTAATCGCATGCCGAAATATGCGCTGATCTTCCTGATCTTCACCATGGCGACAATCGGCCTTCCGGGTACCAGCGGTTTTGTCGGTGAATTCCTGATCCTGGTCGGCGCCTATCAGGTCAATACGACCGTGGCCTTCATTGCGACCATCGGCGTGATCCTCGGCGCGGCCTACAGCCTTTGGCTCTATCGCCGGGTTGTCTTTGGCGAGTTGGTGAAAGAGGACCTGAAGAACATCATGGATGTGGGCCGCCGCGAGATTTTGATTTTCGCGCCGCTGATCATCGTGGCCTTCTGGATCGGTATCTATCCGGAACCGTTCCTCGACGTCATGCATGCTTCGGTCACGAATCTGATGGATCAGCATGAGACGGCCATTGAGGCCAGTAAAACAATACTCAACGCGGCTAAGTAGGTAGGTTCAAGAAATGGTTTTGCCCGATTTTTCAATCGCCCTTCCGGAAATATTCCTCGCCTGCGTTGCCATGGCGCTGCTTATGGTCGGCGCTTTTCGCGGAAATAAGTCCACGAGCCTGATTTCCTGGCTGTCCGTGCTCGCTTTCATATTTGCGGGTTTCCTGGTTCAGTTTGAAGGCCATGCGACGGTTACCACCTTCGGCGGGCTGTACCGCGATGACAATTTTGCCGTCTTCATGAAGACGCTGTGCTTAGGCGCATCCGCTTTTGCCATCATCATGTCGATTGATTTCAACAAGCGTGAAAAGCTTGTTCGGTTTGAGTTTCCGATCCTGATTGTGATCGCCACGCTCGGCATGATGGTCATGATCTCGGCCAATGATCTCATGACCATGTATCTCGGGATCGAGCTGATGAGCCTGTCTCTCTATGTGACGGCGGCTTTCAAACGCGACAGCGTCCGCTCGACGGAGGCTGGCCTCAAGTATTTCGTTCTTGGCGCCCTGTCTTCGGGCATGTTGCTCTATGGCGTCTCGCTGATCTATGGCTTCTCCGGCACGACAAATTTCGATGTATTGCGTGATACCTTCATGAGCGGGGAGGCAGAGGCTGGCGTCGGTCTGCTGATCGGCCTCGTTTTCCTCATCGCGGGTCTCGCCTTCAAGGTCTCCGCCGTGCCGTTCCATATGTGGGCACCGGACGTTTATGAGGGGGTTCCAACCCCGGTCACAGCCTTCTTCGCGGCGGCCCCGAAAGTGGCGGCGATTGCGCTGTTCCTCCGGGTGTTCGTGACACCCTTTGGCGATCTCGTCGATCAATGGCAGCAGATTATCGTCTTTGTCTCCATTGCCTCCATGATCCTTGGTGCCTTTGCGGCTATCAACCAGAAGAATATCAAGCGGCTGATGGCGTACTCCTCTATCGGCCATATCGGCTATGCGCTTGTCGGTCTCGCGGCGGGCACGGAAGAGGGGGTGCGTGGCGTTCTGATCTATATGGCGATCTATGTGGTGATGAATATCGGCACCTTCGCTTGCATCCTCTCCATGCGGCAGCGCGACGGGATGGTGGAGGATATTTCCGAGCTTGCCGGTCTCAGCAAGACCCGTCCCTGGATGGCGTTCTTCCTGTTGCTGTTTATGTTTAGCCTCGCCGGTATTCCGCCGCTCGCCGGATTCTTCGGGAAATTCTATATCTTCGTGGCGGCCGTCAATGCGGGCCTTGTCCCGCTTGCCGTTGTCGGTCTGGTGACCTCGGTGGTCGGCGCCTATTATTATCTCCGTATCGTCAAGATTATGTATTTCGATGATGCGGCAGAAGGGTTCGAGCCGGTGAGTCGGACCCAGACGATCATCATGACGGCGTCCGGCCTGTTCGTGGCGTTCTTCGTTATTTTCCCGGCTCCCTTGCTTGAAGGGGCGGAGGCTGCGGCGGCTGTGCTGTTCCCGTGATCAGACCCGATGTTGGCGGGATAGATCTCCCGCCCTTCTTTAAGCTTACGGCTTTCGAAACCGTTGGCAGTACGAATGTCGAGGCCCGGCATCTCGCCGAATCTGGCGCGCCGGAGGGACAGATTGTCTGGGCGAAGCGGCAGGAGCAGGGCGTCGGCAGACGCGGCCGCAGCTGGGTCAGTCCGGAAGGGAACCTTTACTGCTCGCTTATCCTCCGCCCTGACTGTGATCCGGCCGCAGCGGCGCGACTTTCTTTTCTGGTGGCCCTTGCCATTCGGCAGGCGATTGCGACATTCCTGAATCCGGAAACCTCTCTTCGGCTCAAATGGCCTAATGATGTCCTCATTGACGGACGTAAATCCGCCGGCATCCTGCTGGAAAGCAAGGTAAAGCCCGATGGCCTGATGGATTACGTGATTATCGGCACCGGCATCAACATCGCGAGTTACCCGCAAGTTACCGATGGACTGCCCGCCATATCGCTTGCGGAAGCGGGCGCGAAGGTTACGGTCGAGTCATTTCTCTCGGCCTACTCCTATGCATTTCTTGAACTCTACACGACCTGGAAACAGTATGATTTTGCACCGATCCGCGAGTTGTGGCTGTCCCACGCCACCGGCGTTGGAGAGCGGATAACGGTGAAGCTCTCCGATGAAACACTGGAGGGAACCTTCGCCGGCCTGGAAGAAAACGGGGCGCTCGCGCTTATTCTGGATAGCGGTGAAAGAAAGCTGATCTCGGCGGGAGAAGTGTTTATAGTCCCTCCCGTCAGCTAACCCAAGGAGATGCCCATGCTACTGGCAATTGACGTTGGAAATACGAACATTACCTGCGCCGCCTATAAAGACAGGGCGCTTGTCAATGAATGGCGCATATCGACGTCCGGTTCCCGTACGGCAGAGGAATATGGCGTCTGGCTCAGCCAGGCAATGACGATCGATGGGTTAAAACTCAATGATGTGACCCACGCAATTGTTGCGACAGTGGTGCCGGAAACCCTCTTCAATATCAAAGGATTTTGTCGCCGTTATTTCGGCGTGACTCCCCTTGTCATCGGGGAATCAAATGTGGATCTGGGGATGACCCCGCTGATCGACCGTCCGTCCGAGGCGGGGGCGGACCGTCTGGTCAACGCCGTCGGAGCTCATTCGCTCTACGGCGGTCCGCTGGTGGTAATCGATTTCGGAACCGCGACAAACTTCGATGTCGTTGATGCGGACGGAAACTATATCGGTGGAGTGATCGCGCCAGGCGTCAATCTCAGCCTCGATGCGCTCTACCGGGCGGCGGCTAAGCTGCCGCGCATCGCCGTAGAGCGGCCGCAGCGGGTGATCGGGAAGAATACGATCGAATGTATGCAGGCCGGCATTTACTGCGGCTATATCGCGATGGTGGAGGGGCTTGTCTCGCGCATCAGAGACGAATATGGCAGCGAGATGAAAACGGTGGCCACCGGCGGCCTCGCGCCGCTTTTCTCGCGCGGAACGGAGATGATCGAGATTGTGAATGGCGATCTGACCCTCGCGGGGCTTGTTGAAATTTTTTACAGGAATAGCTGACACTCCATATGAGCAATATTGATCTCGACCTGCAGGAAGGCTTGTATTTTCTCCCCCTTGGTGGCAGCGGAGAAATCGGCATGAACCTCAACCTGTACTGTTGCAACGGAAAATGGTTGATGATCGATTGTGGGATTTCCTTTGCCGATGACCGGGCGCCGGGCATCGATGTGATTGTTCCCGATGCCGCCTGGATCGCGGAGCGGAGCGAAGATCTGCTTGCGATTATTGTGACCCATGCCCATGAGGACCATGTTGGGGCGGTCGCCCGCCTCTGGCCGCAATTTCGCTGTCCGGTATATACGAGCCCGTTTACGGCTGAAATCTTGTCTCTCAAGCTGGCGGAGGAAGAGCTGGAAAATGAGGTCGAGGTGAATGTGATTGCGCCGGGCAGCTCCGTCTCCCTCGGCGAGTACCATATCGATTTTGTCGACCTTACCCACTCGATACCGGAAATGCAGGCGCTGATGATCACGACGCCATATGGCCGGGTGCTTCATAGTGGTGACTGGAAACTTGACCCTGATCCGGTTGTTGGTCCGGCCAGCAACCTTGCCAAAATGCAGAAGGTTTCCGAAGCGGGCGTGCTGGCGATGATCTGCGATTCCACCAATGTCTTCAAGGAGGGTGTCTCCGGTTCAGAACAGGATGTGCAAAACAGCCTGGATGAGCTTCTGCGGGGCATTCCGTCGGGGCGGATCGCAGTTACGACCTTTGCGTCCAACATTGCCCGTCTTATGACGATCGCCAGTGTTGCCGAACGTCATGATCGTCACGTCGTACTTGTCGGCCGTTCCCTGCACAGGATGACGCAGGCAGCAAAGAAATCAGGGTATCTCAATGACATGCCACCTTTTCTTGATGAAAAAGATGCAGGCCATATTCCACGGGATAAGATACTGCTCCTCTGTACCGGCAGTCAGGGAGAGCCGCGCGGTGCGATGGCACGGATTGCCCGCGGCGAGCATTCCCATGTCGAACTCTCACCGGGGGATACGGTGATTTTCTCCTCGAAGGTTATCCCCGGGAATGAGAAGACACTCTATGGACTGCATAACCAGCTTACTGAATCCGGTGTCAATGTTATTACAGAAGCTGATGAATTTGTTCATGTTTCCGGCCATCCGGCACGCGAAGAACTGACCGATATGTACCGGATCGTGAAGCCGGAGATCGCGATCCCGGTCCATGGGGAGGCGCGGCATATCCGTGCCCATTGTGAGTTGGCGCTGTCCCTTGGCGTGAAACAGGCGATTGAAATCACCAATGGAAATATTCTCAAGCTTGCACCGGGGAAAGCCGGTATTATTGCTGATGTCCCTTCGGGTCGGCTTGCGGTTGATGCAGGGGGGCTGACCCCGCTGGACGGTGAGTTTCTCTTGACCCGCCGCCGCCTTGTCTATAACGGCTGCGTCAGCGGGGTTGTCTTTGTCAATGAAAAGGGCCAAATAACAGAGGACCCGATAATACGTCTGCGGGGCGTGCTGGATGAAACCCTGTTTCCGCAGTTGCAAAATGACCTGAGAGATCAGATAATAGATAGCCATAACCGATTGAAAAAAAGTGAAAAACTGGATGATGACGAAGTTGAACTGTCGGCCCATAATGCGGTTCGCCGGGTGTTTCGCAGGCTTGCCGGGCGGCGGCCGATCACGGATATCTACGTCATCAGATTTGAAGAAGAGTAAGGATATATAGCAAGATGATTGGACGATTGAATCATGTGGCCATTGCGGTCCCCGACCTTGACGCCGCCGCGGCGGTTTACCGTGATACGCTGGGCGCGAAAGTCAGCTCTCCGCAGGATGAGCCCGATAATGGCGTGACCGTCGTATTTGTCGAGCTGGACAATACCAAGATCGAGCTTCTGCATCCGCTGGGGGAAAACTCCCCGATTGAGGGTTTCCTGGCGAAAAACGCATCCGGCGGTATCCATCACGTCTGCTATGAGGTTGAGGATATTATCGCGGCGCGGGATCAACTGAAAGCGAAGGGTGCGCGGGTTCTAGGTGATGGAGAGCCGAAGATCGGCGCCCATAAGAAGCCGGTTTTATTCCTGCATCCCAAGGACTTCAGTGGAACTCTTGTCGAACTGGAACAGGTATAGAGGCCGGGTAGAATGTCCATTGTCGGCGGCGTTGTCATATTCACGATCACCTGGATGCTTGTCCTTTTTACGGTGTTGCCCTGGGGGGTGAAACCACAAAGCGAGGATGAAGGCGAGATCGAGCCCGGTACGGTCGAGAGCGCCCCGTCAAACCCTCGCATATGGACAAAATTCGCCATGACAACAGTTATAACGACCCTGCTGTTTATCATTGTCTGGACAATTGTCGATCTTGATTTGTTTGATATTCGGGCCTATTTCCAGGATCTATAGGAGGTTCGACAGGACGATGTTCCGGTTTCTTGTGGCGGCGATGCTCATGGTGCCTTTCGCGGCAACTGCTGTCGCGGAGGACGAGATACGTCTGGAAGTATCCCGCGCTGCCTGTGAGCAGATCGTGAAATACAAACAGTCACCGGATGTCACCTATCAGCCGGGCGTTGACGTGCACGGCAAACCTGTCGCGCCCGCAGACCTTGATGACGAACGCACGAATATTCCCGATCAGATCTATGTAAACTTGGCCTTGCCGTTCAAGGATTTGTTGAAAAGCTACAATCCGAAACTGGCGGAAGCCGAGGTGAATGTTGGGATTGTCGAATTCGACATTGCCTCCGGACAGCTTCTTTACAATGGGCAGGAACTGACGGACCCGGCCGAAAATGCCATCGCCAATGAATGCCGGAAACGGTATCAATAAGGTGAAATCCTTGCAATCTGCTCAAATCCCGTTAAAAGTCACCGAAAGTTATCAATTTCAATCGTTCTGAGGCTCAAATGCGTCTGTCCCGTTATTTTCTGCCGACCCTCAAGGAAGACCCTAAGGAGGCCCAGATTGCCTCCCACCGGTTGATGCTGCGGGCCGGAATGATCCGGCAATCTTCCGCCGGGATCTACAGCTGGTTGCCGATGGGCTTCAAGGTGATGAAAAAGATCGAGCAGATCGTGCGTGAGGAACAGAACCGGGCAGGGGCGCTTGAAATCCTGATGCCGACCATGCAGCCAGCCGATCTCTGGCGGGAATCGGGCCGCTATGATGATTACGGCAAGGAAATGTTGCGTATCACCGACCGGCATGAACGCGATATGCTCTATGGGCCCACGAATGAGGAGCAGGTTACGGATATTTTCCGGTCCCACGTCAGAAGCTACAAGAATTTGCCGCTGAACCTGTACCATATCCAATGGAAGTTCCGCGATGAAGTCCGCCCGCGCTTCGGGATCATGCGCGGCCGCGAGTTTCTGATGAAGGATGCCTATTCCTTTGATCTGGATTATGAAGGCGCCAAAACGGCTTACAACAATATGTTCGTGGCCTATCTCAAGACATTTTCCCGCCTCGGGCTGAACGCCATCCCCCTTCGTGCCGAGACAGGACCGATCGGCGGAGACTTGTCGCATGAGTTCATTATTCTGGCCGATACCGGCGAGAGTGAGGTCTTTTACCATAAGGACCTCCTGACCCTTGAGACCCCGACAGAGACGAATTACACCGCAGAGGAATTGCAGGGGATCGTCGATAAATGGACGAGCTATTACGCGGCCGCGGATGATATGCATGATCCCGCCAATTGCGATGTCAGCGAGGCTGATCTGGTCTCCCGGCGCGGGATCGAGGTGGGCCATATCTTCCATTTCGGGGACAAATATTCAAAAGCCATGGGTGCAACGGTCGCGGGCCCGGAGGGGAAAGACGTGGTCGTTTCCATGGGATCATACGGGATCGGAGTGTCGCGGCTTGTTGGCGGTATTATCGAGGCATCCCATGACGATGATGGTATCATCTGGCCGGAGAGCGTTGCACCGTTCAATGTTGGCTTGATCAATCTGAAAAGCGGGGATGAAGCCTGCGATGCAGCCTGCGAAGACTTCTACGGCAAGCTCACCAATCTGGATATCGAGGTGCTGTATGATGACACGTCGGGGCGGGCAGGCGAGAAATTTGCCAATATGGACCTGATTGGCCTGCCGTGGCAGGCGACAATCGGGCCGCGCGGCGTGAAATCTGGTGTTGTTGAAGTTAAGAACCGCGCTACGGGCGAGAAGCAGGAACTGGGCCTGGACGATGCCCTGCAATTGCTGGCAGGCCGGAACTAGTGTTTTCAAGTTTTGAATGGACGATGGCTCTTCGCTATCTTCGTGCCCGGCGGCAGGAGGGATTTATCTCCGTCATCGCAACTTTTTCTTTTCTCGGCATCGGGCTCGGGGTGGCAACCCTGATTATCGTCATGTCCGTCATGAACGGGTTCCGTGCGGAACTGCTGGACCGTATTCTCGGGCTGAACGGTCATTATGAAGTCCGCGCTCCGGCGGAAGAGTCGCTGGTCGATTTTGACGGTGTCGTGGCACGACTTGCCAATATTCCTGAAGTTGTGCGGGTAACGCCCATTGTCGAAGGGCAGGTCATGGCGTCCGGCAAGGCGGCTAGCGGTGCGCTTGTCCGGGGTATCTCACCGAACCAGCTTGCTGCCCTTGATGTTATCTCAACCGGGATCGTTGAAGGCTCATTGGAAAATTTCGGGAATGACAACTCCATTGTCCTCGGTTACAGGCTTGCCCGCACCCTGGGCGTTTCGGCAGGGGACAAGGTGAAGCTGATCTCGGCGCAAGGCACACCGACGGCTTTCGGCACCATGCCACGGGTCAAAACCTTCGATGTGGCCGGGCTGTTCGATACGGGAATGTATGAATATGACAGCGGCTATATCTATATGTCGCTGAATGCGGCGCAGAACTATTTCCGCCTTGGCGACGGGGTGACGGCGCTTGAAGTCTTCGCGACGGACCCGGACACGGCCCTCGCCATTCGGAGCGAAGTTATCAACGCAGTGAATATCCGGGCCTTTATCTATGACTGGCAGCAATCCCGCGCAAGCTTCTTCAATGCTTTGGAGGTGGAGCGGAATGTGATGTTCCTGATCCTCACCCTCATCATCCTGGTCGCGGCGTTCAATATCATTTCCAGCCTGATCATGCTGGTGAAGGATAAGGGGCGGGACATCGCGATCCTGAGGACCATGGGGGCAACCCGCGGCATGATCATGCGGGTCTTCTTCATTGCGGGAGCCAGCATTGGCGTCGTCGGAACCCTTTT
>PAKP01000033.1 GCA_002706985.1 Sneathiella sp. | reverse complement strand
GCGAAGAACAGGTTCTGGCGGATATTTCGCATCGTAGATGTACTCAGCTTTCGTGCTCGTACCAGACCCCGTAGATCACCGCCTATGAGTGTGATCCCAGCGCTCTCAATGGCAACCCCAGATCCGGTTCCCATCGCAATGCCAATATCAGCTTGTGCAAGTGCAGGAGCGTCATTGACTCCGTCGCCTGCCATTGCTATCCGCTCTCCTTGATCTTGATAGCTTTTGACAATCTCGGCCTTCTCTTGCGGAAGCACATCCGCTTTCACATCGTCGATGTTGAGTTTGGAAGCAATCGCTCTTGCTGTAGTCTCATTGTCTCCTGTGAGCATCACAATACGAAGACCGAGTTTATGCATTGCTTCGATCGCTCCGGGCGTCGATTCCTTGATCGGATCGGCTACTGAAATCATCCCGGCTAAATGACCTCCCATTGCAACAAGCATGGCGGTCTGCCCTTCGCGTCTTGCATCATCTGCAAGAGATGACAGAGGAGAAGGATCAATATCCATTGCAAGCATCATCTTGGGAGATCCAATACCTACTTGAACCCCGTCAACAGTTGCCGTGATGCCCTTGCCTGTGATAGACTCAAACGAACTCACATCCAACTGATCAACACCACGCTCAACAGCGCCCTTTACAATGGCACTTGCTAACGGGTGTTCGCTAGAACGCTCTGCAGCAGCAATGAGTGATAGCATCCGTTTTTGATCAATGCCATCTATCGAATGGACTTCAACAAGTTTGGGCTTGCCTTCTGTCAAAGTCCCTGTTTTGTCAACTACAACAGTAGTGATCTTCCCGAATACTTCGAGCGCTTCAGCATCCTTGATCAGAACGCCATTCTTTGCCCCTTTCCCAGCAGCCACCATGATTGACATCGGTGTAGCCAATCCAAGAGCACAGGGACAAGCAATAATGAGCACTGATATTGAAGCAATCAGTGCGTATGCCATAGCTGGGGATGGTCCAAGTGTTGACCAAAGAACGAATGAAATTACCGCTATAACAATCACGGCTGGAACAAACCAAGCAGAAACAGCATCAACAAGTTTCTGTATGGGTGCTCGTGAACGCTGCGCGTCGGAAACCATTTGTACAATCTGTGCGAGCATGGTCTCAGAACCCACCCGCTCAACTTCAAATATAAAGGACCCCGTCGTATTTACAGTGCCGCCGGTGACCTGAACGCCGAGCAGGCGGCCGACTTTCTCCATGGCCCAGGCGCCGATGGTATCCTCGCCCTTATGATAGCCATCATTGAAGGGCAGCGAATCCTGTATCAGGGTGATATTCGCATAGACATCATCGACCGGCGACTGTTCAGCGGTGACATCGGCGAAATAGACATCCATTTCCTCGGCGACCAACATGGCAAGCGCCGTATAGACACCCTGTCCCATTTCCGAGCGGGGAATGGCGACCGTGACCTTGCCGTCCTGATCGACCTTGACCCAGGCATTGAGGGCGATTTCCCCTTCATCTGTTGTGGCGCGGAGGGCGGCGCTGTCCTTGTGATTGCCATCGAAGCTGCACCCAACGGCGAGACCGCCGCCGACGAGAGCGCCCGCCACCATGAAATTGCGCCGCGTAAGCTTGAAATTGCTCATTGGGTCCCGCCTTGCAGTTCAATCGCGCGGCGGATCGCCTTGCGGATACGCGGATAAGTGCCACAGCGGCAGATATTGGTGATGTTCTCTGCAATCTCGGCATCGCTTGGGGAAGGGTTATCGCGCAGGAAGGCGGAGACCGCCATGATCAGGCCCGACTGGCAATATCCGCATTGCGGCACCTGCTCGTCGATCCAGGCCTGCTGCACCGGATGCAGCTTATCCGTCGCCATGCCTTCGATTGTCGTGATTTTTGTGCCTACTGCATCCACAGCGAGATAACCGCAGGAGCGTACCGCCTCGCCATCCACATGAACGGTACAGGCACCGCAGGCGGAAATGCCGCAGCCATATTTGGTGCCGGTCAGCTTCGCAGTATCGCGCAGGGCCCAGAGGAGCGGGGTATCCTCCTCCACCTCCAGTTCGTGCATCGTCCCATTTATGTCGAGTTTGATCATCGGGCTCCGTCCGTCATTTTCGGAGAACAGGCATGAATAATAGAATATGTTGCCGGAATTCTCCATGACAACCCGTGAAGGTGTCATATTTGTGGCCGGTCTTCGTCGGGATCAGGCCGCGCCGTCGTCGATCGCCTTCAGGAAGGTCGCGCCGTATTTCTCCAGCTTGCTGCGGCCGACGCCCTGCAACTCCCCGAAGGCCGAGAGCGACTGGGGCTTGAGCGCTGCCATCTCGATCAACGTCCGGTCATGGAAAATAACATAGGGCGGGACGTTCTGCTCTTTCGCAAGGGTGAGGCGGACGGACTTCAAAAGATTGAACAGCGCCTCCTCATGGGCATTGGCGAAATTGCGGGACTGTCTCGCCGTCGACTTCTCGCCCTTCGGCCGCGCCGGGCTCTTCTTCAGCTCCAGCGTCACGTCCCCTTTGAGGACCGGGCGGCAGCTCTCGTCCAGTGACAGGCCGCCATACCCCTCCATATCGACATTGAGCAGCCCATGGGCGAGAAGCTGGCGGAAGATCGATTGCCAGTCCGGGCGGGAGATTCCCTTGCCCATGCCGTAGGTGCTGAGGCGGTCATGGCCGAATTTGCGGATTTTCTCGGTTTCCGCCCCGACCAGGATGTCGATGATATGCCCCGCGCCGAACATCTCGCCACTCCTGTATATACAGGAGAGGGCCATCTGCGCCGCTTCCGTGGCATCGAAAAGATCGGCCGGTTCCAGGCAGTTGTCGCAGTTGCCGCAGGTCTCGGGCGGGTCCTCTCCGAAATATTTGAGGATCAGATGGCGGCGGCAAAGTGCGCTCTCGCAGAACTGCAGCAGGGATTCGAGCTTTGTGCGGTCCAGCTGCTGCCGGGCGAGGGTCTTGTCCGGGTTCTGCATCAGGAACTTGAGTTTCGCCACATCCTGAAGGCCGTAGGCAAGCCAGGCATCGGCGGGCAGGCCGTCGCGTCCGGCGCGGCCCGTCTCCTGATAATAGCTCTCCATATTCTTTGGCAAATCCAGATGCGCGACGAACCGCACATCCGGCTTGTCGATCCCCATGCCGAAGGCGATGGTCGCGACGATGATCACCGCGTCTTCCTTCAGGAAACGCGCCTGCGTTGCCTGCCGCGTTTCCGGCTCCAGCCCGGCGTGATAGGGAAGCGCGATGCGCCCCGTCGCGGCAATCTTGGCGGCAACCTGCTCCACCTTTTTCCGGGACATGCAATAGACGATCCCCGCATCGTCGTTGTGTTCGCTCTTGATGAAATTGAGCAACTGCGATGTGCCGTTGGTCTTGGTTGTCAGGCGATAGCAGATATTCGGCCGGTCGAACCCAGCACGGAACGTCCTGCCGAAGGAAAGCCCCAGCCGCTCGACAATATCCTTCTCCGTCGGTTCGTCTGCCGTGGCGGTGAGGGCGAGCCGCGGCACATTCGGGAATTTTTCGTGCAGGACGGCGAGGCGGAGATATTCCGGGCGGAAATCATGGCCCCATTGCGAGACGCAATGCGCCTCGTCAATCGCGAAGAGAGAAATCTCGCATCGTGAGACAAGGTCGAGAAAGCCGCCCGCGAACAGCCGCTCGGGCGCGATATAGAGAAGTTTCAGCTCCCCGTTCAGGAAGGCGGTCCGGACCCTTTCCTGTTCCTCCGGGCTATGGGCTGAATTAAGCGCCGCCGCCGCGATGCCGAGCTGTTGCAGTGTCTCCACCTGGTTCTGCATCAGGGCGATCAGCGGCGAAATGACGATGGCCGTTCCCTCCATGCAGAGCGCCGGGATCTGGTAGCAGAGCGACTTGCCGCCGCCCGTCGGCATGAGAACGAGAGCATCCCGCTTGGCAATGATATGATCGATAATGTCGGCCTGGTCCCCCCGGAACGCGGGGTAGCCGAAAACGGAAGTGAGAATCTGTACAGGGTTACGCGACATACCCCTTTATACAGGCATCTTGTTGCCGATCAATGGGCGATTGGGGCTAGCTATGATAAGGAATCTAATCCGCGCAGATCAATTATTGGCTTTTCAGGTCCGATAAAACTTCGTATGAGTTTGATCATGTTTTCCATTAAATCATCTTGATTTATAACTATTTCTATTCTTAAGTACTTTCTTTTTTTGTTAGGCTTAAAATCTTCAAAACCCCATTTTTGCACTTTTTCTGGTGTATTTTCTTTATACCATTTCCGAACCCACCAAGCCCAAAAATCTGCTGTTTGCAGTGGTAAGAATTCTTCGTCGTTCTTAAAATGAGGAAGAGAGCCATAGAATTCTCGGACTTTTTCCGAGCGGTTCTTAATGTAGTTATCCCACATTTCAATGATCACCTCTTTTTCTGAGTTATCATCAAAAAAGAAATCAATTTTTTGATTTTTTGGAAAAAATTCAATCATGTCATTTCTTGCCGTATGAAAAATGTCCATGAGGCAACGAAAAGCTACGATATATGGACTAGCATATTTGTCCCAATCAATATCCATGCTAGGTACAAGAATTCTTTTTTGTACGAGTGCTAGGTCATTTATATTTATTTTAACTGAAATAGAGGCTTGTACATATTTCTCAATTACCCGGTAAAACGCGGGTACGTGACACATTCTCTCTTTGTTTTGTGCCATTTCCGCCATTTTAAAACGATATTTTCCACTTTTGCCTTTATACGTTAATGGTAGAAGCTCTTCCCATTCCTTTGTTAATTTGCTCCAATTTTGTGAACTAGCAATATAACCGGCGAGAACATAGATACCGGTTTTCGCGTCTTGGCTTTCGTCTATCATTGCTTGTAACATCATGTATATATGTTCTTAATCCGCAAATTAGGATCAAGGCCCTTTTGGTACGCACACAAAAAAATTTACAATAAAAAATCTCGTATAGAATGAATTAATATACGTATTTATCACTTTTTAGACGGCAGGCAAATAACGTAATTGGCGGACGGAGGCGGGTTATTCGCCTTCGCCGGTTGGTAAGGTCAGCCGCGCTGCTTCAGCTGTTCCTTGAGCGCCTGTATTTCAAGGGCGGCCTCGGCGAGGAGTGATTTCAGACGCTGGTTCTCCTCGTCGACTTTTTTGAGGCGGCTGATTTCCTGCGCGCCGCTCTGCTCGGCCCGTTTTTTCCAGCGATAGAGTGTCGCCCGGGACACATCATGGGCCTTTGCCGTCTCCTCTATTGGTCGGCCGTCGGCCAGTTCCTGAAGGATCATTTTGATCTCCTGCTGAGTATAACTTTTGCGTTCCATGAGACTGAACGTCCTCGATTGAATGTTTTTACCGTGCCATCATGCCTCAGCTTTCCGTTGTCGTTTCAAATCCGTTGCCGTCGCCTGCGAGAGGGCTGTCCTACTTCTTCCCGAGTTCATTGACCACCGCCTGGAGGGCGGCGAGGTTTTCCGGTATGGCGCTGCCGGCGATCAGATCCTGCGAGGCCTTCGCCGCCGCGGCCGGATCGGAACTCAGCAGCTGCTTGGATGCTGCGATGGTAATGGCGTTATGTATCGAATAGCTATGTTGCTGTTGCGCGATGACGTTCTGAAGCGCGAGCCCGACTGAGTGGGCCATCTGCTGGTACAGAATGGCCATTGCCTCGGATGGGGCATCCCCCAGAACGCTTAGATTCGTCTGCGCGATGGAACCCGTTATCTGGCTGTTTACAAATGACTCTGATGGCATTGCCGCTCTCCTGTTGTCCTTCTGGGTTGTCCGGGTGGTACGATCTTATCGGGACGCTATGGCTTCAGCGGTGTCTGCGGCGGGGCATGGGGCGGTGTTGCTGACGCCGGACGAGAGGCCGGGTGTCCCGCATGGCTGTTATGGTGGAAGTGGTGGGTGGTCAGCGGATAGCGTGTTTGGTTTAGCACGCCTGCCGTGCTGCGTCCGGCTGTCGCCGAGGAGAGTGCCAGCAACGATTGCAAATTCTGCGCCGTTGAGGCGAGGCTGAGGCTGTAATTATTCTGCTGGTTTGCCACCGCGTTCTGCATGGCGGTGCCCACGGCCTGCGCCGTGGTCTGGTAAAGGGTGCCCAGTGATTGTGCCGGCGCAAGGCCGAGATTCATTACATTCGTCTGGGTGATGGCATCGGTGATCTGACTGTTCACCGATTTTGTCTGTTCCGATGTCTTGGTTGCGGTCATGGGCTTATCCTGTTGCGATCGATGCGGCCGCCGGGTCGAATACTACGCATCTGCCACCCTGGGCGACAAAGGCGCAATATTCGATATACCGGTGAGAATGAAGCTGTTCTCAGGCAGCGGGGTTATGTGTTGAATTTTGGGGCGTTCGGGTTCTCCTGGCGAAAGCTCGACAGGACACCTTTCAGGGACGCCATGGTTTCGGCGACAGGGTTACCGCTCAGGATTTCCTGAGTGGATTTGCCTTCCGCTGCCACATCAAGCGTGTAAAGCAGGCTGACCGCACCGGTGACTACAGCCGAATCGATTGAATTCTTATGCTGCTGGTTGGCGACCATATTCTGCATCGACATACCTGTGGACTGTGCCAGCATCTGGTACAGCATGCCCATTGATTCCGCCGGGGCATCGCCCAGCACCTTGACGTTCGTCTGGGTGACCGAATCGGTGATCTGGCTGTTCATCCAAGTATTATCCGCCATTATCTAACTCCTTTATCTTTCATGTCCTTGGTAAAAAACCGCCTAGAATGCTTTCGCGGCGGCCTGTAGTGAGGTGAGGGCTTCTGCGACCGGGTTACCGCCTAGAATCTCCGAGGTTGCCTTGGAATCGGTCGCCGTTGACATGGCGTAGAGAACATTCGTTCCCTGCGTTGTCACCGCGAGGTCAACCGAGTTGGCTCCCTGTTGGTTCGAAACAGCATTCTGCATGCTCGCGCCGACGACCTGGGCAAAAACCTGATAGGCATTGGCCATGGCAATGGCGGGCGCATCTCCCAGAATGCTGACATTGGCTTGGGTAACGGAATCGGTTATCTGGGCATTGACTGGTGTATCCCCTGGCATGGGTCATTCTCCTTTAAAAGTCTCAGGAACTCTTTCCTGTTAATAAAATTAGGTTTGTGACTTCTGTGCTGTTTGCGCTTTCTTCAATTCAACGATGATAGCCTGAAGCGCGGAGACTATTTCTGCGTTCACATTTCCGGACAGGATCTCCTGTGAGGCCTTCGCCTCGAGGGAGGTATCCATGCTGTAAAGCATGGCGACCCCCTGGCTGACGATGGCGTTGTCGATGGTGTTCATGCTGTGCTGGTTGGCGACCGCGTTCTGCATGGACACACCGACGGCCTGGGCCATCATCTGATAGACCGTCCCCATGGATTGCGCCGGCGCACCGCCGATCACCATCATGTTGGACTGGGTAACGGCATCGGTAATTTGGCTATTGACGGGTGTGTCGTTTGCCATTGACTAATCCTCTTTCATTCCTGTCAGCGTTGATTGAGAGAGGCTATGCATCCTCTTTCAATATGCAGAAGACGCCGGGGCGTGAGATTATGTGACGCATCGGTGAGATTTTCTTGCCGCCGTTGCGAAAACTCTCAAACGCCTTGAGACTTGGCGGAATGATCCCGTATGCGGCCCCGTGCCGGGGCAGGGATGAAACCGGCGGAATTCCGGGAATAAGGCCGTGCAGTCTTCATTGCGGCGGATATCCGGCCTGGCAGAAAAGAGTGCCATTTTATTTTTGTGATTAAACCGGCAGAAGGGGCCAAAAATCAGGGTCTTTCGGACTAGACCTGTATTTGCAAGCAGGGCTTGAGAGAGGCGCAAGGCGGAGCGAACTCCTCCTTGCTCCCTGTTGTTATCCGCCCATCTGTTGGACGATTTTATCCATGGCGGCAGCGGTGGCCGCAACGGCATCGGCGGTGATGCCCGCAATTTCCTGACTTGTCTGGGCGGCAAGCGCAGTGCCGCCGGCGCTTGTGACCGCATTCAGGCTGGATGTGGCCGCCTGGGTCTGGGCATTCAGGGCCTGGGTAATGGCCGCAGTCTGCGCGTTGTAGGATTCGCCGATCGTCGCCTTCTGCGCGCTGATCGAGACGGCCTCGGCGTTTTTGAGGGCGGTGAGAGCGGCGGCACCGGCGTTGGTGACGCTGTTCATCATGTTCGAGTTTGCTGTCGCATTTTCGAGCGCGAGGCCCGATGAATGGGCGGCAAACTGATAGAGGAGACCCATCGCGAAGGTTGCCGAGTCCTCGATTTTAGCGGGAGCGGGGGAAGAGGAAGAACTATCGCCCCCGGATGAAGTTGTTGCCATGAGAATGATCCATTAAAAATATGCCAGATGAATGATTACCTAAAGTTGTTAAAGTGATTTAGGGGGTTGTAGAAGACGACGGTGTTTCGGACTTGCTGCTGTCTGAAGTCTTTGTCTCCGAACTTGTGCCCGATGCCGGTTTGTCCGTGCTATCCGAAGTGGTCTTGCTGTCAGTGCCAGACGCCGTGTTCGAACCACTTGAACTGTCGGTTGCGGCCGGAGCAGCAGACGGATTGGTCGCAAGGGTCATCAGCTTTTGGAGATAGTCGAGACGCTCTGTCGGGGTCAGATTTTCAATCTGGTCGGCAAATCCGTTCCGGAGCAGCCCGCTCGTTCCCGCGGCGACGGCGGCAGCCCCGAGAATATTGAGATGCTGCTGATTGGTAACCGCGTTCTGGGACGCCATGCCGGCCGCCTGGGCAAGATTAAGATACATGATTGCCATAGATTTTGCAGTTGAACTTCCTAAAAGTATCTCATTTGTTGCAAGGACGGAGTTTTGTATTTGATCATCTGATTGTGAATTAGCCATTATTATAAGTCCATTATTTAAATATTTAAGTATCAATACAATTATAAATATATATTTGGAAATTTATTGCAACTATGAATTTAAGTATGCGCTATCTATTCTATTTTTATTTTTGAATTTTTGTAACAATATTTAATACGACATACGCACGTATTAAATATATAAAAAACAAAAAAGACACTATAAAAGTGCATAAAGCTGCCCAAATAGAAATCATCGACGGGCGGCACAACCAGACGGCACAGCCCTTTTAGTTAGTTTTTTTTCCAGAAATTAAAATTTACTAGGGGGATATCGTGAATCCGCTCAGGCAAGAAACACAATCTAAACCCGATTTTAAAACCTATAAATATGGTCCAGATCGCCGTCTTCCCTTTCCGGAAATTTCACCGAACTATCCATCAAATTTCAAAATCACGGACACAGAGGATGAGGCCGACGATGTCCCTGTAAAAGCTGTGTCATCGGAAGAAGAGGCGTCAAGCGCAGACGAGTTCTGGGAAGCGTGGCACTCCCATAAGGAGTATTTGATACGTCTCAGTATGATCTGGATGAATATCAGCGCGGCGGATGCCGAGGATGCCTTCAGCGATGCCACCATCCGCGCCTATGAGAAATATGCGGACCATGCCGCCCAGATCAGCAACGAGCGGGCCTGGTTCGCGCGATTGCTCCATAACATCTGCATCGACAAGCACCGGGCCAACAAGCGGCTGAAAAAACTTTATGACAAGGTCAAGGAAATCAGCGCCATCGATCTTTCCGCCTATGAGACGCGGCAACTGACGCCCGAAGGTAACCTGCTGAATTCGGAGCTTGGCTTGCGTCTGCGCGAAGCGATCGAGGACCTGCCCGACCGGCTGCGCGGTCCGGTCGTCCTCCGTCTGGTGCAGGGGGAAGAATATGAGACGATTGCCCGCAAACTCGGAATCTCCAATGACAATGTCCGCAAAAGGGTGCAGCAGGGCCGGGCGCTGCTCCGCGAGAATCTGGAGATATTTCGCGGTTAAATCTTCCCGATTGCACTATATTTTGATTTCCCTATCGACATCCCCCCGCGAAATCGGGTAACGATATTCGTGAGTACTTCCGGTGAAAGCCGGATCAAGTAGCTGGGGAGCTATTACATATGAAAGACGGAATCGCCGCGCGTGATCCACGCGTGGACACTTCGCCCGTTGTATCCGACGAAGTGAAATTCACAACCTGCTATATGTGCGCCTGCCGATGCGGGATAAAGGTTCATCTGAAAGATAACAAGGTCCGCTATATCGAGGGAAACCCCGATCATCCGGTGAACCGGGGGGTCCTCTGCGCCAAGGGATCCGCCGGGATCATGCAGCAGAATTCTCCGGCAAAACTCAAAAAGCCTCTCCTGCGCGTTGGCGAGCGGGGCGAGGGAAAATTCAAGGAAATCGAATGGGATGAGGCGCTTGAGCTCGCGACCGGCTGGCTTCAGGAAGTGCGGGGCGACGATCCCGCAAGGCTCGCCTTCTTCACCGGACGGGATCAGTCCCAGAGCTTCACCGGCTGGTGGGCCAAGCAGTTCGGTACCCGCAATTTCGCCGCCCATGGCGGTTTCTGTTCAGTCAATATGGCGGCGGCGGGCCTTTACAGCATCGGCGGATCATTCTGGGAATTCGGCGAGCCGGACTGGGATCTCACGAAATATTTTCTGATGTTCGGCGTGGCCGAGGATCATGATTCCAACCCCATCAAGATGGGCCTTGGTAAGCTGAAGACCCGGGGTGATGCCAAATTCGTCTCCGTCAATCCTGTGCGCAGCGGCTATTCCTCCATTGCCGATGAATGGCTCGGGATTACGCCCGGCACGGACGGTCTGTTCGTGATGGCGATCATTCACGAGTTACTCCGTGCCGAGAAGATCGACTGGGAGTATTTGAAGCGCTATACCAACGCCTCCTGGTTGGTGGTTCAGGCGGAAGGCGAGGCGGAGCACGGGTTGTTTGCACGTAACGCGACGGGCACGCCGCTGGTCGCGACACCGGATGGAAAACTCCTGCCGCTCAGTGATCGAAAGGCGGATCCTGTCCTTGTCGGCAGCTATACCCTGCCGTCTGGGCAGACGGCGGTTCCGGCCTTTCAACTGATGGCCGAACGATATCTTTCCGAGGAATATAATCCCGACGCCGTGGCGGCACGGGTGGGGATCGAGGCGAAGACAATTCGCCGGATCGCCGCCGAGATCGCCGAGGCCGCGTTCGAACAGGAAATTACCCTCGATATTCCCTGGACGGACTGGGCCGGCCGGCCGCAGCAGAAAATGATTGGCCGTCCGGTCTCCATGCACGCCATGCGCGGCATTTCTGCCCATTCCAATGGCTTTCACACCTGCCGTGCCATTCATCTTTTGCAGATGCTGATCGGCAGCATCGATGTGCCGGGCGGCTTCCGGCACAAACCGCCCTATCCGAAACCCTGTCCCCCCGGACCGCTCCCTGCGGGGCAGGAGACGGCGGCGAATACACCGCTCGATGGCATGCCGCTTGGTTTCCCGAAGGGACCGGAGGATCTGCTGGTTGATGAGGCCGGAAACCCGAAGCGCATCGACAAGGCCTATAGCTGGGAATATCCGCTGTCGGCTCACGGCCTCATGCACAGCGTCATCCATAACGCCTGGGCGGGGGAGCCGCAGGAAATTGACGTGCTGTTCATGTATATGGCCAATATGGGCTGGAACAGCTCGATGAATGTGCCGGACACCATCCGCTATCTGACGGACAAGAAGCCGGACGGCAGCTATAAAATTCCGAAATTCATCTATTCCGACGCCTATCATTCCGAGACGGTGGCCTTTGCCGATCTGGTACTGCCGGACACCACCTATCTGGAACGCTGGGACTGCATCTCGCTGCTGGACCGGCCGATTTCCTCCGCCCATGGCGCGGCCGATGCCATTCGTCAGCCCATTCTGGCACCGGGCCGCGATGTCCGTCCGTTTCAGGATGTGATGCTCGACCTCGGGGTGCGGCTGTCGCTGCCGGGCTTCGTCACGGAGGATGGATCGGCGCTCTATCCGGGCGGCTATTCCGACTATATCGTCCATCATGAACGCACGCCGGACATCGGCCCGCTGGGCGGCTGGCGCGGAGAGGACGGATCAGGGCAGGGGCGCGGCGCGGCGAATGAGGCGCAGCTCGACGCCTATATCGCGAACGGTTGCTTCTGGGAGAAGAAGTTCACGCCCGAGCAGTCCTATTATAAGTTCGCCAACAAATCCTATCTGGAGGAGGCCGTCCATATGGGCTGGCTCGCCATGCCGGGGCCTGTGGTGATGGAGATATACTCCGAAACGATGCAGAAATTCCGTCTCGCCGCCGAAGGTCATGGCCGTCGGCAGCCGCCCGATCATTTGCGCGGGCGCGTCGCGGATTTCTTCGATCCGCTGCCGCTCTGGTATGCGCCATTTGCCGATGCGGATATCGACAAGGGACCGGGCTATCCGCTGCATGCGGTGACGCAACGTCCGATGCATATGTACCATAGCTGGGGTAGCCAGAACGCCTGGCTGCGTCAGATCACGGCCCGCAACCCGATCTTCCTGCATGCGGATATGGCGCGGGAAAAGGACATCGCCGATGGTGACTGGGTCTGGATCAACTCGCCCCATGGCCGGGTCAAGGCGCAGGCAAAGCTGATGCGCGGGGTCAACCGCAACACCATCTGGACCTGGAATGCCATCGGCAAGCGCAAGGGGGCCTGGAACCTGAAAGAAGGCGCGCCGGAAGCAACCAAAGGCTTCCTGCTCAACCATATCATTTCCGAACTTCTGCCCCCGCGCGAGGATGGCTATCGCTACTCCAACTCCGATCCGGTGACGGGGCAGGCCGCCTGGTACGATCTCCGCGTCAATATCGAGAAATGCGCCGCCGCTGAATTCGGCGAGACAGAGCCGATGTACGATGCGCAAGGCCCCGCCGATCTTGACGCCCCGCCGGACATACTGCGTTACGGCGCGGATTTGAAGGGCGAGGAAAGTTCTCTCGCGCCGGTCGCCATGAAGGACTGGATCGGCAACCGCGCGGAAAATGCGGCTGGAGCTACCGGCATTGCGCCCGGCCATGGCAACCAGACCACCGAACGACACAAGAAGGAAAAAGAATGACGTCGCTCCCCAAGGAACCCCCGAAGAAAAAGCTCGGCCTTGTTATCGATCTCGATATCTGTGTCGGCTGTCATGCCTGCGCCGTCAACTGCAAGGAATGGAACAGCGGCGGTCATTCTGCCCCGATGACCGATACGGACCCTTATGGCGCCGATCCGACCGGGGTGTGGTTCAACCGCATCCACAGTTTCGAGGTGGAGAATGAGGAAACCGGTGGCCGCACGGTCAATTTCCCGAAAAGCTGCCTGCATTGCGATGACGCGCCCTGCGTGACTGTCTGCCCGACCGGCGCCTCCTACAAGCGGGAAGAAGACGGCATCGTGCTTGTGAATGCGGATCACTGCATCGGCTGCAAACTCTGTTCCTGGGCCTGCCCTTATGGCGCGCGGGAATATGACGAGGATGCGGGCGTGATGAAGAAATGCACGCTCTGCGTCGATAAAATCTACAACCCGAACCTGCCCGAGGAAAGCCGCGTTCCGGCCTGTGTGTCGACCTGTCCGGTGGGCGCGCGGTCTTTTGGCGACCTTGGCGATCCGGACTCGGATGTCAGCCGCCTTGTCGCGAGCCGGGGCGGCTATGACCTGATGCCGGAGCAGGAATGCCGCCCGACCAATAAATACCTGCCGCCGCGGCCGAAAAAGCAGGGCGGGGAGGGGCAGACAGCCCCGGAACTGATGCCCGTCTCCGACAGCTCCGCCGGGGTGATTGCCCGCTGGGTCGACAGATTTCTTTCCGCGTGAGTTAAACAGCAATGCATCCAGCGAAATCCGTTATATTTTTCACGACCGCATCGGGCGCCGGCTATGGCTTGCTCGCCCTTCTTATCGCCGCGACCATCGGCGGCCTGTTCCCGGCGGATTTTTGGCTGGCCTTCGCCGGTTATGCCCTCAGCTATGTCCTGATTACGGCCGGGCTGCTGTCCTCGACCTTTCATCTCGGTCATCCGGAGCGGGCCTGGCGCGCGCTGACACAATGGCGCTCCTCCTGGCTCAGCCGCGAAGGGGTGATGGCCATTTTCACCTTCCTGCCGACCGGGCTCTACGGCCTGCATCATCTGTTCTTTCCGGATCTTCTGCCGGGTGTGATGGCGCTTGTCGGGGGGGTCGGCATTTTTGCCTGTATCGTCACCGTCTATTGCACGGCCATGATCTATGCCAGCCTGAAACCGGTTCATGCCTGGTCCAACGGCTATGTGCCGATGGGCTATCTTCTGCTCGCCCTGATGACCGGCTCGGTCCTGCTGAACAGCCTGCTCGTCGCCTTTGGTTATGCGGCAACCCTTGTTATCCTGTTGGCAGTCGCGGCGCTTGTCGCTGCGCTGATCTGGAAGGTCGCTTATTGGCGTTTCCTCGACAGTACCAAAAGCATCTCCACGCCGGAGAGCGCGACGGGCCTTGGTGAGTTCGGCAGCGTCAAACTGTTCGAGGCGCCGCATACGGAGGCCAATTATCTGATGAAGGAAATGGGGTTCCAGATTGCGCGCAAGCATGCGGCGGCGCTTCGGAAGATCGCGCTTGGCGCAGGCTTCATCCTGCCGGTCATACTGATTCTTGTAGGGCTTTATCTCGGCGGCATCGGATTGATTGCCGCCTCCCTTCTTGCGGTGATCGTGATGGCGATCGGGATCGTGACCGAACGCTGGCTCTTCTTTGCGGAGGCCCGCCATACGGTCGGCCTTTATTATGGCGCCTCCCACGCATAAGAAAGGGAGGCGAACTTGCGTTGGCCTCCCTCTTGTTCTTGAGAATCTTTACTGAAACGGGTAATCAGCTAGCCCGCTTAAATTTCTGCTTGCGAGCATCTGGACGTTTATTCTGCGCATTTGCAGCCGGGTTCGCGGACTTGCGAGACTTAAATCCCGGCTTACCTTTATTCTTACTGACGGTATTCTTCGGACGCTTGCGAAATGGTTTAACATCAGCCGTCGGTTTTTTGTCATCCTGAGCGCGAGCCGGACGTCCCTTTCGTCCCGGACGATGCTTCTTCTGTTCTGGCTTGGACGCAGGAGCGGGGAAGGGGTGATCTTCATCTATACGGACCTTTTGCTTGATGATCTGTTCTATGTTCCGAAGCAAATTACGTTCGCGCGGTTCACAAATCGAGATGGCGATGCCGGTTGCCCCGGCGCGCCCGGTACGGCCAACACGATGGATATAATTCTCGGCCTCCATCGGCAGGTCGTAATTGATGACATGGGTAATGGCGTTCACATCGATACCGCGGGCGGCGACATCGGTGGCGACGAGCACGGAGAAGCGGCCGTTCTTGAAGGAGCGGAGGGTGCGTTCCCGGGCCCGCTGGTTGAGGTCGCCGTGAATGGCGGCGGTTTTAATGCCTTCCACTGCCGTCTCGATCTCGGTCGCGAGAGTATCGGCGGTCGCCTTTGTGCGTACGAAAACGATGACACGTTCTTTCGCCGGATCTGCCAGCAGATGCATGAGCAGGTCTTTCTTGTCATGCCCACGGACCATCAGGACGGAATGATCGACGCCCTCGGCGACGGCCGTCTTGCGCGCAATCTCGACAAATTCCGGATTTGTCAGCAGTTTTTCGGACAATTTACGGATGGCCGGGCTCATGGTCGCGGAGAACATGACGGTCTGATGCTCTTCGGGGAGCTTGTCGGTAATGAAGGTGACATCCTCGATAAAGCCCATGTCGAGCATGCGGTCGGCCTCATCAAGAATGATGGTCTCCACATTATCGAGCTGGACCGTGCCCCGCTTCATATGATCGAGCAGACGGCCAGGGGTTGCGACAAGAATATCGACCCCGCGCGAGAGCTGCTGCAGCTGCGGGCCATAGGGCGCGCCGCCATAGACAACCGTGTGGAACAGCTTCATGCCGCGCGTGAATACACGGATACAAAGGCCGATCTGCATCGCCAGTTCGCGGGTCGGTGCAAGGATCACAGCCGTCGGTTTATTTGGTTTTGGTTTGCGCCGTTCATGCTGAAGCCGCTGCAGGAGCGGCAGCACGAAGGCCGCGGTCTTGCCGCCGCCGGTTTCGGCAACGCCCATCAGGTCGGCACCATCCATCAGCGCCGGGATCGCCCGGGACTGGATTTGCGTCGGCTCGGAAAAGCCCTGTTTTTCGATCGCACGCAAAAGCGGCCCAACCAGGTTGAGCTCTGTAAATTCGGTCATTCTTCTAATAGTCCTCACAAAACAAATACAGTGTCGCCGCTTGGTGCGGGGCAACAGTTAAGGCCAAATAAGGTGAGAACCGCGTCTCCTTGACCTTAACGCCGGGACACTTGCGAGGGACCGGCTGTCAGCAGCGCCGGGGCGCTGTGGAAATACTGTTCATATACCCGATGTTGGTTTCAGCAGCGTCATGCCGCCGGCACCGAATGCAAATACCATACAGGTATTGTGCAGCGCACATATGCGCGCCAATGGCGTTAATGTCAAGGGAATATGCGAATATTGGTTAACAGGCCCTGCATGGAAAAGTCTTTGCTTTTCCTCCTTTTCAAGCCGCCCCCGGTTTCCTAGTATGGGGGCCGGTTAACCAGTTTTTTTACGCCGCAGATGAGTTTTCAGCGGCAAAGAGGGTAATATGGATATAGAAACAGTCGCGGACGAGATCGTCCTGATCGCCACCGAATATGGTCTTGATGTGATCGGCGCGATCATCATTCTGATCATCGGCAACATCATCTCCAAGCAGGTGCCGAAGGTTCTTCAGAAAGTCATGGACAAGCGGGGCATTGATCCGACGGTCAGCCAGTTCCTTTGTAACTTCGCCCGTTTTGCGATTCTCGCGATCACCCTGCTGCTGGTGCTGGCGCAGTTCGGCGTGCAGACCGCCAGCCTGATTGCCGTTCTCGGTGCCGCGGGCCTTGCCATCGGTCTCGCCCTGCAGGGCACACTCAGCAATGTTGCGGGTGGCGTGATGCTGCTGATCTTCCGCCCGATGCGCGTCGGCAACTATGTCGAAGCGGGCGGCCATGGCGGCACGGTCAAGAATATCACCCTCTTCACCACGGAGCTCGCGACGGTCGATAACATCCAGGTTCTCATCCCCAACGGTCAGGTCTGGGGCAGCGCCATTCGCAACTACAGCTTCCATCCGACACGGCGCATGGATCTGGTGATCGGCATTGCCTATGAGGATGATATCGACAAGGCGCGCGACATCATCGATCGCCTGATCAAGGCAGACGAGCGGTCCCACAAGGAACCGGCCCATGTGATTGAGGTGATCGAGCTTGCCGACAGTTCCGTGAACTTCACGGTCCGCGTCTGGTGCGACAACGGAAATTACTTCCCGCTGAAATTCGCGCTGACCAAGGCGATCAAGCAGACGTTTGACAAGGAAGGAATTTCCATTCCCTATCCGCAGCGCACGGTGCATATGCTCACCGAAAACTGATAATTTGGCCCGCGCCGGTCTTTAAGGTCGGCGCGGCGCTCCGTTCTGCCGGACGCCCCTATCCCTGATAATGATCGATGCCGTATTTGTTCCAGAAGAAGGCGCGGATATTGATCAGGAAGGCCGTGCTCCAGCCGAACAGGAGAATACCGCTCACCGCCTGCAATGAGGCCGTGAGGTTCCATTTCTCCGACAGGATAACATCGCCATAGCCCAGCGTCGTGAAGGTGACGGTGGAGAAATAGAGCGCTTCCGGCAGGCCCGAAAGCTCGCCGCTTCCCCAGTAGAACATCGCCCAGAGCCAGGCCTCGATCGTATGCGCGGCAAATAGGCCGAGCACGACAATGATCATGATGACGATATGCCCGTAGGTCGGTAGCCGCCGGTCCCACCTCGGCCCGATTGACTTCAGGCGGCGGAGCAGCAACTCCAGGCAGACCGCATGATTGATCACGCAGGCGATGATGAGTCCCGTTCCAACCAGCAGCTGGATGAGCATATGAATTCTCCTCTGGCAGATATGCGTTTGCTGCACTCAGAATAGCACGGGAAGCGGCGAATAAAAGGGACGGATGACGGGCTCAGTCGTCGGTGACCGGCGTCAGGTTGCGCAGTTCCCCGATGACTGCGCGGCCGAGCTCATTGATCCGGAGTTCGGGGAAATCCCCCGTCGCATCGAGCAGGGAATTCACATCCTTTTCCAGAATGCCGATGGTATTGATGATGGAATAGCCTTCCTTCGCCCAGGAGATTTTCTCCATATTGTCGCCGAACCAGGTGGCGCCGGAGCTGCTGCTGGCGACCTCCAGCAGTTTGTCGGGCGGAAAATCGAGGGCTTTGGCCGCCTTCACCACCTCCCGCACGGCAATGACGGACGTTGCCGCCAGCATGTTGTTGAGCACCTTACAGGTCATGCCCGCACCGAGAGCGCCGAGATGATTGATTTCATTGCCCATGACCCTGAAGGCGGGCATCAGCTTCTGCACCGCCTCGGCATCCCCGCCGACCATGAAGGTGAGGGTGCCCGTCTCGGCGCCATAGGGCGCCCCGGACATGGGCGCATCGATCAGGATTGTCTCCTCAGGGATCATCTCCCGCAGGCGGTTAATCTGCTTTGGCGACAGGGTGGAGGAGATGATGAGAATTTCCGGAATTGTTGATCTTGAGAAAAGGCCATTCTCGCCGAGGCAAAGCTCCTCCGTCTGATACCAGTCGCGCACGACGGAAATAATGATGGGACAGCGGGCAGCGAGGGCGGCGGCACTCTCCTGCATTTTTCCTGCGAAAGAGCCGAATTCCTCCGCTGGCCGGACGTCATATCCGAAAACCTCAAATCCGGCGCCCTGTAACTGCCGCGCCATCGGCAGGCCCATTGAGCCGCAACCTGCCACACCGATTGCCGGTAATGTCATGCCACCCTCCCTCTGTTTTATTAACTATACCTTATTTTCGCGGGCGGCGTCATCTTTCCGTTTGATGGTGAAATACGCCAATTGGACCCTGCAATTAGATAAAACCGGCCCTTTTAAACAAACCAATTTTGCGTGATTATACACTCAGAATAGTTCGCCTTTTTATAAGAGGATAATGTCATGTCTGTTGAACTTGCCAGCGTCTGCCCGCTCGACTGCCCCGATACCTGCAGCCTTACCGTCACGGTGGAGGATGGCCAGGTCGCGAAGGTGCGTGGCTCCACGGCCAATCCGCTGACCAATGGCGTTGTCTGCAACAAGGTCGCACGATATTACCCCGATTTCGTCCATGGCAAGAACCGCCTTCGCCATCCGATGAAGCGCGTTGGTCCGAAAGGCGGGGAGAAATTCGCGAGGATTTCCTGGGATGAGGCGCTTGATACCATCCATGAACGCTTCTCGGCAATTATCGAGGAACATGGGCCGCAGGCGATCATGCCCTATAACTATGCCGGGCCGCATGGCCTGCTGGCGATGGGGTCGATGGATCTCCGGTTCTTCCACCGGCTGGGCGCAACGCTCCTGTTCCGGCGGGCGATGTGCGGCGGCGTGAAATCGGAGGCCTTTATGGGCACCTTCGGCACCGCGGGCGCCATGCAGCCCGAGCAATGCGCCAATTCCAAGCTGATCGTCGTCTGGGGCAACAATGTCACCTATTGCAACCTCCATCTTGCCCCGATCATCAAGAAGGCGAAGGCGAACGGGGCGAAGCTTGTGGTCGTCGATCCGAAACGTATCAAGATTGCCGAGCAGGCGGATATGTATCTCCCCGTCAAGCCGGGCATGGATTTGATCCTCGCCTGGGCCATCGCGGTCGAGCTGGAGAAGATAGGCGGGTTCGATCCGGCCTTCATCGATGCGCATGTCGAGGGGGCGGAGGAATTCATGGCGGAGGCCCGGAAATTTTCAATCGAGGAATCTTCCGATCTCAGCGGGGTGCCGGTTGCGGATATCCGCGCCTTTGCGAGGCTTTATAAAGACACCAGCCCGGCGGCGATTTCCGTCGGCAACGGGCTTGAGCGCAACCAGAACGGCGGCAACGGCATCCGGGCCATTTTCGCTCTCCCCGCCCTTGCCGGAAAGTTCGGCGTGGCGGGCGGCGGCATCGTCGGCGGCGCCGGGAACCTGTTCCCGAAAACCCCGGCCAAGCTGCAACGGCCGGATTTGGTGCCGGAGGGGACCCGGACCCTCAATATCGTCGATATCGGGCGGCATCTGGTTGAAGACGATCTCGATATCCCGCTGAAGGGGCTGTTCATCTATAACCACAACCCGATCGTTGTCTCGCCGGACCAGAATGTGACGCGCCAGGGGCTTGAGCGGGAGGATATCTTCACGGTCGGCTGCGATGTCGCGATGACGGACAGCATGAAATATTGCGATATTATCCTGCCCGCCGCCACCCATTTCGAGCATGACGACATCTTCTGTGCCTATGGCCAGCCCTATCTGCAGCGGGCGGAACCGGTGATCGCACCGGTCGGCGAATCGCTGCCCAACACGGAGATTTTCCGCCGTCTCGCCGCGCGTTTCGGCTTTAACGAAGATATCTTCAAGGCCAGTGACAAGGATCTGATGGACGATGCCATCGACGGCAGCGATCCGCGCCTCAAAGGCTACCGGCCCAGTGAAATTCCGATCGGAACGGCGCTCTCCATGGAGCGGGGCGGGGAGGATACGATCCTGTTCCTGAATGCGACGCCCGCAACGCCATCGGGCCGGATCGAGCTTAAATCCGCCTATCTTCTGGACAAGTTCGGGCAGGAGGTGCCGACATATCATCCGGTAGCGGACAGCCTGCCGCTCTCCCTCGTCACGCCGTCCTCGAACAAGATGATCACCTCGACCTTTGGCGGGGTGAAGGCGAATGACGATGCGCCCGATCTTGAGATGCACCCCGTGGATGCTGCCGCGCGCGGCCTTGAGGACGGCATGCGGGTCCGCATCTATAACGATCTCGGCGAGGTTTTCCTGCCGCTTAAAATCACTGAAAATGTGCGTCCCGGTGTGCTATATTCGCCCAAGGGCTCCTGGTTCAAGACGACAACGAACAACCAGACAGTCTCGGCGCTTGCGCCCACCACCAAGGCGGACCTGTCCGAGGGCGCCTGTTTCAATGATTGCCGGGTCGAGGTGGTCGCCGCCTGACCCGAGGAGGAAAGATGAGCAACCGGGAGAATGAAACGCCCGAAGCCGAGGGCGGCTGTCTGTGCGGCGGAATAAGGTTCAAAATATATCAGCGGCTGCGCCCCGTGGTCGTCTGTCATTGCAAGCAATGCCGGCAGACGGCGGGCTATCTCAACGGCTTTACCGTGAGCCTGCCGGAGAATCTTGAGTTCACGGCGGATGACACGCTGACTTGGTATGAAAGTTCGGACGAGGCGAAGCGCGGCTTTTGCAACAAATGCGGTTCCAGCATCTTCTGGACCTACAAGTCCGGCGGCAATATGGGGATCGCGCCGGGATCGCTGGACGAGCCGACGAAGCTGACGACCGCCATGCATATCTTCACGGAATTCGCCGGGGATTATTACGAGATCACCGACGGATTGCCGCAGCGCCCTGGGCAGCGCCATCCCGACGACATTCTCGAACCGGGCTGAGATTTTGCTGGGGCCCGCGCCGACTTTCCGTTAAACAGGAGGCTGTTTTTCGGGGAGAGTGACGTGCGACAAGAGCCCAAGGATTTTCTGGACAACCTGTTCAAGGCGGCGGTCGGTGCCGCCGATCCGCTGTCGACGCTGGCGGGATTCCTGCCGCCCCCGCCCAAGGGCCGAACCATCGTCATCGGCGCGGGCAAGGCCGCGGCGGCAATGGCAAAGGCAGTCGAGGATTATTGGGAAGGACCGCTTGAGGGGCTCGTCATTACCCGCTATGAACATGGCCTGCCGCTTAATTATATCAAGGTAGTGGAAGCGGGGCATCCGGTGCCCGATGCGGAGGGCGCGAAGGCCGCCGATGATATCCTCGCGCTGCTGAAGGGGCTCTCGGAGGATGATCTGGTGCTTTGCCTGATTTCCGGTGGCGGCTCCTCACTACTCGCGAAACCCGGAGAGGGCATTACACTGGAGGAGAAAAAGGCGGTCACCAGGGCCTTGCTGGCCTCCGGCGCCAATATCACCGAGATGAATACCTTGCGTAAGCATCTCTCCGCCATCAAGGGCGGGCGGCTCACCGTTGCCGCCCATCCGGCGAAAGTCGTCACCCTCATGATCTCCGACGTGCCGGGCGATGATCCGGCGGTGATTGCCTCGGGTCCGACCGTGCCCGATGCGACAACCTCCCGCGATGCCCGCGCGGTGCTGGAGAAATACGGGATAGAGATTCCACCTTCCATCGACGCGTATCTTAATAGTCCGACCTCCGAAACGCCGGAGCCGAGTCATCCGGTCTTTAAGGAGAGCCGGTCCGAAATGATCGCAACCCCGCAGATGTCGCTTGCCGCCGCCGCCGATATTGCCGCCTCGAACAGCATCACGCCGGTCATCCTCGGCGATACAATCGAAGGCGAGGCGAAGGATGTCGCCGCCGTCATGGCGGCCATGGCCCGGCAGGTAAAATTCCATGACCAGCCCGCGGCGAAACCCTGTGTCCTTATCTCGGGCGGGGAGACGACCGTGACGGTCAGGAGCGGCGGCGACGATACCGGGCGCGGCGGGCGCAATGCGGAATTCCTGCTCGCCCTCGCGGTGCATCTGGATGGCCTGGCGGATGTCTATGCGATTGCCTGCGACACTGACGGTATCGACGGAACCGAGGATAACGCGGGCGCCATCATCACCCCGGATACGCTCAAACGCGCCACCGAGGCGGGGCTGGACGCCAAGGAGTATCTCGCGCGTCATGACAGCTACAGCCTGTTCGACGCCCTTGGTGATCTGATCAAGACGGGACCGACCCGCACCAATGTCAATGATTTCCGCGCGATCCTGATTCTATAGACGCAAGAGCCGCACTCTCAGAGTTGCTTGCCCATCAGGACGACGAGAAGGGCGCGGCCGTTCGTCTCGCCAACATTGCGGATTTCATGGGGCTGATCGGCGGCGTAGCGGGCGGTTTCCCCGGCGCGAACCGCTTTCATCTCCGTTCCGGCGGTGACCTCGAACTCGCCGCTGAAGACGGTCAGATGCTCCGTCGTTCGGGCATTATGGGGGCTGGAGGTCATCTTGCCACCCGCCGCCATGTCAATTTCGTACCATTCCATATCATTGACGAGGCTGGCCGGGCCCAGGACCTTCAGGCTGTATTGCCCCTTGGCGTCATTCAGGATCGGGACGGAGGCGCCGCTGACCACGGTGAGACTATGGCCGGG
This sequence comes from Sneathiella sp., assembly GCA_002706985.1. Taxonomy (GTDB): domain Bacteria; phylum Pseudomonadota; class Alphaproteobacteria; order Sneathiellales; family Sneathiellaceae; genus Sneathiella. Next base: position 25,546 of record PAKP01000033.1, on the reverse strand, counting down.
TTCCTCGCCGCGCACGATATCGTCAATGGTCTCGCCCAGCGCCTCCGCCAGCCGCCAGACGGTGGCAAGGGTTGGGTTTGTCTCGTTGCGCTCTATCTGGGACAGCATGGACTTCGACACGCCGCAGACAGCTGCCAGCTGATCGAGCGTGAGATGCTTCTCCTTGCGGAGGCGGTTTATGGTTTGCCCCACGGCGGGGGGATTATTCAGACGATCCGACATTTTTCCGATTGACAGGAATTAAATCCAATATATTTTACGAAATACAATATAGCGGATTTTATTCCAATGTACAACAGACAGGTGTCTCATGTTCACAATTGCCAAGACCGAAGCGGCCCGCGGTATCTGGTCCGCCGCCAAGCAGCCCCTTGATGCACCGGCCCGTGGCATGGTGAAAGTCGATGTGATTGCCGCGGGGATCTGCGGCACCGACTATCATATTTATAGCTGGGATAGCTGGTCCGCCGGGCGCATCAAGACGCCGATGACCATCGGCCATGAATTCGTCGGACGAATCTCCGCCATTGGGGAGGGCGTCACCGGCTACAGCATCGGCGACCGGGTGTCGGCGGAATGCCATATCGCCTGTGGGGAATGTCATTTCTGCCGCACGGGCAATGCCCATATCTGTGAGAAGACAAGCATTATTGGCGTCGACCGCCCCGGCGCCTTCGCCGAAGAAGTGGAAGTCCCGGCGAGCAATCTCTGGCGCGTGCCGGATGCCATCCCTGATACCCATGCCGCCGTCTTTGATCCGGTCGGCAACGCCATGCATATGGTCGCGACCGCGAAAGTGACAGCGAAGAATGTGCTGATTGTCGGTGGCGGTCCCATCGGGCTGTTCGCGGCGGCGATTGCCAAAGCTCATGGCGCGCGGACTGTCGCGCTGCAGGAGCCGAACCAGGCCCGCGCCGCCATCGCCCGGAGCCTTGATCTCGATCTCGTCGTCAATCCGCGCGAGCCGGAGGCCGATGAGAAAATTCTCGACCTGACGGGCGGGCATGGACCGGAAGTCGTTCTCGAAGTGAGCGGCAACGGCACTGCACTCAACGCCGCGCTCAATATTGCGGCGCCGGGGGCGACGGTCGCGCTTCTCGGTATTCCCGGCGGCCCGGTCGAGCTTGATCTCGGCGCCAAGGTGGTGATGAAGGGCGTCAGCCTGATCGGTGTGACCGGGCGGCGCATGTATGAAACCTGGTATCAGGTGGAGGCCTTTATGCTCAAAAACCCGGAGCTGATCGACAAGGTGATCACCCATGTCCTGCCGGCAACGGACTTCGCCCATGGCTTCGAGTTGATGGATGAAGGCGCCTGCGGCAAGATTGTCCTTGATTTTCAGGCGCTAGACCAAAGGTTACCGATATGACCAATACACTTCTTTCACGGCTGACGGACGATCTGTTCGCGGCCGATCAAGCGGGCACCTACAAGCGCCTTAAAACCATCGAAGGGCCCATCGGCGACCGCATCCAACTGGCGGAGAAGGGAGAGGTGACGCTTCTTTCCTCCAATGATTATCTTGGCTTCGCCAACCATCCCGAAATTGTCGAGGCGGCGCGGGACGCCCTCCTGAAATACGGGGCGAGCACCGCGTCCGTGCGCTTTATCTGCGGCACACAGGATGTGCATCAGTTGCTGGAGGCCGATCTCGCGCGCTTTCACGGAACCGAGGCAGCGCTCACCTATTCCTCCTGCTGGGCGGCGAATACGGGACTTTTTGCGGCGATCTGCGGAGCTGGTGACGTCATCCTCTCCGATGAGCTTAATCATGCAAGCCTGATCGACGGCATCCGCGCGACGGCCAAAAATGTCGTCCGCGATGTCTATAAACACAGCGATATGGCGGATCTGGAAGCAAAGCTGAAAGTCCATGCCGACGCCCCTTCGCGGATTATCGTCACCGACGGCGTCTTTTCCATGGAAGGGGATATTGCTCCGCTCGATCAGATCGTCGCGCTCGCAAAAAAATACGACGCACTGATCGTGCTCGATGACAGTCACGGCCTCGGTGTCATGGGCAAGACCGGCCATGGGACGGCGGAGCATTTCGGCGTTATGGACAGCATTGATATTTTCACCGGCACCCTCGGCAAGGCGCTTGGCGCGGGCACGGGCGGCTTCGTTGCCGGTCCGAAAGCGGTAACCGAAACATTGATCCAGAAATCCCGTCCGCATCTCTTCTCCAACGCGCTGCCCGCCAGTGTCGCGGCGGCGGGCCGTAAATCGCTTGAGTTGCTGGAGAAGAATCCGGATCGCGTCACGGCGCTGCAGGAGAAGGCGGCAAAGTTCCGCGCGCTTCTGAACAACCTCGACCTCAAGCCGCTGCCCGGTGACAGTGCCGTCGTGCCGGTGATAGTCGGGGAAACCGCAACCGCCATCCGCCTGGCAGGCGAGCTTCTCAATCGCGGCATCTTCGTCACCGGTTTCGGCTTTCCCGTCGTGCCGGAGGGAGAGGCGCGGCTTCGTTTCCAGCTCTCCTACGCCCATACGGAGGCCGAGCTGGATGAGGCGGCCGTGGCCCTCAAAGACTGCCTGCAAAGTCCCGGTTCCGCATAAAATCCAATGGCGAGCTTGTTTTAGTCGGTGTCGCCCTCTAAACAGGAGGGCGAGGGGGAGGCTGTATACTCCCGTTTTAGTTCACTGATTGGACCCGAACAAAAGAATGACGGCGAAACAGGCCTATGACTATGTGATTATCGGCGCGGGATCGGCGGGGGCTGTTCTGGCAAATCGCCTGAGCGAGGCGCCGGAGGTGTCCGTGCTGCTGCTCGAAGCCGGGGCGCGGACCCCGTGGTGGGACTGGCGCATTCACATGCCCTCTGCCTTAAGCTATCCTATGCATACGGCCAGCCTCGCCTGGCAATATTACACCGAACCGCAGGAACATCTGAACGGCCGCAAGATATACTGGCCGCGGGGCAAGGCGCTTGGCGGTTCCTCGGCGATCAACGGGATGTGCTATGTGCGCGGCCATGCGCTCGACTATGACGGCTGGGCGGCGCTGCCGGGGCTGGAGAACTGGTCCTACGCCGATTGCCTGCCTTATTTCAAAAAGGCGGAAACGTATGATCGCGGGGCCGATGACTATCGCGGCGGCGATGGCCCGCTCCATGTCTCCGTCGGCCCGTGCGATAATCCGCTCTATCACGCCTGGATGGAGGCGGGGCAGCAGGCAGGTTATCCCTTTTCCGATGACATGAACGGCTTTCAGCAGGAAGGTGTCGCCCGGATGGACATGACCGTCCACCGGGGCCTCAGATGGAGCACGTCGCTTGCCTATCTCGATCCGGCGCGCGGACGCGGCAACCTGACCATTCTGACAGGCGCGAAGACACGGCGCCTTACTTTTGAGGGCGGACGCGCGACCGGTGTTGAATATATCCTCAATGGACAGAAACAGACTGCCCTTGCCACGCGAGAGGTGATCTCGGCGGCCGGGGCCATCAACTCCCCGCATCTTCTGATGATCTCCGGCATCGGCTCGGCGGATGATTTGCGTCGTTTTGATATTCCGGTTGTCGCGGACCTGCCGGGCGTCGGGCAGAATCTTCAGGATCATCTGGAGCTCTATGTACAGCAGGAATGCACGCAGCCGATCACGCTCTACAACGTCATGTCGCCGCTCGCGAAACTGAAAGTCGGGCTCGACTGGATGCTGTTCAAAAAAGGCCTCGGCGCCAGCAATCATTTCGAGGCGGGCGGCTTTATCCGCAGCGAGCCGGGCATCGAGCATCCGAACCTGCAATATCACTTCCTGCCCATGGCGGTGCGCTATGACGGCGGCAATCCGACGGACCGCCACGGTTATCAGGCGCATGTCGGGCCGATGCGCTCGACCAGCCGGGGCTATATGGCGCTCAAAAGTGGCGACATTGACGATGCGCCGATCCTGCAGCCCAACTATTGCGAAACCGAACAGGACCGGCGGGAGCTGCGCGACGGGGTGAAGCTCACACGGGAGATTTTTGCCCAAAACGGCTTCGATCCCTATCGCGGGGCGGAACTTGCGCCGGGACCCGAGGTGAAAACCGACGCCGAGATCGACGCCTTCGTGCGCGAGACGGTGGAGACCGCCTATCACCCGAGCTGCACCTGCAAGATGGGCACGGACGGCATGGCCGTGGTAAATGAGGCCGGAATGGTCCATGGAGTGGAAAATCTCCGCGTGGTTGACAGTTCCATTATGCCGAACATCGTCAGCGGAAACCTGAATGCGCCGACCATCATGATGGCGGAGAAAATTGCGGATTTAATCAAGGGCGTCGCGCCGCTTCCCAAAAGCAGCGCCCCTGTGTATCGGGCGGAGAATTGGCAGACAAGCCAGCGGTAAACAAGAAACTCGCCCAGTTTGAGGAATAAGAATGAGCAGACCGAAAAAACTATCGCTTTATATCGACGGCAAGGCCGCCAAGGCCATCTCCGGGAAAAGCTTCACCAATTTCAACCCGGCGACGGGGGCGAAGCTGTCCGAGGTGGAGCAGGCCGGACGGCGCGATGTGGAGAAGACCGTTGTTGCCGCCCGCGCGGGATTCCGCGAATGGTCCGCGATGACGGGCAAGGAACGCGGGCGCATCCTCCGAAAGGCTGCCTCGCTCCTCAGGGAGCGGCGGATGGAACTCGCCGAGATTGAAGTCAGGGACACCGGCAAGCCGATTGCGGAAGCGCCGGAGGCGGATATCGACAGCGGCGCCGATGCGTTCGAATTCTTTGGCGGGCTCGCCGCCGATATCAAGGGCGGCCATCATGATCTCGGCGAGACGGCTTTTGCCTACACACGCCGGGAACCGCTCGGTATCTGTGCCGGGATCGGGGCGTGGAACTATCCGTTGCAGATTGCCTGCTGGAAGACGGCCCCGGCGCTTGCGGCCGGAAATTCGATGATTTTCAAACCCTCCGAACTGACGCCGACCAATGCGGTGCGGCTCGCGGAAATCCTGACCGAGGCCGGATTGCCGAAAGGCGTGTTCAATGTCCTTCAGGGCGGCGCGGAGACCGGGCATTACATCGCCTCCCATCCGGAGATCGACAAGATCTCCTTCACCGGTTCCGTGCCGACGGGCCGCCAGGTGCTGGCCGATGCGGCCAGCTCGGTCAAGCATGTCACCATGGAGCTTGGCGGCAAATCGCCGCTAATCGTTTTTGACGACAGCCAGATCCATAATGCGGTGTCGGCGGCGATGAACGCCAATTTCTATACCCAGGGCGAAATCTGTTCCAACGGCACGCGGGTCTATGTGCATGAGGATATTCACGATGCCTTTATCGCGATCCTCAAAAGCCGGACCGAGGCCATGGTCGTTGGCGACCCGATGGACCCGGACACCCATGTCGGCTCCCTGATCAGCGCCGATCATTTCGAGAAGGTGATGGAATATGTCCGCCTCGGGATCGAGGAAGGGGCCTATCTGGTCAGCGGCGGCGAGAAGGTCACCGTCAAGGGCTGCGAGAAGGGGAACTTCATCTCGCCCGCCATTTTCACCGCCTGTCAGGACGACATGCGCATCTGCCGGGAAGAGATTTTCGGCCCCGTCATGTCGGTGATGTCCTTCCGCGACGAAGAAGAGGTGATCAACCGCGCCAACGATACGGAATTCGGCCTCGCCGCCGGGGTTTTTACCCAGAATCTTTCCCGCGCCCACCGGGTCGTGGCGAAGCTCCGCGCCGGGACCTGCTGGATCAACAACTATAACCTGACACCGGTCGGGGTGCCCTTCGGCGGATACAAGCAATCGGGTATCGGGCGGGAGAATGCGGCCGTCGCCCTCGATCATTTCACGCAGCTGAAATCGGTTTATGTGGAACTCGGCGACGTCGACTGCAGCTATTAGGGTCAGGACCCATTAATTTGCTCCATTCTGCGCGATCGCTCTTGGTCGCTGGTCAGGCACGGCTCCGCAGGAAACAGTCTGGTTTTCAAGGGGGCGTAACGCCGCCAGCGGCCATAGGCGATGCGCCCTGCGGGTTTGAAGAGGAGGCGAAATCTGCCGCACAAACCGTCCTTGAACATGTGCAAACATGTCCTGCGTCCGATTTCCTTGCATCTTTAACCTCCTCTTCAAACAGAATTGCAGAAAATTAATGGGTCCTGACCCTAGCATGGCAGCCATTCGCCGATGGTGAATTGACAGACCGGGCCTTCCGGGTAAAAAAGGAGGTCCCGTCCGCTAGTCGAGTAGTTCCCGAATGGAAGCCTGGATTCCGATCACCATCTTTGCGGCCTTCTTTCAGAATGTCCGCACGGCGTTGCAGAAGTCGCTGAAAAGCCGCCTGAGCACCGGCGGGGCGACCTATGTGCGCTTTCTCTATGGTGCGCCCTTCGCGCTGCTCTATGTGTTCGGGATTGCGGAATTCACCGATCTGGTGGTCCCGGCCCCGAATATGGAATTCGCGACTTTTGCGGTGATCGGCGGGCTTGCCCAGATACTGGCAACCGCCATGCTGGTCGCGCTGTTCAGCCTGAAGAACTTCGCCGTCGGCACCACCTATTCGAAGACGGAAACCGTGCAGGCGGCGATTTTCGGGATCGTCATCCTGGGTGAGCATGTCGGCATCGGCGCCACCTTCGCCATTATCGTCAGCTTTGTCGGCATCCTGCTGATTTCCATGTCGTCGAGCGCCTTTACGATGCGTGATTTCCTCTCCGGCTGGACCAGCAAGGCAGCGGGCCTTGGCCTTCTCTCGGGCGCGCTGTTCGGTGTCTCCGCCGTCGCCTACCGCGGCGCGGCGCTCTCCCTTGGCGGGGAGGGAGCGATGATGCAGGCGGCCTTTACCCTTGTCTGTGTCCTGTTTTTCCAGACCGCGGTGATGAGTGTCTATCTCCCCTTGCGTGAGCCGGGACAGATCACCAAGGTGCTCGTCAACTGGCGCGTCGCCATCTGGGTCGGCCTTACCGGCATGCTGGGCTCCGTCGGCTGGTTCACCGCCATGACGTTGCAGAACGCCGCCTATGTCCGTGCCCTTGGTCAGGTGGAATTGGTCTTCACCTTCATCGCGTCTTATTTCTTCTTCAAGGAGCGGACCAACAGGATCGAGGCGGCGGGCATCCTGCTGATCGTGATCGGCATCCTGTTGCTGCTTCTCGACTGAATTTTTGCAAAAATATGTCAAATTTTTTACAATTGACCGCATTTCCGGCCTTTTGTTTTGAAAATTCCTGCGTTATGGTTTGGAAATACGTGGATATCAAACAATTATGAGGTGATCGTTGGGGACGCATTATTCCAGCCGTGAAATGATCGACAGGCTTATCGGCTTCGATACGGTTTCCCGCAATTCCAACCTCGACCTTATTGATTTCGTTGCCGGCTATCTCGCGGGCCATGGCGTTGAGGCCGTCCGCGTTTTCAATGACGACAAGACCAAGGCAAATCTCTATGCTACTGTCGGCCCGGCCAAGGAAGGCGGCGTTGTTCTCTCCGGCCATACGGATGTGGTCCCGGTAGAGGGGCAGCCTTGGGATACGGACCCCTTCACGGTGGTCGAGAAAGACGGCCGTCTTTATGGGCGCGGCACCTCTGACATGAAAAGTTTTTCCGCCATCGCCCTCGCCAAGGTCCCGGAAATGATCGAGAAGGGGCTGTCAGTCCCGATCCATTTTGCGCTCTCCTATGATGAGGAAGTCGGCTGCATCGGTGCGCCATCCATGATCGAGGAGATCGCGAACACCCTGCCCAGACCCCGCGCCGTGATCGTGGGGGAGCCGACGATGATGGATATCGTCTCGGCGCATAAGGGGATTGTTACATTGAAGACGACCATTACCGGACGGGAGGCGCATTCCAGTCTCGTTGAGGACGGTGTAAGCGCGGTGATGGTTGGGGCGGAGCTGATCAGCTTTATTACGGGCATGATGGCGGAAAACAAGGCCCGCGCGTCCGCCGAAAGCAGGTTCAGCCCGCCCTATACGACCTTGACCTGCGGTGTCGTCCATGGCGGAACGGCCGCTAATATCATCGCCCGCAAATGCGAGTTTCTCTGGGATATCCGTCATATTCCCGGGGACGATCCCTTGAGTTTCGTCGAACGGTTTAAGGCGCATTGCGAGACCGAAGTGCTGCCGCGCCTGCAGGCTGTGGCGAAGGAAGCCAGCATCGTGACCGAGATTTCCGCCAACGTGCCCGCGCTCGGGCCGGAGGATGACGGGGAGGCGGAGCGGATCTGCCGCGCCATTACCGGCAAGAACACGACCGGCGCGGTCTCCTACGCCGCCGAGGCAGGGCAGTTCCAGCAGGCCGGATTTTCAACGGTGATCTGTGGGCCGGGCTCCATCGGGGTTGCCCATCAGCCCAACGAATATATCGATATTGCGCAGGTAGAAGCATCGGAGAAATTTATCTCCGGTCTGATTGATATGCTGCGGAAATGAGGACAATCGAATGCAATGGACAGAGATTGCACTATTCGCTAATCTCAAACTCAGCATCCGTGAATAAAATCAATAAATACACGGCGAATTTGCCCCGTAAGGGCATTAACGAATAACTAGGTAACAAAAAAGGGAGTTATCATGAAACTAAGGACAGGATTATTAGCCGCCACCATGGCAGCCGCTATTGCAGTGGCCGCGCCGGCACAGGCTAAGACCTTTAAATATGCATTTCAGGGAGATCTAAGCTCCCTCGATCCGCATTCACTGAATGAATCCTTCCTCCTTGCCACGCTCGGCAATGTGTATGAAGGCCTTGTTCTCTATGGCCCGAACCTGGAAATCATGCCGGGTCTGGCGGAAGAATGGAAACTGCTGACGCCGACAACCTGGGAGTTCAAGCTCCGTAAGGGCGTAAAATTCCACGGCGGTCAGGATTTCACGGCTGATGACGTGATTTTCTCCTGGCAGCGCACACTCTCCGAAGGATCGGACCAGAAGGTCCGCGGCGGCCAGATCAAGAATATCACTAAGGTTGATGACCATACTATCGTCGTCGAAACACCGGCGCCGAACCCCATTCTGGTTCAGGATCTTCCCTATCTGCTGATCATGGACAAGGAATGGTCGGAAGAAAACGGGGCGACGAATGCCACCAGTGCCGCCGGCGACAACACCGGCAACTATGCCAACCTGAATGCCAACGGCACCGGCCCGTTCATGGTTGAAAGCCATAAGGCGGACGTGAAAACCGTCTTCAAGAAGAACGAGGATTACTGGAAAGACATCGATGGCAATGTCACCGAAGTCGAGTTCACTCCGATCAAGGAAGCCCCGACCCGGGTTGCCGCTCTGATCTCGGGCGAGCTGCATATGGTCTATCCGGTTCCGGTTCAGGACTGGGAACGTCTGGACAAGGCTGAGGGTGTAAAGGCGCTGACCGGCCCGGAAGCCCGGACAATCTTCATCGGCTTCGACCAGGGCCGGGATGAATTGCTCTATTCCAACATCAAGGGCAAGAACCCGTTCAAGGATCAGCGCGTCCGCGCCGCCTTCGTGCATGCGGTCGATCTTGAAGCCATCAAGGAAAAGATCATGCGTGGTGCCGCGACACCGACCGGCCTGCTGGCCGCACCGCAGATCAACGGCTTTGTTGAATCCCTGAATACGCCCTATGCGTATGATCCGGAAAAATCCAAGGCTCTGCTCGCAGAGGCCGGATATCCGGACGGGTTTGAAGTCACGCTCGACTGCCCGAACAACCGCTATGTCAATGACGAGAAAATCTGTCAGGCGGTCACTTCCATGCTCGCAAAAGTCGGCGTCAAGGTTGACCTGCTGGCGCAGCCGAAGTCGAAATATTTCGGCAAGGTTCTCTCTACCAGCGGCTATGACACCAGCTTCTATCTGTTGGGCTGGACACCGGGTTCCATGGACGTGGAAAATGTTCTCTCCTCTCTGATCGTGTGTCAGGATCCGGAGAACAAAAAAGGCATGTTCAACCTCGGCAACTACTGTAACGCCAAGGTTGATGAACTGACCGCCGCCATCGGCAGCGAAACCGATCAGGAAAAGCGTAACGCCATGATTGCGGAAGCCTTCAAGATCGTGAAGGATGAAGTCGGTTACATGCCGATCCATCAGCAGCCTCTTTCCTGGGGTGTGAGCGATGGTGCCGAAGTCAACCAGCGTGCTGACAACGGCCTCGACTACCGCTATGTGACGGTTAAGTAAGAAACGCCGAACGGGGCCGCCTTGCGAAAGTGCGGCCCCGCTTTTTTATGCGCCTTATTGTGATACCTTATGTTTTCATTTATTTTTAAGCGTCTGTTGCAATCGGTTGTCGTTATGCTGACCGTTGCCCTGATTGCTTTCGCCATGTTTCGTTTCGTCGGTGATCCCATCAACAACATGGTGGGTCAGGATACGAGTCAGGCCGACCGGGAAGCCCTCGCAGAAGCACTGGGTCTGAACGATCCCTTCATTGTCCAGTTCGGACGGTTCGCCCTGAATGCCGCGGAAGGGGATTTCGGTTTCTCCTATAAGTATCGTCAGCCGGTCAGCAAACTGATACTGGAGCGATTGGCCGCAACATTGGAGCTGTCCTTTGTCGCCGCCGTACTGACCCTGGCCATTGGCATACCGGCAGGTGTCTATACGGCCCTTAAAAGCAAGGGGCTGCTCTCGAAAGGCATTATGACCCTGTCCCTTGTCGGGGTGTCCCTGCCGACCTTCCTGATCGGTATATTGCTTATTCTTTTGTTCGGGGTGATTTTGCGATGGCTGCCGACCTTTGGGCGCGGTGAGGTGGTCGCCCTCGGCTGGTGGACAACCGGCTTCCTGACGGCGTCGGGCCTTAAATCTCTGATCCTGCCGTCGATCACCCTTGCGCTGTTCCAGATGACCCTGATCATGCGGCTGGTGCGCGCCGAGATGCTGGAAGTCATGCGGACCGACTTCATCAAGTTCGCCCGCGCGCGCGGCCTGCCCGATCGCGCGGTGCATTTCAGGCATGCGCTCAAAAATACGCTGGTGCCGGTGATCACCATTACCGGACTACAGCTCGGTTCCCTCATCGCCTTCGCCATTATTACCGAAAGCGTGTTCCAGTGGCCGGGGATGGGCCTTCTGTTCATTCAGGCGGTTGCCGATGTGGATATCCCGATCATGGCCGCCTATCTGGTGCTCATTGCTTTCTTCTTCGTCGTTATCAATATGATTGTTGATATCCTGTATTATGCTGTCGATCCGCGCCTGCGCGTGGATAACGCGTGAGGGGCTGAATAATGGAACAGTCGCTTGAAAAAACCAGACTGCAGCGAATTTTCGGCAGCGATATCTGGTACAGCTTTACCCATAACCCGACCGCCATTATCTCGGCGCTCGTCACGCTCGGGCTGATCTTTGCGGCGATTTTCGCGCCCTGGCTGGCCCCGCACAACCCGTTCGATCTCGCCTCCATCAGCATCATGGATGGTAACCTGCCGCCGGCCTGGAGTGCGGGCGGCGATACGAACTTCCTGCTCGGCACCGATGATCAGGGGCGGGGCGTGCTTTCGACCATTCTATACGGCGCCCGCATCTCGTTGCTCGTCGGCTTCTCCTCGGTCATCTTCTCGATGGTGGTCGGTATTGCCCTCGGCCTCGTCAGCGGCTATGTCGGCGGACGCACCGATGCCCTCATCATGCGCATCGCCGATATTCAGCTCTCCTTTCCGGCCATCCTCATTGCCCTGCTGGTCGATGGTGTGGCGCGCGGGGTGATCCCGTCGGACATGCATACGGATATCTCCATCTATGTGCTCATCTTCGCCATCGGTATTTCCGGCTGGGTGCAGTATGCGCGGACGGTGCGCGGCTCCACCCTGGTTGAGAAGAACAAGGAATATGTGCAGGCCGCCCGGGTCATCGGCATTCGTCCCTTTACCATCCTGCGCCGGCATATCCTGCCCAATGTTATGGGGCCGGTGATGGTCATCGCGACCATCCATCTCGCCATCGCCATCATCACCGAAGCGACGCTCTCCTTCCTCGGGGTCGGGGTGCCGCCGACGACGCCGTCCCTCGGCACGCTGATCCGGATCGGGAACGAGTATCTCTTCTCCGGCGATTGGTGGATCACCATTTTCCCCGGCATCACCCTTGTCGTGCTGGTGCTGGCGGTCAACCTGCTGGGCGACTGGATGCGCGACGCCCTCAACCCGAAACTGCGCTAGGGACTGATTATGGACTTGCTCAATATCAATAATCTGCGCATTGAATTCCCGAGCCGTCACGGCACGGTAATTGCCGTCGATGACGTCACCCTGACGGTTCAGCCGGGAGAGGTGCTGGGTGTGGTCGGGGAATCCGGCGCCGGGAAATCGACCATCGGCAATGCCGTGATCGGCCTGCTGGAGCCACCCGGCGAGATGACCGGCGGGCATGTTTTCCTGAAAGAGCAGGGGATCGACACGCTGTCGCCGGAGGCAAAGCGCAAAATCCGCGGCCGCAAGATCGGCATGATCTTTCAGGACCCGCTCACATCCCTCGATCCGCTTCAAACGATCGAACAGCAGCTTGTCGAAACCATTAATTTGCATCTGAAGCTGGGCGAGAAGAAATCCCAAGCCCGCGCCGTGGACCTGCTCCGCCAGGTCGGTATTCCGGACCCGGAAAACCGCATCAAGAACTATCCGCATCAGTTTTCGGGCGGCATGCGCCAAAGGGTCGTCATCGCACTCGCGCTCTGCGCCGAGCCGGAAGTAATTATCGCCGATGAGCCGACAACCGCGCTCGACGTCTCGATCCAGGCGCAGATTCTCGAACTTATGCGCCGCCTTTGCAAGGACAAGAAAGTCGGCATGCTGATCATCACCCATGACATGGGTGTCATTGCCGATATTACCGACCGCGTCGCCGTGATGTATCGCGGCAAGCTGGTGGAAGAGGGAACGACGGCGAAGATCCTCGGCAACCCCGACCATCCCTATACCCAGAGCCTGATCAGCGCCGTGCCGCGTCCCGATGTCCGGCTCAAGCGCTTCCCCATGGTCAACTACATCGAGGCGGAGGGAGAGCGGAAAAAGCTGCTTGATCTATCCACCCACTGGCTGGGTAAGGCCCGCGATTATAAGGCGGTGCAGGGACCCTTCATCAGCCTCAAGAACCTGGTCATGACCTTCGTCACCAAGCCCGCATTGCTGAAGCATAACCGGGTGACCTTCAATGCAGTGGACGACGTGTCCTTCGATATCAACGAGGGAGAGGTGTTCGGTCTCGTCGGCGAGAGCGGCAGCGGAAAATCCACCGTCGCGCGGATGATTTGCAGCCTTTACAGGCCCGCCGCCGGGGAGGTGAATTTCCTCGGTACTGATCTCACCAAGATCAAGTCGGAGAAGGAGCGGGACTATTACCGCCGCCAGATGCAAATGATCTTCCAGGACCCGTTCTCCTCGCTCAACGGGCGGATGCGGGTGATGGACATCATCGCCGAGCCGATCCGCTTTCACAAGCTCGCCGGGTCCAACCGGGAGGTGGAGCAGATCGTTACCGACCTTCTCGATCATGTCGGCCTTGGCGCGCAGGCGGCTGTCCGTTTCCCGCATGAGTTTTCAGGCGGGCAGCGTCAGCGTATCTCGATTGCCCGGGCGCTTGCGACCCGGCCGCGCTTCCTGATCTGCGATGAACCGACCTCGGCGCTCGATGTGTCGATCCAGGCGCAGATTCTCAACCTTCTGAAGGACTTGCAGGAAGAGCTTGGCCTGACCATGCTGTTTATCAGCCATGACCTGCCGGTGATCCGCCAGATGTGCGACCGCGTCGGGGTGATGAAACAGGGTAAGCTGGTCGAAGTATCGGCAACGGAAGACCTCTTTGAAAATCCGAAGGCCGCCTATACCCGCGAGCTGCTTGACCTGATGCCGCGTCTCGATTCGCTGTCGCTCGAAGGGCTGGAAGTCGAGAATACCTGATCAGAGCCGCAGCGTCATAAAGACGCTGTTCGGATCGAGGATATAGTTCCCGAAGGGCGGACAATTGGTGAAGCCGTAGCCCGCGTAGAGCGCGCGGGCGGGCTGGAACCCCGGCTGCGAACCCGTCTCCAGATAAAGATCGCGATAGCCGCGCTCCCGTGCCGTCTTGAGCAGATGTTCGAGGAGAGCCGCCGCGATGCCCTTGCCGCGATGCGCCGCCGCCGTATGCATGGATTTGACCTCGCCGGTCACGCTGTCGAGTTCCTTGAGTGCGGCGCAGCCGACCAGTTCCCCGTCCTGTTCCGCCCGCCAAAAGGTGATATTGTCCGCCCGCAACCCGTCGAGATCGAGCGCGTGGGTGCTCTCGGGCGGGGAGAGGGAGCGCATCAGCGTGAGATGCGCCGCCAGCAGCCCGATCACATCCTCATCGCGGACATAATCCAGCCGGATATCCAATGCCGCCGTCATGCAGCGCCATCGAGGCCTTTCAGGGCCATATTGACGACGGAGGTGCCACGCTCCCAGATCATTTCCTTCCAGTCATCGGCGTCGCAATAGAAGGCATCGCGGACCTGCTTTTTGATCGCCTTGCCCTGCTCGGAGTCAAGATCGCCCTTAAGGTAAAGCCAATTATCCGCCCGGAGGGCGTTCAGCACTTCCAGCACCGGGATGGTGCCGTACTCAATGGCAACGCAGGTATGGCTGGCATTCGGCGCGCTTTCCGTCACGCCGACATCGATGGTGCCCCGGACCACGGCGGAGGCGGAGGTTCCAGCCTCCGGTGACGTGACATCTTCGCCATACCAGCGTTTCGCCCGCGGCAGGCCTTCGGGATTACCGACATAGATCAGCTCTCCATGGCCGTAAGGACCAAGGCCGGTATGAAAATCGAGCAGTGCGAGATGCTTGGCCTTGCTCGCATGCCTGCTGACCACGGAGCGCAGCGTTTTGTTCGTCCATGATGGTTCGAACCCGCCGAAGAACAGCCCGTCCGCATGGATATGCTGACCGCCGGTAACCGCCGCCTGATAGACGCCGATGGTCTTATCGTCGATATATTTCTGGATCGCGGCATCGGCCTCGGCGCGGGCCGGACCGTCCCAGTCATCAGGCACAAGATCCTCATGCACCTCCGCATAGTCGGGATTCTCCGGCAGCCCTTTCGAGAAGTCGAGGAAGTTACGGTTTAGGTCGATATTATCCTCGTTCACCCGGCGGATGTGGGAGAAACCATAGGGGTTGATCGCATGGATGAGGAGAACCGCAGTGTCCGCCGGCAGGTCCTTGAACATGCCGTTCTTCAGCATCCCGGTCTGCACGCCGGAGCCGCAAAAGCCTTCCCCGCCATGGGTGGCGGAGGAGACAATCAGCACCTTGGACGCATCCTCCGGTCCGATGCGCGCGACATCCATATAGAGATCTTCGCCATCCGCGCCCTTGGCCCGGTCATTCAGGTGGTTCTCGACCGTGAGGCCACGGTCCATGCAGGCCTTCAGAAACTTCGTACGGGCCTCCGCATAGGTGGCGGAAAAAAATCCTGGTATATCCATGTCTGTGTGCTTTCCTTTTTATCCTTTGTGCGTTTATAACAGAGATAGGAAAACCTGCGACATTTTTTGAGACCCCCCGCAGGAGATTGGAGAGAGGGCAGATGCCGGACCCGCAATATGTCATTTTTGGATCGGAATATTCGCCATTTTCAGTCAAGGTCCGATCCTATTTCCGCTATAAGGACATCCCCCATGAATGGCGGCCGCGCAACCGCGACAATCTGGCCGAATTTCAGGCGCTCGCCAAGCTGCCGCTGATTCCGCTGGTGCTGTCGCCGGACGGTACGGTGCAGCAGGATTCGACCCCGATTATCGAGACGTTCGAGGAGGCGTTCCCCGATCCCGCCCTGCAGCCGCCCTCGGAACTGCTCGCCTATCTTTCCTGCCTGATCGAGGATTATGCTGACGAATGGGTCAACAAGCCGATGTTCCATTACCGCTGGTGGCGGACCGAGGATCAGGAGGCGGTGAGTGTCGCGCTCGCCCGCGCGAACATGCCGAACGGCGACCGGGAGGCGATTGAAGAGCTGGCGGCGACGGTGCGCAAGCGCATGGTGCCACGCCTTAGCTTTGTCGGCTCGAACGAGGTGACCAAACCGGTGATCGAAGCCTCCCTCGATAACCTGCTGACGCTTCTAAATGCGCATCTGAGGGGGCGGAACTATCTTTTTGGCGGCCGCCCGGCGCTTGCCGATTTCGGCATGTTCGGACAGATATACGGCTGTTTGCAGCAGCCGACGACGGAAAAGATCATCCGCCAGAATTACCCCGAGATCACCAGCTGGATCGAGCAGATGCTTGATCCAGAAATCCATGGCGACTGGGAGGACTGGAGCAGTCTTGCCCCGACCCTTGAGCCGATCCTGAAAAGCGAGATCGGCGCTCTTTATCTGCCCTGGAGCCTTGCCAATGAAGCCGCCGTCCTGAAACGTAAAGACGATTTCTCGCTCACCCTGATGGGGCAGCCGTTCAATCAGCAGACGGTCAAATATGCCGCGAAATCACTCCAGGTTTTGCGGTCCCGGCTGGCGGGCGTCAAGGATCGTCAGTCACTCGACCGAATATTGCAAGATTGCGACTGTTTGCAACCTTTGGTAACCAAAAGCCAAACCGCCTGACGACAAAAACCATATTTCTGCCGAATTTTCTCTCTAGGGTTTGCGGTTGAGATTGAAGTCATATTTTGCGGAATAAAGCGACGGTTTTATAATTAAAAATTATTGTAAACCATTTTCTAAATTTCCTTAAAATATGAATTAAAATAAATAAATATGTGAATTTTTTAATTCACTTTATGAAGATATCTGTTTAAAAGTATAACTGTTCACCATAAACAAACTAGTATAATAAAAAATATTGGTATATTATGGTTTTGTGACAGAGTATCGAGAAATGATGAGGAATATCTTGTGGCGAGGATAGACGCTCTTGTAAAATCTGGGGTTGTAAACACAGAAGGCTTTTATACGCTGGGCGGACGTCTGGCAATCGATTTTGCCAATAGTTTCAAACGCATCGGCCGCGAGAAGGAAGGCATCGGCAATTTCGAGGATTTGCTGACCTTCATGAAATCCCATCACCTGCTGCATGAAGACGAAGCGTCGGACCTGCATATGTTCCTGTTTCAGAACCCGGGCCGCTGTCAGCAGGTCGTCGACAGCCTGATCGAACTTCGCACCGGCTTTCGCAGCGTACTGACGGAGCTTGCCGAGGGATGGCCGGTCAATCCGGAATTTTTCAGCCATATCAACGATCGTCTCGCCAGCTTCAAGAGCTATCACAAAATTGAACCGGCGGAAGAGGGGATGGAGCTCAAAACCCTCATTGACGAGAACGGTCCCGAAAAACTGATCTTCCCGATTGTGCACGATATTGCGGAGTTTCTCACCTCCGATCATGTGGAGAAAACCCGCCCTTGCGCCAATGATGACTGCGACCTTTATTTCGTCAACCAGTCCCGCAATGGCCGGCGCCGCTGGTGCTCCATGTCGACCTGCGGAAACCGCGCCAAAGTAAACGCCTATCTGAAGCGTCAGGAAGCCTGAGCGTCAGTCCTGATCGGCGACGGCGCGATCACGCAGCTGGTTTTTCTGCACTTTCCCCATGGTATTGCGCGGCAGATCCTCGACGATATAGACCTGCTTCGGCACCTTGAAATTCGCGAGCTTCTCCTTGATAAAGGCAATCACGTCCTCTTCCTTGAGGTTAGAGACGCTGCCATCCGTCACGACGAAGGCGACGACCGCCTCGCCAAAATCCGGGTGCGGACGGCCGACGACGGCGCTTTCCTCAACCCCCGGCATTTCGTCGATAAAACTCTCAATCTCCTTCGGATAGACGTTATAGCCGCCGGAGATGATCAAGTCCTTCGAGCGGCCGACGATGCGGTAATAGCCATCCTCGCCCTTGCGGGTCATGTCGCCGGTAATGAAAAACCCGTCGGGGCGGAACTCCGACGCGGTTTTCTCCGGCATCTGCCAGTATCCCTTGAAGACATTCGGCCCCTTGATCTCGAGAATGCCGATCTCCCCGTCGGCGAGCACATTGCCTTCCTCATCGGCGATCCGCACCTCGTTATCGAGCGGGAAACCGACGGTCCCGGCCTTGCGTTCCCCGTCATAGGGGTTGGAGGTGATCATGCCCGCTTCCGTCATGCCGTAGCGTTCCAGGATGACATGGCCGGTCCGCTCCCGAAAGGCATTGAAGGTTTCTTCGAGCAGCGGCGCCGATCCCGCCGTAAAGAGGCGCATGTTGCGGCAGACATCCTTGGTGAAGGCCGCCTCGGCGAGCAGTCGGACATAGAAGGTCGGCACGCCCATGAAAACCGTCGACTTCGGCAAATTCGCAATGATGACCGCGGGATCGAACTTCCGGAGCAGGATCACCTTGCTGCCGTTCAGGAAAGCGCAATGCAAGGCAACGAAAAGGCCATGGACATGGAAAATTGGCAGGGCATGCAGCAGCACATCCCCCTCTGTAAAGCCCCAATGCTGATGCAGCGTCCGGGCGTTGGAAGCGAGGTTGTCATGGGTCAGCATTGCGCCCTTGGACCGTCCCGTGGTGCCCGACGTATAGAGAATGGCAGCGAGATCATCGCCAGTGCGCGCAACTGTCTCTAAACTGCTGTCTTGCTGATCGGCCTTTTCTGTCAGGCTGCCGCGGCCTGTCTCGTCAAGGGAGAGCACCTGCCGAACGCCGCATTTCTTCGCGATGGCCTCAATCTCCGTTATCGAGGCCGGATCGCAGACGACGATGGCCGGTGTTGCATCGCCGAGGAAATACTCGATCTCCGCCGCCTTGTAGGCGGTGTTGAGCGGCAGATAGACGAGGCCCGCCCGCAGGCAGGCAAGATAGAGGATGACCGCCTCAACCGACTTGCCTGTCTGCACCGCGACCCGGTCTCCCGCGACCGCGCCGAGCGAGGTGAGCAGATTCGCCATCTGCGCGGACTTATCCTGAAGATCGCCGAAGCTGACTGTCGGCACCTCCGGTCCCTCAAAGGCGATTTGGGTGAGGTCAGCCGGAAACCGGCTTTCAAACAGGGTATAGAGATTATTGTCAGTCATCGTTTTTCGTTCTTTTTATAGGCCAAAGCATGTTGTGAAGGGAATCTCATATCTATAAAGCAACAGGACCTTGTTGTTAAAGACAAGAATTTACATCGCAAAGCCGTACCGCCTGATCAAATTTTTTTATGCATTTTTGTCGTCCATGTCATGACTGCGCCAAGATTGGCACTTACTAATTTAAAGACGGGATGATTTCCCGTTGGTAGAGGACGGTCTGCATCATACATATGAGGTGAGGCGGATCACAAAGCCGACGGGTTTGACCCTGTATTTTTGAAATGGAATTGCACCGGACCGTTCCCGTCGTTAATAAGGAATATGCCACTGTTTTTGGCAATCAGATGAGCCGGTTTAATTCCGCTGTGCTTCTTGCCGGAGCCCGCGATGGGCCGCCGGAAAAAAATGTGAATGGGATAGATTAGAAATATGGCGCCGACATTTGTCACTCAACTGTTTAACTCCATCGCCGATACCGGACGGGAACTGCTCGATCTCAGGGGCGACAAGAAACGGAACAACAGTATCAAGGGGCTGTGCCGGGACCTGCTGACCCAGAAGGGGGAGGCGTCGGGCATGGCGCTCGCCCGCGATGCGGTGGCCGCCTGGAACACGCTCACGGAGGAGGAAAAACTCGATTTCCTCTATTTCCTGAATGAGGAGATGGCGCCCGACCAGGTGGAGATTGAAAAGGCCGTCGCCGCCTATCACAAGCAGGCGGATGCGAAGAACTACAAGGCGCTCAGCAACGCGATCGAAGCTCCGCGTCAGGAGCTGATGCGGCGTCTCAATTTCGCGCCGGGCGGGACCGCCGCAATTGTCGCCATGCGCAAGTTTCTTGTCGGTCATCTGCGCTCCAATCCGGAGCTGAAGGCCGTCGACAGCGATCTGCAGCATCTCTTGAGTTCCTGGTTCAACCGGGGCTTCCTCACGCTGGAGCGGATCGACTGGCGCACGCCCGCCGTGGTGCTGGAAAAGCTGATCGAATATGAAGCCGTGCATGAGATCGACGGATGGGACGATCTGCGCCGCCGTCTGGATAAGGACCGGCGCTGCTTCGCCTTCTTCCATCCAGCGCTCCCCGATGAGCCGCTGATTTTCGTCGAGGTAGCGCTCGTGAAGGGGCTGGCTGCGGCCATTCCGCCGCTGCTCGCGCGGGAGACGGAGCGGGGTGACCCCCTAAAGGCCGACACGGCGATTTTCTATTCCATCAGCAACTGTCAGGACGGTCTCAAGGGAATTAGCTTCGGCAATTTCCTGATCAAGCAAGTGGTGGCGGAACTCTCGGCGGAGCTTCCCAACCTCAAGCATTTCGCCACCCTGTCGCCGATACCCGGCTTTATGAGATGGCTGAACGGGGTCCAGGGCGCCGTCGCGGGCATGCATTTCAAGGAGCTGCGCGAGGTTCGCGATCTGATCAGCGAGAAGGGCTGGCAGCAGAACCCGGAGATCGTCGAGAAGGTCAAGGGCCCGCTCGAGCATCTCTGCGCCCATTACCTCGTTAACGAGAAGAGCGGCGAACGTCCGCTCGATCCGGTGACGCGGTTCCATCTGGGTAACGGCGCGCGGCTGGAACAGCTCAACTGGCTCGGCGATGATTCCGAGAACGGCATGAAGCAGTCCGCCGGGTTGCTGGTTAACTATTATTACAGCCTCAAGGATATCGAAAAGAATCACGAGGCCTATGCCAATGAGCGTAAAGTCGTCGCCTCCTCGGCCATCCAATCGCTCGCGAAATAGAGCCGAAAGCCCCGCATCCCGCCGCTTGCCGGATTTTCCACCGTCCGGTTACAATTTTTTGTCGACGGGGTGGGGCCAAAGCCTATAAACTTGCGCATCATCCTGCCTTCCCGAAAGGCAGAACCATAAAAATAAGAAAAGGGACGCAAATGTCAGATCATAATATGCTTAAAGATAAAGTCGTTGTTGTCACCGGTGCCGGACGCGGTGTTGGCCGGGGCATCGCCATCATGTGCGCCGCACAGGGTGCCAAGGTTGTCGTCAACGACCTCGGCGGAACCGAGCAGGGCGAAGGCGCGGACCAGGTCCCGGCGCTTGAAGTCGTCAAGACCATCACCGATGCCGGCGGCGAAGCCATCGCCAACTTCGGCAATGTCGCCAAGTCCGATGACGCCGGCAAGATGATCGAGGATGCCCGCAAGGAATTCGGCGGCATCGACTGCATTGTCAACAACGCCGGTATCCTGCGCGACGTGATCTTCCACAAGATGAGTGAGGAAGAGTTCGACGCGGTGATCGCCGTGCATCTGAAAGGCAGCTTCAATGTCAGCCGCGCCGCGGCGCCGTATTTCCGCGAACAGCAGAGCGGCTCCTTCGTGCATATGACCTCGACCTCCGGCCTGATCGGTAACTTCGGGCAGGCGAACTACGCCGCCGCGAAGCTCGGGATCGTCGGTCTGTCGCGCTCTATCGCGCTCGACATGTCCCGCTTTGGCGTCCGCTCCAACTGTATCTCTCCCTTTGCCTGGTCGCGCCTCATTGGCACCATTCCACAAGGCACGGATGCGGAGCGCGAACGCGTTGCCAAAATCCAGCAGATGACGCCTGAGAAGATCGCGCCGCTCGCGGTTTATCTTCTCTCCGATCAGGCATCGGACATCACCGGCCAGATCTTTGTTGTCCGCAACAATGAAATCTGCCTGATGAGCCAGCCGCGCCCGATCCGCAACCTGCAGACCTCCGACGGATGGACGCCGGAATCCGTTGCCGAACGTTTTGGCCCGGCGGTGAAATCCTCCCTCGTGCCGCTGGAACGTTCCGGTGACGTCTTCTCCTGGGATCCGGTCTAAGGAGAGATGGCATGGCAATCGATTATGACAAGCTGACCAACTGGAAGTTCGACGAGATCGAGCAGACCTATACCTACAAGGACAGCATTCTCTATGCGCTTGGCGTCGGGGTCTCCATGGACCCCCTCGACATGGACCAGCTCCGCTTCACCTATGAGGAGGATTTGCTGGCCCTGCCGACCATGTCCGTGGTGCTCGCCTATCCGGGCTTCTTCCTGAAACAGCCGGAATTCGGCGTTGACTGGGTGAAGGTTCTGCATGGTGAGCAGGGCATCAAAATTCACAAGACGCTGCCCGCCGAAGGCACGGTGATCGGCACGACCAAGATCACCGAGATCATCGACAAGGGCGAGGGCAAGGGCGCGCTCATGTATTCGACCCGGGAGATTCACGACAAGGCGAGCGGCGATCTTCTGGCAACCCTGAGTTCAACGACCTTCTGCCGGGGCGACGGCGGATTTGGCGGCCCAAAGATCGAGGCGCCGAAACCGCATACCCTGCCGGAACGTGATCCCGACAGCGTGGTGGAACTGGCCACGCTCGATCAGGCGGCGCTTATCTATCGCCTGAGCGGGGATTTCAATCCGCTGCATGCGGACCCGCGCGTCGCAACGGCGGCCGGGTTCAAGGCGCCGATCCTGCACGGGCTCTGCTCTCTCGGTGTTGCGGGACATGCAATCCTGAAACAGGCCTGCGGCTATGACCCATCAAAGCTCAAGGCGTTCAATCTGCGCTTTACCTCGCCGGTTTATCCGGGGGAGACGATTGTCACCGAGATGTGGCATGACGGAAATATCACCTCCTTCCGCTGCAAGGTGAAGGAGCGGGATCTGGTTGTCCTCAATAACGGCTATGCCGAAATCGGCTGACCGCCCGCGGCACATTATTAGGAACGGCAGGATTTAAACTGAATTCTGCCGTTTCCTGTTTCAGTCGGGGCGCAACCGACCGAATCAACAAAAGGAAAAGCAAGAATGCATGTTGAAGAAGCAATCCGGTCCCGCCGGTCAATCCGGGCCTTCACGGACCAGGAGGTCCCGCGCGAGAAAATCGAGAAAATCCTCGAGATTTCCCAACGCGCGCCGAGCGGTACCAACACCCAGCCCTGGCATACCTATGTCTGTACCGGCGAGGTCAAGGACGCCATTTCCCGCGATGTGCTGACGCTGGTGGAGCAGAACGCCGCCCGCAAATATGAGGAATATGACTATTACCCGGCGGAATGGAAAGATATCCATCGCGACCGCCGCCGCGGCGTCGGCTGGAGCCTCTATGGCCTGCTCGGGATTGAAAAGGGCGACAGGGAGCGAACCGCCAAGCAGTCGAAGCGCAACTTCATCTTTTTCGATGCGCCGGTTGGGCTGTTCTTCACGGTCGATTCCTACCTGATGCGGGGAAGCTGGTTCGATGCCGGTCTCTATATGCAGACGGTCATGCTGGCTGCACGCGGGGAGGGGTTGCATACCTGTCCGCAGGCCGCCTGGATTACCTTCCAGGAGCCGATCTTCCGGCATCTCGGCATTCCGGACGATCAGGTGCTCGTCTCCGGCATGGCCATGGGCTATGAGGATACCTCGGCGATCGAGAATACGCTCGTCAGCGATCGTGAGGATGTCGCCAACGTCACCCATTACATCGGTTTCGATTAGGATTTGACAACGGGTCTGCGGCTTGCTCTGCTGAATGGGCGGGCAGCTTCGGGCCCGTATCAGAACAGGAGTATACCGTGAACGTTTCCGACGCCATCAAGTCACGCATGACCGTGCGGCAGTTTCTGGACAAGCCGGTCCCGCTGGAGACCCTCCGCGAGATACTGGAAATTTCAAAACGCGCCCCGTCAGGCGGCAACCTGCAACCCTGGACCGTCCATGTGGTCACCGGCGAGGCGCTGAAGTCCCTCATCCGGGATGTCGAGGACAAGCTCAAGCGCGGCGTCAATGAAGAGCCTGAATATAATGTCTATCCGCCGGATCTGATCGAACCCTACCGGACCCGTCGCCGGATTGTCGGACAGCAGCTTTATGACCTGATCGGCGTGCCGCGCTCGGATACGCCCGGCAAGCTCAAGCAGCTCGCCCGCAATTTCCGCTTCTTCGATGCGCCGGTCGGGCTGTTCTTCGTGCTGCACCGGCAGATGGAAATCGGCCAGTATGCGGATGTCGGTATGTTCATGGAGAATATCATGCTGCTGGCCCGTGAATATGGCCTCGATACCTGCCCGCAGGAAGCCTGGGCCCGCTGGCCGCAGACCCTGAAGAGCCATCTGTCGCTCAGTGATGACGAGATTCTCTTCTGCGGCATGGCGCTTGGCTATCGCGATGAGGAGGCCGTGATCAACGAGCTGGTGTCCGAGCGGGAAAGCTTCGAGAATTTTGTCACCCTGCACGGGTTCTGAAACGAGAGAGACCATGGATTCCGACATCATTACACAGATCCGCCAGACCGTCCGCCTGCTCTGCGCGGAGTATCCCGGCAAATACTGGCGAGAGAAGGACCGCGACCGCGCCTATCCCACGGAATTCGTAAAAGCCCTGACCGAGGCGGGGCTGCTGTCTTCCCTCATCCCCGAGGAATATGGCGGCGCCGGCCTGCCGCTCAGCGTCGCGTCGGCCATCCTTGAGGAAATCCATGCGAACGGCTGCAACGGCGCGGCCTGCCACGCGCAGATGTATACCATGGGCACCTTGCTCCGCCACGGATCGGAGGAACAGCGGCAGAAATATCTTCCCGGCATCGCGAGCGGAGAGCTGCGCCTGCAGGCCTTCGGCGTGACCGAGCCGACGGCGGGTACGGACACCACCAGCATCTCGACGACGGCGGTCAGGGATGGCGATGAGTATGTGGTCAATGGCCAGAAAGTCTGGACCAGCCGCGCCGAACATTCCGACCTCATGATCCTGCTCGCGCGGACGACGGCGAAGGACAAGGTCGCCAAGCGCGCCGACGGTCTCTCCGTTTTCGTCGTCGATATGCGCGAGGTGGTCGGCAACGGCATGACCATCCGTCCGATCCGCACCATGATCAACCATGCGACGACGGAAGTCTTCTTCGATAACATGCGCATTCCGGCCTCCGCTCTGATCGGAGAGGAAGGGAAGGGGTTTCGCTATATCCTGACCGGCATGAATGCGGAGCGGATCCTGATTGCCTCCGAATGCCTCGGCGATGCCGACTGGTTCATCAAGACCGCGTCCGACTATGCGCGCGACCGCAAGGTCTTCGGTCGTTCCATCGGGCAGAATCAGGGCATCCAGTTCCCGATCGCCCGGGCCTATGCAGACACCAAAGCGGCGAAGCTGATGGTGCAGGAAGCCTGCCGCCTTTATGACGCGGGAGAGCCCTGCGGCGCGGAGGCGAATATGTCGAAAATGCTGGCATCGGAAGCCTCCTGGGCGGCGGGGGAAGCCTGCATCCAGACCCATGGCGGTTTCGGCTTTGCCGAGGAATATGATGTCGAGCGCAAGTTCCGCGAGACCCGGCTCTATCAGATCGCACCGATCTCGACCAACCTCATTCTCTCCTTCATTGCCGAGCATGAACTGGAACTGCCGCGTTCCTACTGACTGATTCCGGCAGGGCGGCAAAAAAGTCATGTCACCGGATTTTGCCGGAAACCGAGGCTGACCCTGCGTCATTCTTTGGCGGTGCGGAGGGAGAAAAATACCAGATATAGAAATCGTCAAAAAACCTTTATTAAGTAGTTGACGTTGATGGTTGGTGGATTTATAACCCGCGTCACGCCGACGGGGTGGGTCTGGTTTTTGGTTTCCTATTGGGGGCTTTTGGGCTGGATTTGTCT
>PAKP01000032.1 GCA_002706985.1 Sneathiella sp. | reverse complement strand
TCTCGGCGCCGCGCCCGGCGGCTGGACGCAGGTGGCGGTCGATCGCGTCGGCGCGGAGAAGGGCAAGGGCAAGGTGCTCGCCGTCGATATCCTGGAGATGGAACCGATGCCGGGCGCCGCCGTCATGCAGCTCGACTTCACCGAGGATGATGCCGACGAGAAGGTCAAGGCTGCGCTCGGCGGTCCGGCGAACGCCGTCATTTCCGACATGGCCGCGCCGACCACCGGCCACCGGCAGACCGATCACCTCCGCATCGTCATGATGTGCGAACTGGCGCTCGCCTTTGCAATTGACGTGCTCGCCCCGGACGGCATCTTTATCGCCAAGGTCCTGAAGGGCGGCACGGAAAACGACCTGCTGGAGCAGATGAAAAAGAACTTCACCACCGTCCGCCACGCCAAGCCCGAAGCAAGCCGCGCTGATTCCCGCGAAGCCTATGTCGTCGCCACCGGTTTCCGCGGCAAAAACGAAATGACGGAGAGCTAGAAACGGGAGAAACCGGTGCGCGAAAATTTTTTCGCGTTGCGGCAAATTTCGCTCTATGAATTTCGAAAACAAACTGTATGATTGCGCGGCAATTCCCCAGATCGGATCGCTTGCGGATGGGAACATCTATGCAGGCTGGAAATGATCACCACTATATATTGTGAGCCGACGGGCTCCCGGAGTTGCGATGAATATACGTGAAGCCTATACATTCGATGACGTTTTACTCCAGCCGGCGGCCTCCGAGGTCCTGCCGACCCAGGTCGACACCACCACGCGGCTGACCCGCGAGATCACGCTTGGCATTCCGCTGGTCTCCAGCGCCATGGATACGGTGACCGAGGCGCCGATGGCCATCGCCATGGCGCAGGCCGGCGGCATCGGCGTCGTGCACAAGAATCTCGATATCGAGGAACAGGCGAACGAGGTCCGCCGCGTGAAGAAGTTCGAGGCGGGCATGGTCGTCAACCCGGTCACCATCGCGCCGGACGAGCCGCTCTCGGAGGCTCTCTTCCTCATGCAGAACAACAAGATTTCCGGCATTCCGGTGACGGAGCGCGGGAACGGCAAGCTGGTCGGCATCCTCACTAACCGCGATGTCCGCTTCGCGACCGACACCCGCCAGCCGGTCAGCGAGCTGATGACTAAGCAAAATCTTGTCACCGTCCGCGAAATGGTGACGCAAGATGAGGCCAAGCGCCTGCTCCATAAACACAGAATTGAGAAGCTGCTGGTCGTCGATGATGACTATCGCTGCATCGGCCTGATCACGGTGAAGGATATCGAGCGCTCGACCCTTTTCCCCAATGCCTCCAAGGATGAGCAGGGGCGGCTGCGTGTCGCCGCCGCCGTCGGCATCGGCGATGACGGCTTTGCGCGGGCCGAGGCGCTGATCGCCTCCGAGGTGGATGTGCTGATCGTCGATACGGCCCATGGCCATTCCAGCCGGGTGCTGGAGGCGGTCAGCCGTATCAAGAAACTCAGCAACAGAACGCAGGTCATCGGCGGCAATGTCGCCACCGCGGACGGCACGAAAGCCCTGATCGATGCCGGAGTGGATGCGGTGAAAATCGGCATCGGGCCCGGCTCCATCTGCACGACGCGGATCGTCGCCGGTGTCGGCACGCCGCAGCTGACCGCCATCATGGATGCGGCGGCGGCCGCGAAAGATAGCGACATCCCGGTTATCGCGGATGGCGGCATCAAGACATCGGGCGATCTTGCAAAAGCGCTCGCAGGGGGCGCAAGCTCCGCCATGATCGGCTCGCTCCTTGCGGGTACCGACGAAAGCCCCGGGGAAGTCTTCCTCTATCAGGGCCGGTCGTTCAAATCCTACCGGGGGATGGGCTCCCTCGGGGCCATGGCGCGCGGCTCCGCCGATCGCTATTTCCAGCAGGAAGTCTCCGACAACCTCAAGCTCGTGCCGGAAGGGATCGAAGGGCGGGTGCCCCATCGCGGCCCGACCAACGCGGTCATTCACCAGCTGGTCGGCGGGCTCAAGGCGGCCATGGGCTATACCGGATCGAAGGATATTCCGACGCTGCAGGAACGGGCGCAATTCGTGCGCATCACCAATGCGGGCCTGACCGAGAGCCATGTGCATGATGTCTCGATCACGCGCGAGGCGCCGAACTACCGGCAGAACTGATGACCCCTGCCGCACGGCTTGCTGCCGCCGCCGAACTTCTGGCGGCGATCGGTGCGGCCGCAACCCCCGCCGAGCAGCATATCGGGAGCTACTTCCGGAGCCGTCGCTACGCCGGATCGAAGGACCGGCGCTGGATCACGGAGTTCGTCTATCGCGCCCTCCGCCGTCAGGGAGAGCTGGACGCTGTTTCGCTTGCGGTGGGGCTTGAGGTATCGCCAAGAAACCTTTGTTTGTTAAGCCTGATCCTGTTTGAGGATGTGGCGGTTGATGCGTTGGACACGGGCTGGTTCGGCGGCGCGCATGGCCTTGACGATCTCACGGCGGAAGAGGCGGCGGCGCTTGCAAAAGCGGCCGAAATCGATCTCGCCAGCCTGCCACCGGCGGCGCGGGGCAATTTCCCGGACTGGCTGGCCCAGAAACTTCTCGATCAGTATGGAACGCGGGCGGCGGAGATCATGGCCGCCTATGGGGAGCGCGCGCCGGTCACGCTCCGGGTGAATGCGCTGAAGGGCAGCCGCAGCGATATCCGGTATTTCCTCGCCAATGAGGGAATTGACGTAACGCCGACGACGCTCTCGCCGGACGGGCTGATCCTGGATGCGCGGCTCAACCTTAGCCGTCATCCGCTCCTGGAGAATGGCCGGATCGAGTTGCAGGACGAGGCGGCGCAGGTTGCCTCCCGCCTGGCGGGTGCGGAACCCGGCATGACCGTGGTTGATTACTGCGCGGGCGGTGGCGGTAAATCCCTCGCCATGGCGGCGGGAATGGCGCATACGGGAAAAATCCACGCCTTCGACACCGAGGAAAGACGGATGCGGGACATTGCGGGCCGCGCCCGCCGCGCCGGGGTCAGCCTGATCGAACCGCTGGTGATCCATGGCGATGATCGCGATGCCGAGCTTATTGCGCCGCTCGTCGGGGCGGCGGACCGGGTGTTCGTCGATGCGCCCTGCTCGGGCTCCGGCACCTGGCGGCGGCAGCCGGACATGAAATGGAAGCTGACGGAAGAGCGTCTCGCGGAACTGACCGCGTTGCAGGCGGATATCCTTGAACGCGCAAGCGTCCTGGTGGCGCCGGGCGGGCGGCTCACTTACGCGACCTGTTCGATCCTTGCGGCGGAGAATGAGGATCGGATACGCGCCTTTTTATTGTCACATCCTGCCTTTACACTCATTCCTGTCTCCACGATCTGGGAGGCGGTCGGGCTTGACGGTCGCTGGGATAGCGACTTTTTCGCCCTGACCCCGGCGGATTACGGCACCGACGGCTTCTTCACCGCCGTGCTGGAACGCGCCGAGGGGTAGGGGCGCCGATCACCATCTCGTGAACGGAGAAACAGATGTTTTTCGGCTATCATAATGATCCGAAACAGCTAAAGCGCCGTATATGGGTGTAACAGGGCACCATAACAAATGGCAGAGGGGTTGGGACGATGACAATACGCAAATTCATACTGGCGATCTTCACGGTTTTCGCGGCGCAGTTGCTGGCGGCGCAGATCGTCTTCGCGGCCGGCAGCAGCAGTAGCAGCAGCACGACGGAGGCCGAAGCCCCGCAAAGCGCCGAATTCGCCGCCGGTAAGGAAGCCATCGACGCCAAGCAATGGGACGCGGCCGTTGCCGCCTTCACCAAGGTAACGGCGAGCGAGCCTGACAATGCCGATGCCTACAACTATCTCGGCTATGCCCAGCGGAACCTAAAAAACTATGATGCGGCGTTCGAAAGCTACAACAAGGCGCTGGCCATCAACCCCGACCACAAGGGCGCAAATGAATATATCGGTGAGGCCTATTTGCAGGTCGGCAACCTTGACAAGGCGGAAGAGCATTTGCTCAAACTCGATGCGCTCTGCTTCTTCGGATGCGCCGAATATACCATGCTGAAACGCGCGGTTGAGGACTATAAGGCCAAGCAGAGCTAAAACTGCGAAAACACGTCATAAACGGGCTGGACAGAAATCGCCAAACTGTCTAAACCCCGTTTATGAAAAACAGTATTCTGATCATCGACTTTGGCAGTCAGGTCACCCAGCTGATCGCGCGGCGCGTGCGGGAGGCAGGGGTTTACAGCGAAATCATTCCCTTCAATTCCGCCGCCGAGAAACTCTCGGCCTTCAACCCCGCCGGGATTATCCTGTCCGGCGGTCCGGCCTCGGTCATCGGCGATGCGACGCCGAAGGCGCCGGATGCGGTTTTCGAGATGGGCGTGCCCATCCTCGGCATCTGTTACGGACAGCAGACCATGGTCAACCAGCTCGGCGGCAAGGTCGAGGCGCCGGACCATCGCGAATTCGGCCGCGCCGAGATCAATGTTGTCGCCGACTGCAACCTGTTTGACGGCGTGTGGGAGCCGGGACGGCGCGATCAGGTCTGGATGAGCCATGGCGATCATGTGGTGGAAATCCCGGAGGGCTTCACCGTCGCCGCCACCTCGCGCGGTGCGCCTTTCGCGGCCATTGCCGACGATGCGCGGCATTTCTACGGCGTGCAGTTCCATCCCGAGGTCATGCATACGCCAAGCGGCACAGCGCTGCTCTCCAATTTCGTGCACAAGATCTGCGGCCTCAAGGGCGACTGGACCATGGCCGCCTTCAAGGATCAGGCGATCAACGCGATCCGCGCGCAGGTCGGCGATGCGAAAGTGATCTGCGGTCTCTCCGGCGGCGTCGACAGCTCCGTCGTGGCCGTCCTCATCCATGAGGCAATCGGCGATCAACTCACCTGCGTTTATGTCGATACCGGCCTGATGCGGGCGGGCGAATCGGAGCAGGTGGTGAGCCTCTTCCGCGACAAATACAACATCCCGCTGATCCATCGTGACGCCTCCGATCTGTTCCTCAGCGAACTGGACGGCGTTGACGATCCCGAAAAGAAGCGCAAGATCATCGGCCGCATCTTCATCGATGTGTTCGAGGAGGAGGCGGGCAAGGTCGGCGGCGCGGAGTTCCTGGCCCAAGGCACGCTCTATCCGGATGTGATCGAGAGTGTCTCATTCGCCGGAGGTCCCTCCGTCACCATCAAGTCGCACCATAATGTCGGCGGCCTGCCGGAGCGGATGAACATGAAGCTGGTCGAGCCGCTGCGTGAGCTGTTCAAGGACGAGGTGCGCGATCTCGGGCGCGAGCTTGGCATGGCGCCGGAGCTGGTCGACCGCCACCCTTTCCCGGGGCCGGGGCTCGCCATCCGCGTACCCGGCGAGATTACCCGCGAGCGGCTGGACATCCTCCGCAAGGCGGATACCATCTATCTTGAGGAAATCCGCAACGCCGGGCTCTATAACGAGATTTGGCAGGCTTTCGCCGTGCTGCTCCCCGTGCGCACTGTCGGCGTTATGGGCGATAACCGCACTTATGACTATGTCTGCGCCCTTCGGGCCGTGACCTCCACCGACGGGATGACGGCGGATTACTACCCCTTCACCCATGATTTCCTCGGCCATGTCTCGACCCGTATTATCAATGAGGTAAAAGGCATCAACCGCGTCGTCTATGACACCACCTCCAAACCCCCTGGCACCATCGAGTGGGAGTAGCTTGAGGGAAGGCGCCGGTTGATCTTTGGCCGCACATCTGACCGGCGTTATATTTTTTATACGCTCCTGTTGAATTAAAAAAATTTTAATCATCTTACGCTATAAAGGCGGAAACCGGTTTTTCCTTTGGATGGCATGCGATGTTTACGAGACGAAAATTCCTGAAATCATTCGGCATGATTTCGCTGGCGGCCTTTTCTGTTTCCTTCCCTAAATTGGCGTTTGCGGTTCGCTCCCGTTATTCGGCCGGATCCAAATGGCTCCTCAAGAAAGGTGACATCTGATGATATCCGACCTCAAGGTCGCGGAGGCGGACGTCACGGCCGTCAGCAGTGATGTCTGCGTTATCGGTTCCGGCGCGGCCGGAATCACGATTGCCCGGAGCCTCGCGGCGCAGGGCAAGAAGGTTACGTTGTGCGAGGGCGGGGCACTTGATTATTCGGATGAATCGCAGGAAATATATCAGGGGGAAACACGAGGGGACGACTATTTCGACCTTGAGACGGCACGGCTGCGGTATTTTGGCGGAACCACAAATCATTGGGAAGGGGTTTGTCGAACGCTGGATGCGATCGACTTCGATCGTTCCTATATTTCCGGGGTATGTAAATGGCCGATCCGCAAAAAAGACATAGCCCCTTATCTTGATGAAGCTTGTAACATTCTCGATATCAAACCCGACTTTTCCGAAATTGAGAATGCGTCGACGATAAAGTCTGTTCTGTTCCAGTTCTCTCCGCCCACCCGCTTTGCTGAGAAATATCTGGAGGAGATCAAGGCGTCCGAGAACATCGAGATGATCGTTAATGCGAACTTTGTTGATGTCGAAATCACGGATCGGCGCATCTCACAGTCGATCTTCAAATCATATAACGGCAAGGAACTCTTGGTCAGTGCGGATAATGTCGTGCTGGCAACCGGCGGGATCGAAAACAGCCGACTTCTGTTATGGCTGCATCGGAATCATGGCGATAGCCTGTATGACAGCCAGCTTCCCGTCGGGGAATACTGGATGGAGCATCCCGAATATGTTCTGGGCAATGCCCTGGTGGAAAAGGAGGTCTTGGATAAGGTCGCCTTTTCATTGACTGATGCTGCTCAGAAAGAAAATAAAGTCTTCAACTGTGTTATGTTTGTTTATGAAGCTTCCTATTCAAAGACAAAAAAGTTGGTCGCAGATTTGTTATGTGTTGCGCCGGCTTATGGGGAGAAAATGGCAAAGATGGTCGGGATGGGCCTGGCCTGCGGTGCAGAATTTGAAGTGAGCTGGGAAGAGGAGCCTTTAAAGTCCAACAGAATAGAGCTCTCCCAGTCGAAGTATGACAAATTCGGTATTCCGAGGCCGGTTTTATTCTGGGAAAAGAACCCTGTTGATAAACATACATGGTCCGTGTCCACGCAGATTTTCAATCAATGGATACAGGAAAATGATCTCGGGCGGCTCAGGCTGAAAGATTGGGCGTTGTCCGATCTGCCATATCCGCAGACCTACTCGCCGGGCGGCTATCATCACATGGGCGGGACTAGAATGGGCGACAACCCGGAGACATCCGTTGTCGATGCCAACTGCCGGATTCACGGCACGGAAAATTTCTACGTCGCCGGTTCCTCGATCTTTACGACGGGCGGCTATACGAACCCGACGCTGCCCATTGTCCAGTTCAGCCTGCGTCTCGCGGATCACCTCGCTGAGGTTTGAGGTCGCCGCGTCTCTCTGCAATTGATTTCTGCCCGGAAATAATGGCACACTTGTTGTCATCAGGCGCGGCATTGCAGGAACGGCGCCGGGGCAGGGGGATATCATGCAGCATAAGAAGCTCTTAACGGCCATCGTTTTTCTTTTTCTGATTGTCGGGTTTGCTCCCGCGGTGCAGGCGGAGAATGGCATCACCGCGCCCGCCGAGGCAGGGATCAATGAAGGGATTGAGATCACGGTGTCGGGGCCGCCCGCCAAGGGTGACATTCTTCGTTTCGCGGATGAAAGCGGCAATCTGCTGAAGGGCGCCTATGTCTATGTCGGCAATCTCAAGAACAATAAAGGCACGCTGGCCGCCCCGTTAGAGCCCGGCAAGTATCAGCTGGTCTATGTCTCCGGCGGCAAGATCGTGGCGAGCAGCCCGCTCACCGTCACCGCCGTGACCGCGACGCTTAACCTCCCCGAAAGCGCCGACATCAATGAGACGATCGAGGTTCAGTTCGACGGTCCGCTCAATAAAGGCGACTATGTCCAGATGCTGCAAAGTGATGATACGCCCATTCGCGGCCTCTATGCCTATGTGGGCAATGCCAAGAATGGTGTCGTCAAGCTGCGGGTCCCGGCGGAGGGCGGCGATTATGGCGTCGGTTATTTCACGGGCAAGACGCTGATCGGCAGCAGCCCGATCACGGTTAAGGGCGTGACGGCGACAGTCACAGCGCCCGAGAGCGTCAGCGCCAATGAGACGTTCGAGCTTTCTTTCGACGGCCCGCTCAATAACGGTGACTATCTGCAATTCGTCGATGCCAACGGCAAGCCGGTGCGCGGGCTCTATCGCTACGCCGGGAATGCGAAGGATAATGTCACCACCCTGACAGCGCCGGTGGAACCGGGCAGCTACAGCATCGCCTATTTCACCGCCAAGAAGCCCATCGGCTCGACCCCCATCACCGTGACCGGCACCAATGCGACGCTCACCATGGAGGGGACCGTGCCCGCGGGCGCGCATTTCCCCGTCGGCTGGCAGGGGCCGAATAACAGCGGCGACCTGATCCGGGTGTTGCGCGCGGATGGCGCCAACGCCGGAAGCTACGCCTATGTCGGCCATAATCCGGACACCGTGACGCTCCGTGCGCCCGAGGAAATCGGCGACTATCGCGTGGCCTATCTCTCCGGCGGGCAGATACTGGGGGAGGTCTCCTTCACGGTGGCGGAGGTGAGCGCGACGCTCGACGCCCCCGCCGAGGTGGAGGGGAACCAGCGCTTCAACATCACCTGGCAGGGGCCGGGCAATCACGGTGATATCCTGCAACTCGTCGATCCGGAAAAACCCGGCAATCTCGCCTATCGCTACATCGACAAGGAAAAAGGGAATGTGTCTGCCGTTCTTGCGCCGAACCTGCCGGGCACATATGAGCTCCGCTATTTGACCCATGGCGGAAAAGTCCTTGCCGCCGTGCCGGTCACCATCATTCCGGCCAAGCTGGAGCCGGGCGCCCTGATGGTGGAAGCCGCCGACAAGCCGCGCCTCGGCCCGGAGGATGCGATCGAGGTCGTGCTCGATGCCTCGGGCAGTATGTTGCAGCGTCAGGGCAAGGACCGGCGCATCGAGATCGCCAAGCGCACGCTGACATCTCTCATCTCCGACACCATCCCGGAGAACACCGCCTTTGTCCTCCGTGTCTTTGGCCACAAGGAGGCGGATAAATGCCGCACCGATCTTGAAATCCCGCTGGCGCCGCTTGATCGCGCCGCGGCGACGGCCCGTGTTGACGGCGTGACGGCCATGAACCTCGCGAAAACGCCCATCGCGGACAGCCTTCGTGAGACGCGGAGCGACCTTGCCGCCGTCACCGGGGAGCGGATTATCGTGCTGATCACCGACGGGGAGGAAACCTGCGAGGGCGATCCGGCGGCGGTGATTGCCGAAATGCGCGCGAGCGGCGATGACGTGCGGGTCAATATCGTCGGCTATGCCATCGACGATGCGGCCCTGCAGGAGACGTTTGCGCTCTGGGCGGACTTGGGCGGCGGGGAATATTTCAACGCCAGCGACGAGACCGCGCTTGCGGAAGCCCTCAGCAAGGCCGTGAACCCGTCCTTCACCGTGACCGATGAGGCCGGGGTGACGGTTGCCGCCGGGATCGCGGGCGGCGCCCCCATCACCCTCGCCGCCGGAACCTACAGCGTCACCGCCGGCGCGAGCGCGCAGCAGATCACCATCGAACCCGCGAAGCTAAGTACGGTCAGGGTTGAGTAGGCACGCGGTCAGAGCGTTGGTTTCTTGCCCTTGCCTTCGCGTTTCTCGATGGCCTCCTTTTGCAGCCTTGCGACTTCCTCACCCGCGGCCAGTTCGGCCCGGACCCAGGACTGGATATCGATCATGGTCGCGCGGACGCGATCGGCGGGCTGCGTATCGCCCGGGATCGTGAATTCCAGCATATTGGCGCATTCTTCCAGGCTCTTGATGCGGCTGACCCGGAAGAGATCGAGCCTGTACTGGCCGGATGTCTTCTTGTAGACCATATCCAGAATGCTCTTGTTGCTTTTGCCGCCCTCGGGCAGGACGACGCCGGTTTTATCGAGGCTTGTTGAGAGGCAGTTTTTATCTCCGCCGCCGAATTTCCAGTTAAAGGCGCGGCCATTCTCGTCGGTCGGCGCGCCGTATTTATCGAAAACGGCCTCCTTGAACTGGGCGCCGGTCACCGGGTCGATGCGGTTGATGAGATTCCGCTCGATACCGACAAGACGGCCGCCTTCCGGGGGCGGGGAGAAATAGAGGACAATCCCGTCCTCATGCCGCTTCATGCCGTTGATGATCGGCTTCTTGCCGGCGGAAACGCGATAGAGGAATTCCTCCGTCCGGTAATCATTCTTGAGGCCGTCGGTGTAGAAAAAGGAGAGGCGCGTCTCGCTGATCGACTCCTCCATCACTCCGAAATCCCGAAGGGCCTGCATGGCCTCCTCCGTCGTCATGCCGAGGGACAGCCCAACGACGTCGAATTTGTCCGCCTCCGCCGCCAGGGCTGAATGGCCGATTATCGCGCTTAGAAGGAAGACGGTGACAGATGAGGCAATTTTTCTTGGAAACAGCATTGCACATGCTCCTTATTTATTACAACCCCTTGATATGAAAGTAATTTTGATATCAGGGCGAAATAAATGTCAAGCCTATTCTGGACGGTCTTCAAGGGACGGAAAATGCGCCATTGCGCGTGTTCCGGTAAGGGAGTAGGGTCTTGCCATGAAAATCGCGATCCTCACTTTTCAGGGCTTTAACGAGATTGATTCCCTCGTCGCCTACCGGATGCTGCACTGGCTGCAAAAGCCGGACTGGGAGATTACGGTTTGCTGCCCGGAGGCGGAGGTGACCTCCATGGGTGGCCTGACCATCCGCGCCCAATCCACGCTGGAGGAGGCGAGCGAGGCCGATGCGGTAATGATCGGCAGTGGCTCGCTGACCCGCCAGATTGTCGAGGATGAGCGCATCATGAACCGGATCAGGCTCGACCCCGCGCGTCAGGTGATTGCGGCGCAATGCTCCGGCACGCTGATGGCGGCGAAGCTCGGCCTGCTCGGCGGGGTGCCTGCCTGCACGGACAGCGCGACCAAGGAATGGGTGCAAGAGGCCGGGGTTGAGGTTCTGAACCAGCCGCTTGTCGCGCATGGCAATGTCGCGACGGCGGGCGGCTGCCTCGGCTCCGCCTATCTGACCGGCTGGGTCATCGCCATGCTGGACAGCATGGAGACGGCGTCAACGGCGCTTCATTATTTTGCGCCGGTGGGCGAGAAGGACGGATTCCTCCGCCGCGCGCAGCAGAATATCTCGCCTTACCTCACGGGCAATTCGGGAACCGCGGCGGCCTGATTGGCCTCTGGTCATCGCTAAAATTGCCTAAAACATAAATTTAATCGATAATTTAGAATTAAACTGTAATAATTCTCTGCAAAAGTTGCATGAGGAGTGCAGTTTTGAAATATCGGCCCGAGATAGACGGTTTACGCGCGATCGCCGTGACGCTGGTCTTGCTGCAGCATGCGGCATTCACCATTGCGGGGAGCGCGGACTGGTCCTTAAGGACTTATATCGGTGTCGATATCTTCTTCGTGATCAGCGGATATCTGATCACAACGCTGCTTCTCAGTGAGCTTCGCGAGACCGGCACAATCAATTTCTGGCATTTCTACGAGCGGCGGGCGCGGCGTATCCTGCCGGCGCTGTTTTTTGTCCTGCTGGCATTTATACCGGTCGCTTTCGCCCTGCTGGACGGGGCGCAGCTGAAGACGTTTCTGTTAAGCGTCCTCTCCGCCGTATTCTTCGGCTCCAACATATTCTTCTATTTCGAAAGCCACTATTTCGTGGACGTCCATTTTGGTGTCGACCGCGCGTTTGTCGAAGGGTTTCTGCATACCTGGAGCCTCGCGATCGAGGAGCAGTTTTACCTGTTCTTCCCCGTCCTTCTTATCCTCGTAAACAGGTTCTTCGCCCGGTTTTTTCTGTCGATTTTTATCGTCCTCTTCTTTCTCAGCCTTCTGTTTTCGGAGCTGATAGGCGCCAGGCATGAAGATTTCAATTACCTGCTGTTGCCATCGCGCTTCTGGGAATTGCTGGCCGGGGCGATCCTCGCCTATGTCGAGCTGAAATACGGGAAGATACGGCGGCCGTTCCTGAACACCGTCATGCCCCTCGTTGGTCTTTGCCTGATCGGCGGGTATCTCCTGCAATATAGGGCCGACCTGCTACACCCGGGCTTTGCGACGTTCATCCCGGTTCTCGGCACCGTGCTGATC
>PAKP01000031.1 GCA_002706985.1 Sneathiella sp. | reverse complement strand
TTTGCGGTTTCGGCGCTTGGAAACAAAGGCCTCCAGTACTTCTCCTTCGTGGTCGACAGCACGCCACAGGTAATGTGTTTCGCCATTGATCTTCACAAATACTTCGTCCAGATGCCATTTCCATTTTGAATAATTTTGAGACGGATAGGTCCGATTCTTTCGGATTTCACCAGAGAACATTGGGCCAAATTTGTTCCACCAATATCGAACTGTTTCATGACAGATATCGATGCCCCGTTCATGGAGCAGGTCTTCGGCATTTCGAAGAGAAATAGGAAACCTGACATACATCATCACAGCCAGGCGGATGATTTCAGGTGAGGTTTTGAAATACCGGAAAGGACTTTTATTATTCATGCTCGGAGGCTAGTCGACGAGAAAATGGCAATCAAGCGGTTTTCTTCTGACAGTACCAGGCGAATGATCTCCGGTGATGTTTTGAAATAACGAAATAGATTATGAATTTTCATGCCGAAACTTTATGAGAGTACCCCAGCTCCGTCAAAACGAAATTTAATCTGACAGTCCCTAATAGGTGGCTCTTTGTGCTATTTTACGCCAAACAGAGACTAAGTCGCATTAGTCTGACAGCACCAACGCGGTCATTTCTTGAAAATCCCGACCCCAGGCCTTATATTAAGATCAGATAAAGGAAGACCAAACTTATTTGATTTCTATATTATAAAACCCTCTCTCGTATAGCCGTGCGGAGAGGGTTTTTTATTGGGTGGATACAGTTGCCCAAAAGGAAAGACCTCCATTGAACCTTTAGGAAGTTGGTCCGCCCAAAACCCGGATTAGGCAAACACCCCGGCATCAACGGCCTGCAGATATGAATAGAGTTCCTCAGCCTTTCCAGCTTGGGCTAATTGCATCGCCGTCCAACCCGCAAAGCCGGCGAGGGGTACAGATCGGTACCAGGCATAAGCCATGATGGGTGACCCAAACCGTGGCGTCAGGATCAGGAGCGCATCCACCAGGTCGCGAAGGCGTCTTTGGGTATCTGGAGCGTAACGAGAGGATTGGCGTTTCAAGACACTCTCATCGAGTCCAATCGTCCAGCAATCTCCTTTGCGTCGGTCCACAAGAATTTTGCGAGTTTACTGGGAACTACCAGCTCTCCCTCTGTGACATCCTCAAGCGGCATTCCGTCCATCCACTTCATTTGTGAGATGCTTTAGCACCTTTGCATGCTACCAGAAATGTGATGCTGAATGGAAAATATCGTTGGCCTTCATTCTCAGACATAGAGATCACAGTCACCCAAAATTTGGGGTATACCACGTAGACCATAATTTATGGCCTTAATTGGTTTTAAATGGAAACTCAGTTAAGTAGATATAGATTGTATTTGCCTAATTTTAGCCAATTATATACAATCTATGCCTCATAATACCACTTGGTGAAGGTTACTGTCGTAGCTTCAGGTGCTAGTTTCTGTATGGAAGTGGAAGTTCGAGTCTTCTCCTGGGCACCAATATTTCAGCATATTTTTACGGTTATGCCTCTATCCTTCTTATCGCGCTAGCCGTTATCGGAGGATGGAATGGCAATCTTTCAACATCAAGGTGACCTGCCGGACGACGTGGACCTTGGCTCCATCATCGCCGTGGATAGTGAAACCATGGGTTTGCTGCCGCACCGGGATCGCCTTTGTCTTATCCAGCTTTCTTCCGGCGACGGTAACGCCCATCTGGTGAAATTCGACGGCAAAAAGTACGATGCTCCTAATCTTGTCCGTCAGCTCAGCGACTCGGACAGGCTTAAGCTATTTCACTTCGGTCGCTTCGATATTGCGGTCATTGAGCATTATCTTGGTGTGACCTGCGCGCCCGTATATTGCACGAAGATTGCCTCCCGCCTTGTGCGAACCTATACGGACCGGCATGGCCTCAAGAATCTCTGCCAGGAATTACTTGGCATCGACATTTCCAAACAGCAGCAATCCTCCGACTGGGGCGCTGAGGAGCTGTCGGACGCGCAGATGGAATATGCCGCGTCAGATGTTCTCTATCTGCATGATTTGAAAAATTGCCTGGATGAAATGCTGGAACGGGAAGGTCGGCAAGAGTTTGCGCATCGCTGTTTCGAATTCTTGCCGGTCCGGGCAAAACTGGATCTGTCGGGCTGGATGGACACGGATATTTTCGCTCACAGCTGAAACAGAGCCAATAACGGCCATTTGCCTTGTTAAAAACACATAATTTTCTTATATATTGAGTGAGTTTAACAGCAGTATGTAAGCTCGGTATTGAGCGAAACGGGAAATACAAGCAGATAACGGATTTATTGATGACAATTTCGAAGGAAGCGGTAGCAGCCAGGGTTAATGAAAGCCCGGATATTGTTGCCGCCCGGAAAGTCCTGAAAATGGAGGCGGAGGCCCTCCTGCAACTTCAGGATGACCTCGATGCGGAATTCGTCAAAGCACTTGATTATATATTTGCAGCAAAAGGTCGCGTTATCGTCAGCGGCATGGGGAAAAGCGGTCATATCGGAAACAAGATCGCTGCCACCCTTGCCTCCACAGGCACACCTGCTCAATTTGTGCATCCTGCTGAAGCCAGCCACGGCGATCTTGGCATGATCACGAACAACGATGTTGTCCTCTGCCTTTCGAATTCAGGCGGTACGAAAGAGCTGAGCGATATCATTGCCTACACCCGCCGGTTCCATATTCCGCTGATCGCAATTGTGGGCAGGGCAGACAGTACTCTGGGTCGGCGCGCCGATGCTCTGTTGCTGTTGCCTGATATACCGGAAGCCTGTCCCATGGGCCTCGCACCAACAACCTCGACAACCGCCACGCTGGCGTTAGGCGATGCGCTGGCTGTTGCCCTTCTCGCCCGTCGCGGTTTTAATGCGGAGAAGTACCGAGTTTTTCATCCAGGTGGCAAGCTTGGCGGATCCCTGGTCAAGGTCGAAGACCTCATGCATACGGGCGATGCCATGCCGCTTGTCCCGGAAGGCACCCCGATGAGCGAAGCACTTATTGAAATTTCAGCCAAAAGTTTCGGCTGTGTCGGTATTCTGACGGAGGATCAGTCTCTTGCGGGGATCATTACGGACGGCGACTTGCGGCGCCATATGGGCGCAGACTTGCTGGACAAATCTGTGAATGACGTCATGACCAGTAATCCACAGACAATTTCGGCACATGCCCTGGCAGGTGAGGCTCTTGCGCAGATGAATTCAACCGGATTCAACGGTATTACCTGCCTGTTCGTCGTGGACAATAAGAAAGCCACCGGAATCATCAGCGTTCATGACTGCCTGCGCAGCGGGGTGATGTAGCAGAATGAAGCCTGTAGATGTCCTTACATCCGAAGAGAAGATTTCCGGTGAGACCCTCGCCGGGGCAAAGGATTTTGTCGGAACGCCAAGCTTCACGGAAACGAAATTCAATGCACGCTACAGCCATTTCGTTGCGATTATAAAGTTTATTCTTCTCGGGCTCGCAATCCTTCTCGTCGGCCTCGCATTTATCCTTCCCAACCTTGATAAGCCCGAAGGGTTTACCCTTGATTATGCGGACGTTACCGTCTCCGATGACGGCCTGACCATGAAGAACCCGCAATATGTTGCAAGTGACATCAGTGATCGCAACTATGTGGTTACGGCGGATACGGCAACCCAGAAAACCGCGACGGCATCGCTGGTATCCCTCAAAAACCTTCAAGCCGACATCACCTTGAATAGCGGTGACTGGATTTCAGTCTCGGCGCCGGAAGGGGAGCTTGATACGGAAACCGGAATTCTCGATCTTTTCGGTGAGATTAATGTCTTCAGTGACAGCGGCAACCAATTGACAGCTAATTCTGCTACGGTGAATCTTAAAAAGAACACGATAAGAAGTGACAAGCCGCTTAAAGGCCACGGACCGCTTGGCATTATTGAGGCGGACAGGCTTGTCGCAGACCAGATAACTGGTAACATACGCTTTGACGGCAATGTCAAGCTGATCATCAACCCATAAACGGACGACGGACAAACCCTCGAATGCCCAGTCACCTCTCAAAAATAACAGTTGTGCTTTTTATCCTCGGCCTTGTGGTTTATGGAAGTGTGTCGAGTGCGTTTGCACAATCCGTATCCGGCGGTGGTGGCTTTGACACCAATCAGCCTATAGAGATCACGGCCGACTCTCTGGAATTACAACAAGCTAATCAGCAGGCAATCTTCGAGGGGAACGTGCAGGTTGTTCAGGGCGAAATCCGAATGCGCTCGAACAAGCTGGTTGTTCACTATTCAGAGAAAAATCAATCCGGGAACGGCGATCCGGCCAATATCCGACAGATCGATGCAACGGGAGACGTTTTCCTGTCCAGTCCGCGTGAAACTGCACAGGGCGACAAAGGCGTTTATGACGTTACGAATAAACAGATAGATTTGCAGGGAAATGTGGTATTAACACAAGGACAGAACGTGCTGCGCGGCAATAACTTGACGCTTGATCTTGTCTCTGGCAAGAGCCGGGTTGAAGGCGGCGGCACAACTGAAGGCAATAACGGCCGCGTAAAAGGAATATTTGTTCCTGAGAAAAAAGCCGGCGAGTAGAGTATGGAACGGTTATGACAACAGGAACTCAAGAGACGGATAAGGGGCCGCGGCTGGTCGCAGAGAATAGCGGCCTGAAGGCGAAGAATATCGGTAAATCCTTCAAAAAACGGCCAATTCTTCGCGGCGTAGACATTACCGTCAACCGGGGAGAAGCCGTCGGCCTGCTTGGCCCGAACGGTGCGGGTAAGACCACCAGCTTCTATATCATCTCCGGCCTGCTTCGACCGGATTATGGCACGATCAACCTAGATGGCCGTGATGTAACGGAACTTCCGATGTATCGCCGTGCCCGCCTCGGCATCGGTTACCTGCCGCAGGAGGCCTCTATCTTTCGGGGCATGAATGTCGAACAGAATATCCGCGCTGTGCTTGAACTGATTGAGCCCGTCCATGAAAAACGTGAGAACCTGCTAGAGAGCCTCCTGGCGGAATTCTCCATCACACATCTTCGCCGTACACCCGCAATCGCCCTGTCCGGCGGCGAGCGGCGACGGGTTGAAATTGCCCGCGCACTTGCCGGAAAGCCCAATTATATAATGCTGGACGAACCCTTGGCCGGAATTGACCCGATCGCTGTCGGTGATATACGGGATCTGGTTTCTCATCTGAAAGACCGCGGTATCGGCGTTCTGATTACCGAGCACAACGTTCGCGAAACGCTTGATATCATTGATCGTGCATATATTCTTAACGAAGGTCGTGTCATAAAAGAGGGGATCCCGTCGGAGATTGTGTCCGATGAAGGAGTGAGACGCGTTTACTTGGGGGATCGCTTCAATCTCTAGACAGCTGGGGATTGACAGGGATCAGGAGTGACAATGGCGCTAACGCCCAGACTTGATCTAAGACAAAGCCAGCAGCTTGTGATGACTCCACAGCTGCAACAGGCGATCAAGCTGTTGCAGATGTCCTATCTGGATCTGGCCACTTATGTCGAGCAGGAACTGGAAAAGAATCCACTTCTTGAGCGCGATGACTCCTTGCCGGGTGAAGACGATTACATTGCGTCCGACGATACCTCAGATTTCGAGGGGGAGAATGACGCAGGCCCGCTGGACGAAATCAGCATTTCCGACGACGCGCCGCTATCCGCTGCCGAGAACGCTGCCATCGATACCGATTACGACAATATCTATACCAGTGACGCGACCCTGGACAATCCATCGGATTCGATCGGGGCCGATGCCGCCAGTACCGGCTTTCTGGCTGCCAGCACCGGTGGCAGCAGTTCCTTTTCCGGAACCGATATGAACCTGGAAAATACGTTGAGCGATGATGTTTCGCTGCGGGATCATCTTGCGGCCCAGCTCAACCTTCTTGGCTTGTCACCTGCGGACAAGCTCATCGCATCCTATCTGATCGATCTTGTGAGTGACACGGGCTATCTTGTTGGCGATCTGGAAGAGGCGGCAGAATCGCTTGGCTGTACGGATGAGCGGCTGAACAGTGTTCTGGACGTATTGCGTGGACTGGAGCCAACAGGAGTCTTTGCGGTCGACCTGGCGGATTGTCTGGCGCTACAGCTGAAAGAAAAGAACCGTTACGATCCTGCCATTGCGACCCTTCTTGAGAACCTTCATCTGCTCGCGGAGGGCAACCTCAAGGAACTCCTCGGTATTTGCGGAGTAGACCAGGAAGACCTTGCAGACATGATTTCTGAAATCAAGGAACTGGACCCGAAGCCCGGTCTCCAGTTCGGTGGCGAGGTTGCACAAACCGTTGTGCCGGATGTTTTCGTACGCCGACGCCCGGA
Organism: Sneathiella sp.; assembly: GCA_002706985.1. Taxonomy (GTDB): domain Bacteria; phylum Pseudomonadota; class Alphaproteobacteria; order Sneathiellales; family Sneathiellaceae; genus Sneathiella. Next base: position 9,912 of record PAKP01000031.1, on the reverse strand, counting down.
CGGCAGCTGGCATGTTGAACTGAACAGTGAAACCCTGCCAAAGGTTCTCGTTAACAATCGCTATTATTCAGTTATCAATACGAAATCCAGACAAAAGGAAGAAAAAGAGTATCTCTCCGAATGTATGAATTCGGCAAACTGGCTGATTAAATCCCTTGAGCAGCGCGCCCAGACTATCCTGAAAGTTGCCTCCGCACTGGTTGAGGAACAGGAGATGTTTTTTACCCAGGGCATCGAGTTTTTACGGCCGCTGAATCTTAAAACCATCGCCGAGGCTATCTCAATGCATGAAAGTACGGTTAGCCGTGTCACCTCCAACAAATACCTGGCAACATCCCGCGGGGTTTTCGAGCTGAAATACTTCTTCACGTCTGCCATCAATGCAACTTCGGGAGGCGATTCCCACTCCGCGGCATCCGTCCGCCACAAGCTGAAGCAACTTGTAAATGATGAAGCACCGAACAAGATTCTTTCCGATGATAAAATCGTTGAATTGATGAAACTTCAAGGGATAGATATTGCACGGCGCACCGTTGCAAAGTATCGTGATGCAATGAATATACCGTCTTCCGTAGAACGTCGAAGACTAAAGAAGCAGCTGATTGCTTCATGAATGGGGTCCAGAGAATAGTGCCTCTGGCAGAGCATTTTTTCGTTTCTAATAGCGCGTGTTGACATTGCTACGCGCAAAAACTATGGTCCCGCCCTCAAATGGAATTAAGCGCTGTTTTTTGGCGGAAATTGGTCACACTTCTAGGATTGGATCATTAAGATGCATGTGATTGTAAAAGGTAAGCAGATTGATGTCGGCGATGCCCTTCGCGAGCATATTGAAGAAAGTCTGGAAAACGGCGTTGCCAAATACTTTGATAACGCAATCGATGCACAAGTCACGTTAAGCCGGATCAGTCATAACTTTCATACCGAGTGCAGCGTCCATATCGGGTCGGGTATTGATGTTACTGCGTCCGCGGATCACATAGATGCATATAGCAGTTTCGATTCCACATTGGAGCGTATCGAAAAACAATTGCGACGCTACAAGCGGCGCCTCAAAAGCCATCATGGTAAGGAACGTTATCAGGCCAAAATGGCATTTGCCGCCCAAAGCTATGTGTTGGCCCCTGAACCGGAAGACGATACAGATGACGCAGAAGCGCAAGGCGACTGGCAGCCGATGATCATCGCGGAAAGTAGTGCAGATATCCCTGACTGTTCCGTTGGCGAAGCAGTTATGCGGATGGATCTTGCAAACCTTCCAGCAATGATGTTCCACAATTCCGGAACACAGGAATTGAATGTCGTATACCGCCGCCCTGATGGCAATATAGGCTGGATCGACCCGCAGGTCGCGAAAACCAAAAAATCTGCATAGAAATTTGCTTTTTGCCCCATAACGACCAACTAGATCAGGTATCATGGAAATCAGTGATCTCATTCAGCCGCAGACGGTCTTTGCGGATCTGAAAGCCACCAGCAAGAAGCAGGCTTTGCAGGAACTGGCGCGCCGCGCCGCAACTGTCACCGGATGCTCCGAACGGGACATACTCGATGTGCTTATCGAACGGGAACGGCTTGGTACGACCGGCATCGGCAAAGGCATTGCGATCCCGCATGGCAAACTTCCCGGCATCGATCGTGTATATGGAATTTTTGCAAAGCTGAATACAGGCGTTGATTTTGATTCAATGGACAATCTGCCTGTTGATCTGCTGTTTCTGCTACTGGCCCCTGAGGCGGCGGGAGCGGACCACCTGAAGGCTCTGGCGCGAGTTTCCCGCACGCTTCGGGACAAGGGACGTTGTGAAAAGCTCCGCGGCAGTCATGACGCCGATGCACTCTATGCGATCCTCATAGAGCCAAGCGCACAATCTGCCGCTTAAGTATTTCCTGAATACGCTGTAATTAGTTTCGTTAGATGCGGGCAATCCCAGAAGCGGTGATATTGGTGATATTCTTTGGGCACACCGTGCAAAAGAGGGAGTGTTCCACTAGAGCTTCACTTGCGCCACCACATAGTAGTGGCAATATTAGTTTACCAGAAATGCCTCGAAATCATTCTGACGGGCAACGACCAGTGCAGCATTGGCAGATTTCTCTTCTCCGAGCTGCTGTCCATTGGCGGCAAAAATTTGATAAGTAACAGCCCCATCTTCTTCGACAGCACGCACATAGGCCATATCCATCGACCCGAGCATACCAAACGCTGCGGGACTTAAATGGCGGAGAGTGGATTCCTGATATTGCATTTTCAAAACTCCTTAACGCGACCCTTGTTTTTTCTAGTCAAACAATTCTGACGAATTAACTGTTTTAATTTCTTTTTTTGACCGGCTTGTATTTATTTCGATCCGGCGACTTTCTGTTTTCGGAAATGGCAGCTGCAATCCGATATGCAAAAGTCCATTTTCCATTTCCGCGCCCATTATTTCAAGCCCTTCGGCCAGAACAAATTTACGCTGGAATTGACGGGCGGCGATTCCACGATGTAGAAACACGCGATCCGCCTCTTCCTGTTGCTTACCATGGATTATAAGTTGGTTTTGTTCCAGTGTTATCTGAAGATCTTCTTCTTTGAATCCGGCCACAGCAAGGGTAATTCGTAATTCTCGTTCGCCAATCTGTTCGATATTGTAGGGAGGGTAAGCTTCATTTGAAGATTTGGAGAGCTGATCAAGAATCTGCTCAAAATGATCAAAACCCAGCATAAGTGGGTGATTAAACGACGTTGCGCGCGGCATACACTTCCTCCTCCGACGAGCGAGACAGCTTGTAATCGGCGCCGATCCGACGCCATTGATAGCCCATAAAGGCACTATCAATTAAATATGTAATGATTGTGCACTCTGTCATCAAGGTTGGGTTTCACAAATATCGTAGGCAGGGTATAAGTGGCTCGAATCTGTGACCAAGAACAAGAATGGAAAAATCTATGAGTATCGATCCACAAAAACAGGACTTGAAAATTGGCGTCGTCGGGGCTGGCGCCATGGGCCGTGGTATCGCCCAGGTATCCGCAACCGGCGGAATGCCAGTTTATATTTTCGATGAAGCAGACGGTGCGGCCAGCGCGGCGAAGGATTTCATCACATCGATGATTAGCCGCTCTACGGAAAAAGGCCGCATGGAAAAAGAGGAAGGGGATGCTGCGATCGCCCGAATCCATGTTGCAGAAAATCTCGATGGTCTGTCGGATTGTGACCTTGTCATCGAAGCGATTGTCGAAAATATAGATATCAAACAGAAAGTATTCCAGCAGCTGGAAGAAATTGTCCGACCGGACACAATCATTGCTTCCAATACCTCCAGTATCCGCATTTCCTCAATTGCCTCCGCCTGTAATCACCGGGAACGGATCGCCGGATTGCACTTCTTTAACCCGGTCCCTCTCATGAAGCTGGTAGAGGTGATCAACGGCACGGATACAAGTAGGGAAGTAACCGAGGCGCTTGAAGTCATCGGCAAACGCATGGGTCGGGTTCCCGTGGTCGTTAAGGACGCGCCGGGCTTTCTGGTCAATCTTGGTGGACGCGCCTACTCAACAGAGTCATTGCGGATCGTCTCTGAAGGGGTTGCGACACCATTTCAGGTGGATGCAATCATGCGTGAAACCTGCGGATTTCGCATGGGCCCGTTCGAACTTCTGGATCTGACCGGTATTGATGTCAATTTCCCGGTCAGCCAGATTATCTACAACGGCTACTTTCAGGACAAGCGCCTGTCTACCTACCCCTTGCATGAAAGCATGATGGAAGCAGGACGGCTTGGCAAGAAGACGAAGGCCGGATTCTATGCCTATTCGGAAGATGGAACGATTATTCGTCCGGATGTGGAAGAAGAAATCTCAGCTGCGGCAGCAACACAGGTCGTTCTCGCAGAGCCTTCCGAAGCGTTGGAAAAACTTATGGGCGAAATCGGGGTTAAAATACTGCCGTCGGATAATGGAACATCCCCAATTCTGGCCGATCCGATCGGAGAGGACTGCACAGCGGTTTCGGTCCGTCTTGGCGTTGATCCGAAACGTCTGGTTGCAATCGACACGCACACGGGCGTTGTCTCCCGCGCAACCGTTATGGCAGCGCCCGGTGCCAATGAGGAGATAGTCCAGTCCGTTATGGCAATGCTGAGAGCCGTTTCCGGTGGAGTCACCCGCATCAAGGACAATCCAGGGTTTGTAGCACAGCGTATTCGCGCAATGATCGCCAATCTTGGCTGTGAAATGGCCCAGATCGGCGTAGCAACCCCTGAAGATATCGACAAGGGCATGAAGCTGGGGCTGAATTATCCATTTGGCTCTGTGGAGCTTGCGGAACATATGGGCAATCGGAATTGCCTGAAAATTCTGGAAACCCTGCAAGCGATTACCGGAGAAGACCGATATCGGCCCAGTCAATGGCTCCGTCGTCGCGCATTGCTGGATTTACCAATTCATACGCTGGACTAAAACTGCGCCCGCCTACTGGGCGGGCGTATCTTCTTCGCGGTCCCTTGCCATCTGCGCCATTTCCTGCAACGCCCCCGCCGCATTGCCACCGAGACTAGTCTCGACCGCCTGCATCATTGTCGCAATGACGGCGGCCGTAAAGTGATCCCGTTCCAACCCGACGGAAATACAATCTTCCAGGGCTTTATCGAGATGGCTGGTAATAATCTCGGCTGCTTTGTCGAGTTTATCTTTCACGTCGGCTTCGGGCAGGGAAGAGTTAAAATTATCAGACACTGGATTTCCATTTGTTAAAAAGCTACGTCCGGAAGACATAAGGTTTTCGCCTCCGAAGAGCAAACTTATTCGGGTGTTTTTTCAAGTGTGATTGGCTGGCCATGCGGTGTGTGGTCGGCAGCGACTTGCCATTCGGCTTTCCGGCGTTTGAGTTGATCTGGTGTCAGCAGCTCCTTTTTCGCAACAATTTTCTCAAGAGCCGCAAGCCAGCAAAGATAATAGGCTGTATTTCCCACCCCATTGCCCGCAGCGGTATCCGCGGCAATCTCCGCGCCAAAGATTTCCGCCCATTCGCCCCAGGTAAACTGCTTCGCCTCATGAAGCTTGACCGTCAGCGCAAACGCCTGCGCCTGCCATGGTTCCTCAAATACAGGGCCTTCTTCATCTCTCGGGATATTTATTTTTGCGAGCTCCGGATCAATCTGCATTACGGGGCACCTCAAGATAGTCGTCCCAGAGGTCGACATAGATATAATCCCCTTCAGTCCCGTCTTCCGGTCCCCACAATTCGGTAGAGGCAAACCGGACACTATAGAGATGCTGGGGGTCGCTTTTTCCGTGAGCATTTGCATCGGGAAATACATGCAGGCCATAATCTTCCATGATCACGCCTTGATGCCCCCGAGCGTAACGTGGCAAGCGGGTATGACCTGCCGGATGAATATTCCGCGCCGTTACGGCGTCCCCAATGACGAACCGGGCCGCCTTCCCTTCTTCCGCTTTATAATGACCGCCCTTATCCATCAGCGCATCGACATCTTCGGCTTTCATGGCAGGTCGCGGAGCTGACACAGGTCGAGGCGCCACGGCACCGGACAGTTCTTCCTCTGAGATAATGCCCTTTTCCGAGAGGATACGAATTAGCCCATCAAGCCATATTTCGTAATAACTGCTGGAGAGATACTTTGCCGGATCCATACGTTCGCGGGCATGACGGGATTCATCGAGATTCCGGACACCGACAGCGGTTATTGCATTGTTAATCGCGAACATCCGTTTTTCCCAGTCCGCGTGAAATACCGGCTCGCCCTCCTCCGTGACAACCGGGCCCATACCATGCATTCCACCCATGTCATGTATGCTGTCCATGTCAGCCTCCTAGGATTTTACCGGGCTTTCCGCCATTTTCGTTCCGATCATGCTGTCTCTGCTCACCAGATCCGCCAGCGCTTCTTCATCAAGACTTTCTGATCCCGAAGGCCTTGTTGGCACAACGAGATAGCGGGTTTCTGCCGTACTATCCCATACCCGCACTTCCGTATCGTCAGGAAGGGTCGTTCCGAATTCTTCCAGAACCTTTCTTGGTTCACGCACGACCCGAGCCCGATAGGGCGCCGACTTATACCAGACAGGCGGCAACCCCAGCACCGGCCATGGATAGCAGGAACACAGCGTGCAAACGACCACGTTATGGACCTGATCGGTATTCTCAAGCGCGATCAGTTCTTCCCCTTGCGCCCCGGAAAAGCCGAATTCAGCAACCGCTGACGTCGCATCGGAGAAAAGCCGTTTGCGAAACTCAGGATCCACCCATGCCCGGGCAACGACCTTGGCGCCGTTCTTCGGACCCACCTTGCTTTCATAGCGGTCAACCAAGGCATCTAGCGCAGCCGCCTCCACCAGGCCTTTTTCAATGAGCAGGGATTCCAGGCTTTTTACACGCAGAACAGTCTCTGGAAGCGGATCGCCATGCTTATGATCATGTGCCATTTTATGTCTCCTGCAACTTGTAGGATTTTCTTAATTCTTCGTTAAGGTCCTATCGGCGAATATAGGCGCTATTTATTCGGAGTACAAAAGCATTTAAGGAATCTTTGTTGTCAGCCACCATCGCGTTCCAGCCCGGAGCATGGCCAGAGGGGATGAAATGACCTGGATTAAAACCGTTCCGTTCGAGGATGCCGACGGATCACTTAAAAACCTTTATGAGCGGATCAAGGATCCCGACGGCCATATCGACAATGTCCTTATGGCCCATTCCTTACGGCCGCATCTGATGGAAGGGCATCTGGATTTGCGCGAGCATGTCCTGAACAACAGCAAAAACGCGCTGGCGAAATGGAAGCTGGACGCAATCGGCATTTATGTCAGCCTGTTGAACGGGTGTGATTATTGCGTGGAGTATTATTTCGCGGCCCTGGAAAGCCTGCTCGAAGCAGAGGGGGATGCCATCCGTGTCCGTGCTGCCCTTGAAGCCGGCGAGCCGGAGCGCGTATTCACCGGTGCGGATCTTGCCATGATGTTCTATGCCAACCTCTTGACGGCCCGCCCCGACAAAATCTCCGTCAGCATGATTGAGGAGCTGCGCAATACCGGTCTGGAGGATGGCGAAATCCTCGAAATCAATCAGGCTGTTGCCTATTTTTCCTATGTAAACCGAACCGTGCTCGGGCTCGGCATCCACTAAAAGACGTCTGGTCTTGCGCTTCGGCGGCAAACTCCATAATCTCCTGCTCTGTTTGCGTGGGCGAGAAACATTTTCCTTGGCCACTCATTTCGATGTGAAAGAGCCATATGGAAAATTCATCTGTCATCACCGCCACCAACCTGGTCAAAAAATATGGCGACCTGGAAGTCGTCAGAGACATCGACTTCTCGGTTCCAACCGGGCAGTGTTTTGGCCTTCTTGGGCCTAATGGAGCTGGTAAATCGACGACCATGCGGATGATCATGGGGCTGTCGGAAGTCACAGGCGGTACGCTCACTGTCTTTGGCAAACCTGCAAGCGGAATGGCACGCGACATAAAAGCGAAAATCGGCCTGGTCCCCCAGGAAAGCAACCTCGATCCGGATATTACGGTCCTTGAAAATTTATACGCTTTCGGTCGCTATTTTGCTCTGCCCAAGGATGTGATTGAAGAACGCTCCAAAAAACTTTTGGAGTTCATGCAACTCAGCGACAAGCAGCACGCCCCGGTCAATGCTCTTTCGGGCGGCATGAAGCGCCGCTTGACCATAGCACGGGCGCTGATCGGCGATCCTGAAATGGTTATCCTCGATGAACCGACAACAGGCCTCGACCCGCAGGCACGCGTTCTTATCTGGAAGCAACTGCTGGAACTCAAGAAAGACGGGCGGACACTGCTTCTGACAACGCACTATATGGATGAAGCACAACGGCTTTGCGATCAGATCGTTATTATCGACGGTGGAAAAATTCTCGATCACGGGACACCGGAAGAGCTGATCTCCCGCCGCGTGAAGGGCTTTGTGTTCGAGGTTCAGAAGCCTCATGCTCCCGGCTCCTCGGCCGATCGCTGGGATCAGGAGGATATTGGCGATTCAGTGCTGTATTTCGTCGAAGACACAGCAGAATTTATTGCCGATTTACCGGAAGATGCTATCTACCTTCATCGTCCTGCCAATCTGGAAGACGTCTTCCTGCGCCTGACCGGGCGGCAGCTGAGAGAGAATTGATACCGATGAAAATGCCTGAACTTCCCTATATTCATGCTGTCTACGACCGGCAGTATCGCGTCTTTCGAAAGCTCCTTGGCTCTGCCCTCGTATCCAACGTTGCCAACCCTATCCTGTTCCTCTTCGCCTTCGGGTTCGGCATGGGATCCTTCATCGATACCATGGCGGGCATGAGCTATATGACATTCGTGGTTGCCGGCATGGTCGGCTATTCTGCGGCCTTTGCCGCAAGTTTTGAAACGTCAATCGGCGCCTTCACCCGCTATTTCCTGCAGAAGAACTGGGATGCCATTCTCTCGACCCCTGTCACGCTTGCGGAATTGATGATGGGAGAAGTTCTCTGGGCCTCGGTAAAGGCCCTGTTTTCTGCCATCTGCGTTCTGATTGTCGGCTGGATGTGGGGTGGCGTTCCCGTCATATTTGAACCACTGATAACTTTGCCGATCGTTTTCCTGGGCTCGATCTGCTTTGCCTGTGCCGGACTGGTCGCAACAGCTTACGCAAAAGGATATGAGTTCTTCGCCTATTTTTTCACATTCTGGGTGACGCCCATGTTTGTATTCTGCGGCGTTTTCTTTGAAATATCCCGCTTCCCCGACGCGGTTCAGTATATCGCCTGGTTCTTTCCGATGACGCATCTGATTGCCGCCATACGGCCGCTTATTGCTGGAACAGCGATTGATCCGGCTCTCATTGCGTTGCATACTGCCTATATCGTGATATTCAGCGCCGCGGCCTTCGCCATCGCCCATCGCAAGCTGCGGCAACGGCTTTATGATTAAGGTTTGAGACCGGGCTTATTGCCCGGCTTCATGGGCCGCAAGTGCCGCCATATTCACAAGATCGGAGACGGTTGCACCAATCGGCACAATCTGGACAGGCTTCGATAGCCCGACGAGAAGCGGACCAATGACTTTACTCTCGCCAAGCACCGGCATCAGCTTTGACGCGATGTTCGCCGAGTGCAGGCCCGGCATGACGAGCACGTTGGCCGGACCGGAGAGACGGCAGAAAGGATAAAAGCTTGCCATCAGCTCAGGGTCGAGAGCAACGTCCGCAGAAATATCCCCTTCATATTCAAAGTCGAGTTCTTCCTTATCCAGCAACTCCACAGCATCCCGGATGCTATCGGCGGTGTAATGCTTCGGATTGCCGAAATTCGAATAGGATAACAGGGCAACGCGTGGCTCATGTCCCAGACGACGGGCGACTTCCGCCGCTTCCTTCGAGATCGAAACCAGCTCTTCCGCCGTCGGCAGGGTCGTCACGGTCGTATCCGCCATAAAGACGGTGCGGTCCCTTCCAACAATGATCGAAACCCCAATAACACGCTGGTCCGGTTTTGGATCAATAACCTTCTGAATTTCCTTGAACGCCACAGAGAAACGGCGGGTGACGCCCGTGAGCACCGCATCCGCATCACCCATTGCGACCATACAGGATGCGAAAATATTCCGATCCCGATTGACAAGACGTGCGCAATCACGGAACAGATACCCTTTCCGTTGCAATCGTTCATACAGGAAGCTGTAATACTTTTCCCGGTGCTCCATCTCGCTGGCGTTATAAATCTCGATATTCTCAGAATCATCGATACCGATTTCGGTCATGATTTTCTTAACTTCACTCTCACGGCCAAGCAGAACCGGAATCCCATAACCTGCCTTCTGGAATTCAACAGCCGCCCGAATGACCTTTTCTTCTTCCCCTTCAGCGAAGACAACACGGCGCGGCGCGGGACGAACCTCATCCAGAATAAGCTTCAGGGATCCTGC
>PAKP01000030.1 GCA_002706985.1 Sneathiella sp. | reverse complement strand
GATCAGCGCCACCCCGACCGAGGCGATAAAGCCGATAATCGCGCCGACGAAGGGGATGAAGGAAATCAACCCGGTGATAATGCCGATCAGGAAGCCGAATTCCAGACCTGTCAGCATCAACGCCAGCCCGTAAAAGGCAGCAAGAATCAGGCAGACCATGGATTGTCCGCGGACAAACCCGGCGAGCACGTCATCTATCCGTTTCGCCAGCATGCGGATTTGCTTCGCATGTTTCTTGGGCAGCCAGCTGTCAATCCGTTCGACGATGTGGTCCCAGTCCCTTAGCAGGTAGAAGGCGACCACCGGGGAGATGACCAGCAGCGTGATCAGATTGACGAAGGCGAGCCCGCCGCCGACGATATTCTCGGACAGCGTTGCCAGCTTCTTCACCATTTCGCCGATGTATTGTCCGACGGTGTCGTTGAACTCCTGGTTCTGACGCCAGGCGGGCAGGTCCACGAAGCGATCGATAAAGGGCATCAGGAAGTTACGGACATTCTCGTAATATTCCGGCAAATGGTTCATCAGGCCCATGACTTGGTCGATCATGATCGGAACGATCAGGATGAGGGCTATGTTCACCAGCACGAGGAACAGCCCGATGATGAGCGCGGTCGCCGCCGTGCGGCTCATCCCCGCTTCCTCCAGCCGATCAGCCACGGGATCGAGGAAATAGGCAACTCCCATGCCGATCACGAAGGGTAGCAGGATATCGCTGAGCAGGACCAGGAACAGGACAAAGGCCACAAGCGCAATCACCCAGAACTTCATTTGTTGTTTCAGTGTCATAGGGTACTCCGGCTCCCTTCAGGCATTTTGCCGCGCCCATTGCAGGATATAGGCGAGGCCCGACAGGACAGTGGTGGCGGCGACAATAAAGACGAACAGCTCGATTCCTTGCGTGAATCCGATTTCAAACCCCATATCGCCGAGGACTAGGGCCGCAAGGGCGATCTGGCAGAAAGTGTTAAGCTTGCTGAGCTTCGACGGGACGATGGTGACGCTCAGATCCATCAGCGACGTCAGGATAATGCCGCCGACAATCAGCACATCCCGGCTGACCACCAGAATGACGAGCCAGCTCGGCAATCCGTCCTGGATACCGAGCGTGATATAGATCGACACCAGCAAAAGTTTGTCCGCCAGCGGATCGAGATAGGTCCCGAGCGGGGTGACAAGATCGAACTGCTTGGCGATCAGCCCGTCCAGCGCATCGGTGATGCCGGCAATTACGAAGACGATGAAGGCGGCATACATCTGGCTCGCCAAGATCAGCCAGACAATCACGGGCACCATTATCATCCGGATCAACGTAATACTGTTGGGGATATTCAACGCACTTTCCAAACTGACATATAGTATTAAAAATCAATAGATTGCCGCATTTACTTCGGATTGAGCGTCCAGTATCCGCCCTGATCCGCGAGGGCCAGGTCCCGTTGGGCCAGCGCGGCGGTCAGCTGATCCATATTGCCGACAAAGGTGACATACCAGAAGGCCTGCTGCACGGTGAGGTCCTTGACTTCGGTCTTGCTGACGGCCGAAAGGCCCTGAACTTTTTCCTGAATGGCGAGCCAGTCGGCGAGACTGGAGATGTCCGTCGTCACGGCGAGCGTGGTCTCGACACTGAAATCCAGCACATTCTGGCGTTTCCAGTCTTCCTGCATCCGAGCGAGAAGATCGAATATGACGCTCTGCATCAGGGCTTCACGGTCCTCACTGCCCTTGTAGGTCTGCACGGCGGGCGGTGTTTCCTGATCGGGCCGGAGGCGGGTCACATCAAGCAGCAAGGTACCATCCGCGTCGGTGCGCGCCCGTGCCGTCACCACCTCGACCGAAGAAGCGCCATAGATTTCCTGAATGGCGCTAAGCGCGACCGGATCGAGATTAAGGGCCTGATTGACGTTGATTGCCTTGATGTCCGTGAGATCGCCCGCCGGAACGAGGACCGGCTGTATCATTGGTTGCGCCCAGTCATCACGAAGGCTGTCCGGCTCCTGCGGGCGCAGGCCGTAATCGACGATATCGACCCAGACCGTGCGCCACGGGTTAGGATATTCCCAGAGATAGGCGCGTTCGCCCTCTTGATAGACCGGAAGAATCAGCACCGGATCTGCGATAGATTCGCTGAACGGCAGCATATTGTTGCGGAGCAGCTTGCGCACATCGTCGCGCTTGAACTCGAATGTCAGGTCGGCGAGATAGCGCTGCGCTGACGTTCGCTCGTTCGCCACCTGGAACGAGGCGACCAGCGGTGTGATCATGGATTCGTCCAGTTCCGGCAGGCTGCTGTGATACGGCAGCGGCACCAGACGGCGGAACAGCGCATTTATCGCCCGTTCCTGCCCCTTTCTGACGGCAACCGTGCGCGCCGCGGCGGCCGAGGACGCGGTTTCGTCCACCGAAATATCCCGCACGACATAGAAATTATCCGCGGCCCCGGCAGGCGCGACTGTCCCGGCGAGAGCGATTGCCAGCACAAGGGCGGCGGCAAGGCGCGAAAAGATTGGTTTTGGTTGTGTATCCGTCATTGCAAACCACTGGAAAAAAAGTATGTTGGCCCGATCATAGTCATAAACTCGGGTGCAGCATAACTTATGAAGACCGATAGCTCCAAAAAAAGTTACAGCTATAAAGAGGCAGGCGTTGATATTGTGGCCGGAAACTCACTGGTGGAGGCCATTAAACCCCTCGCCGCTGCCACCCGGAGATCCGGCGCAGACGCGGATCTCGGCGGTTTCGGCGCCATCTTCGATCCCAAGGCTGCCGGGTTCAAGGACCCCCTGCTCGTCTCCGCCACCGATGGCGTCGGCACCAAGCTAAAAATCGCCATTGATATGAACCGCCATGACATGGTCGGCATCGATCTGGTGGCCATGTGCGTCAATGACCTTGTGGTTCAGGGTGCCGAGCCGTTGTTTTTCCTCGATTATTTTGCAACCGGCGGTCTTGATGTCGCGGCGGCGCGGGATATCGTTGCGGGCATCGCCGAGGGCTGCAAGCAGGCAGGCTGTGCGCTGATTGGCGGAGAAACGGCGGAAATGCCCGGCATGTATGCCAAGGGCGATTATGACCTTGCCGGATTTACCGTGGGCGCGGTGGAGCGGGATCAGCTGCTGAAAGCCGACAGCCTGAAGGCGGGCGATGTCTTGCTCGGCCTTACCTCCTCCGGCTTGCATTCCAACGGCTTTTCCCTCGTGCGCAGGCTGGTCGCGGATTTCAATCTCGATTATGCCGATCCGGCGCCGTTCGATTCGTCCCGCAGCCTGGGCGATGCCCTGATCGCGCCGACGCGGATTTACGTGAAAAGCTGCCTTGAGGCGATCCGCGCCGGGCATATCCTCGCCCTCTCCCATATTACCGGGGGTGGCCTGTTCGAGAATATCCCGCGGGTTCTGCCAAAAAATCTAAAGGCAGAGATAAATGCCAAGGCCTGGCCGCTGCCGCCGCTTTTCAAATGGCTGGCGGAGATTGGCAATATCGCGCCGCGCGAACTGGCGACGACCTTTAACTGCGGGCTTGGCATGGTTGTCGTGGTCGATGCGGAGAATGTGGCGGCGGCGACGGCGATGCTTGAGGCCGCCGGTGAGACGGTCTACCCCTTGGGGGAGCTTGCCCATCGCGAGGATGGCGAGGAACAGGTGGTCATTTCGGAATTGGAAGAAACGTGGCAAAGCTGAAAGTAGCGGTCTTTATCTCGTCCCGCGGGACGAACATGCAATCGCTCGTGCGGGCCTGCCAGACGCCCGACTTCCCGGCGGAGATCGCCTGCGTTCTGTCCAACAACCTTGAGGCGGCGGGCCTTAAATTCGCCGCCGACAACAGCATCCCGACCCGCACCATCGACCATCGCGATTTCGAGACGCGCGAGGCGTTCGAGGCGGAGATAACGTCTTACCTTGAGGATCTGCAGATCGATCTGATCTGCCTCGCCGGGTTCATGCGGCTATTGACGGAGGAATTCGTCAATCGCTGGCGGGACCGCATCCTCAATATCCATCCGTCCCTGCTACCGGCCTTCAAGGGGCTGCATGTGCATGAGCGGGCGATCGAATCCGGCGCACGCTTTACCGGCTGCACCGTGCATTTCGTCCGCCCGGAGATGGATAACGGGCCGATCATCGCACAGGCCGTCGTGCCCATCCTCGAAAAGGACACCCCGGACGAACTGGCGGCGCGCATCCTTGAGCAGGAACACCGCATCTACCCCCTTGCCCTCAAGCTGGTGGCGGAAGGACGGGTGAAAATCCACGGCCCCCGTGCTATGATTGAGCGGACTCAGGAACAAACGCTCTCACTGTTGAATCCGAAGGTTGAAGAATTCTGATTTGGGAGTAATTATGACTGGCAAAACAACCACAAGGATAGCCGGACTGCTGGGAGGTCTGCTTGCCCTTTCGGTTGTCACTGTCGCCTATGGGGAGGACACGGCCATGACGTCTATCGGAGCGATCTACAACCTGACCGGAGATCAGCGTAATCTCGATATTCCCTCCTCGCAGGGAGCAAAGCTTGCCATTGACGAACTTAACGCGGCGGGCGGCATTCTTGGCCGTCCGGCAAAGCTCCTGCTGGAGGACGGCGAGACGGACCCCAAGGTCATTGCGGAAAAAACCGCTGCGCTGATTGCGGATCATCCGGATATGCCGGTGCTCGTCGGCATGTCGGATACCGATGTGGTGCTGGCCGCCGCCAAGGTTGCGGCGACGGACAAGCGGGTTTTTGTGACCTCCGGCGCGACCTCCCCGCTGTTGCCGAAGGATGTGCCGGAATATCTTTTCCTCGCCTGCTATGGCGATAACGTACAGGCCGCCGCGGCCGCGGATTTCGCCCATGACACGCTCAAGCTGAAGACGGCGGCGGTGCTCTACAAGCAGGATATGTCCTATACCAAGCTCTTGCGCGGCTATTTCGAGGCGGCCTTCAGGGGACGCGGCGGCGACATTGTTTTCAGCCGGGGCTATACGGTGGACAGTTTCGCCGATGCCGTCGCCACCCTGCCCGAGGCTGACTTTATCTATCTCGCCGCCTCCCCCGATGAGGTGGTGGCCGAGGTCCGCGCGCTCCGCGATGCAGGAGTTAATGTGCCGGTCCTGAGTGGCGACGGCTTCGATATCGGATCGGAATGGGCGAACCTCCCTAAGGAGAGCAATGTTTATTTCACGACCCATGCGGATGTGGGGGCGGATAATACATCTCCCGCCGTTACGGCCTTCCGCGCCGCGTTCAAAAAGAAATTCCCGGATGCCGAGCCGGACGCCTTCTCCGCGCTTGGCTATGATACGGTAAAGCTCGTCGCGGCAGCGATCGAGAAAGCGGGCAGCACCGACGCCGAGGCCGTGCGCACCGCCCTCTCCACCCTCAGCGGGTTCAAGGGCATCACTGGAGACATCAGCTTTGCGAAGGGCAGCCAGATCCCCACGAAATCCGTGACCATCATGAAGGTAACGGCGGGAGACGAGGAATTCGTCCGTACGATCCTGCCCACGGCCATCCCCGCCCCATGAAGGAGAAGCCGAAGATCATCGACGAACGGCGTAATGTCGATACTTTTAAGCTCGCGGTGCATCGCACAGAACTGGCCAACCGGCGCACCCTGATGTCCTATATCAGGACGGCGATCGGACTGACCGCCGCCGCCATCGGCCTGATCCATTTTATTGATGAGCCCTGGTTGAGTTATGTCGGCTGGGGGCTTCTGCCGCTTGCGGTGATATGCCTGCTGGTCGGGCTCGATGATTACCACCGCGTCAGAAAATCCATCGATGACGAGAAGCGCGACGGCGGCCTCTAGGTTCCTGATTTAGCGCATAAAAAAAGCCGGAGGCGGTGTCGCGCTCCGGCTTTTTCTGAATGGGTTCTGATTAGCGTGAATAGAACTCGACGATCAGGTTCGGCTCCATGACAACCGGATAGGGTACGTCCGCGAGCTTCGGGATCGCGTTGAAGGTGCCCTTCATCGCCTTGTGGTCGACTTCGATATATTCCGGCACGTCGCGTTCGGCGCTTTCGGAAGCTTCCAGAACGAGGGCCATCTGCTTGGATTTCTGGCGAACCTCAACGACATCGCCCGGCTTCACCTGATAGGAGGCAATGTTGACTTTCTTGCCATTGACCATGACATGGCCGTGGTTCACGAACTGGCGCGCCGCGAAAACGGTCGGCACGAATTTCATGCGGTAGACAACCGCGTCCAGACGCCGTTCCAGGAGGCCGATGAGGTTTTCCGAGGTATCGCCCTTCAGGCGGACAGCTTCCTCATACAGGCGGCGGAAGCCTTTCTCGGTGATGCTGCCGTAATAGCCTTTGAGTTTCTGCTTGGCGCGGAGATGGATGCCGAAGTCGGAGATTTTACCGCGGCGGCCCTGACCATGCTGGCCGGGCCCGTATTCGCGGCGGTTGACCGGGCTCTTCGGACGACCCCAGATGTTCTCGCCCATGCGGCGATCGATTTTGTATTTCGCTTGAATGCGTTTGCTCATTTACTTGATCCAGTTTTCAATTTCAGGAAAAAGGCATGCCGACGAGGCTTGCACAAGCCGCGCATAATAGGTTTCGCGGGCCGGTTGTCAATCCTTTTCCGGCGCTTTTTTGCCGTTTAGCCGCTCAAGGAAGCCGAGAATCTCGTAACTCACCCGTTCCGGGGCTTCATGAGTGATCCAATGGGTGATTCCGGGCAACCGGACGATGGTAAGATCATCGACGAAATCCTCCAGCCCGTCGAGATTTTCCGGGACCAGCATTTTATCCCCCTCCCCCCAGACAACGAGGGTCGGCACATGGACCCGGAACGCCTCGGGATCGAGGCCGAAACTCTGTCCCTTGGTCTGTTCCGTCGCCGGAACCAGCGGTGAGGCACGGTAGTAGTTCAGCATCGCCGTCATTGCGCCGGGCTGCGTCCAGGCGGTCTTGTAGGCAAACTCATCCGTCTCCGTCATTTCGCCGGTCGGAATCAGCTCACTGAAGGTCCAGTCCCAAAGCTGCTTGCAATCCTCCGCCAGCAGTTCCGTCTCGATATCCGGGATCTGGAAGCGGGCAATATACTGGCTGTGCGCGATCTGCGCGTCGTGATGACGGAGCAGTTCGGCAAAAAGATAGGGATGCGGCCCGTTGAGGATGACAAGGCCCTTCACCCGCTCTGGTTTGGCGATGGCGACGGCCCAGGCGATGGCCGCGCCCCAGTCATGGGCGACGAGATAGAATTTTTCGGCCCCGAAATGATCCGCCAGGGCCAGAACGTCGCCGATCAGATGCTTGATGCCATAGGCCCGGATGCTGTCCGGCTTGTCGGAGAGGTTATAGCCGCGCATATCCGGCGCCACGGCGTGATATGTCTCGCCGATTTTTGGAAGCTGGTCTTTCCAGCAATACCAGAATTCCGGAAAGCCATGCAGCATGAGCACCAGCTCGTCATTCTCCGCCCCGCATTCCGCATAATGCAGCCCGATATCGCCAAGCTCCGCCCGGTCATGATTTATCACCGTCATCCCTGCTTTCCTTTACTTTCATGGTCAGGCCCTTGATGATGCCCTGAAAGGCGCGCACATCGGATTCCATCAGCCCGAGCCGCTGGAACATATTGCGCATATTCTGCAGGATGACCTGTTTTCGCTGCATGATCGGATCGAAATATCCCCGCGCATCGAGGTCCGTCTCGATCCGCGCGAACAGATGCGCGAGCTCCGCCTTGTTGGCCGGGCGTTCCTCGTTAAGGATACGGACGGGCGGTGTCGTATCGCCCGCCTGAAACCATTCATAGGCGACCAGCAAAACCGCCTGCGCAAGGTTGATGGAGGAAAAATCGGGATTGAGCGGCACCGAGATGATGCTGTCCGCAAGGGTCACATCTTCTTTTGAGAGGCCGACGCTTTCCTTGCCGAACAGGATGCCGGTCGCGGTTCCGGCGGCCGTATGATCACGGAGTTCCGCCGCCGCGGCCCGGGGCGTTGCAATCTTCTTGATCACGTCGCGCGGCCGGGCGGTGGTGGCATAGACATGCTGCAGATCGGCGATGGCATCTGCGGTGGTCGCATAGACGCGGGTATTCTCAAGCACGATATCCGCCCGCGAGGCCATGGCGACGGCGCGATCGTTGGGCCAGCCATCACGGGGCGCAACAAGGCGGAGGTCGGTGAGGCCGAAATTCAGCATCGCCCGCGCCGTGGCGCCGATATTCTCGCCCATCTGCGGTTCGACCAGAATGATGGCGGGCATGGCGGCGTCCGTCATCGACCGCTTACTTGCCGCCCGCCGGGGCGCCCTCGCGATAGAGCTTGTAGGTGATGCTGTCGATCAGCGCCGCGAAAGAGGCATCGACGATATTCGGCGACACGCCGACCGTGAACCAGCGCTTGTTGGTCTTGTCCGTGCTCTCGATCAGGACGCGGGTCACCGCCTCGGTGCCCGAAGTGAGGATACGCACCTTGAAGTCCACCAGACGCAGATCATCGATATAGTCGGAAAACTTGCCGAGGTCCTTGCGAAGCGCGCTATCGAGCGCGTTGACCGGGCCGTTCCCCTCGCCCACGGACATATAGCGCTCCCCGTCGATGATCAGCTTGACCACCGCATCGGAGACAGTGAGCAATTCGCCCTTGGCATTATGACGGCGTTCGACGGAGACGCGGAAGCTCTCGACATCGAAATATTTCGGTACCTGCCCCAGGCGCCGCCGGGCCATCAGCTCGAAACTCGCAAGCGCGCCATCATAGGAGAAGCCTTCGAACTCGCGTTCCTTCACCTCTTCCAGCATCCGGTCGACCTTCGGATCCTTCGGATCGATATCGAGACCGAAATCCCGAAGCTGGGCAAGGATGTTTGACCGACCCGCCTGATCGGAAACCAGCAGATGCCGCTTGTTGCCGATCAGCTCCGGTGGCACATGCTCGTAAGTTTTCGGGTCCTTCTCGACCGCAGAGACATGCAGCCCGCCCTTATGCGCGAAGGCGGCGGAGCCAACATAGGCCTGATGCCGGTTGGGGGAGCGGTTGAGAATATCGTCCAGCAGCCGGGAGACGGCGGTGAGGTTCTTGAGTCCCGCTTCCGTAATGCCCGTATCGACCATCGATTTGAACGGCTCCTTCAGCATCAGCGACGGGATGAGGGAGATGATATTGGCATTGCCGCAGCGCTCTCCGAGGCCATTGAGGGTGCCCTGCACCTGCCGCACGCCAGCCTTTACCGCCATCAGCGTGTTGGCGACGGCATTTTCCGTATCGTTATGGGTATGGATGCCGAGATGGCTGCCGGGGATATGCTCGATCACCTCAGTGACGATGCGTTCCACCTCGTCCGGCAGCGTGCCGCCGTTGGTATCGCAGAGCACCATCCAGCGGGCACCCGCGCCATAGGCCGCCTTGAGGCAGGCAAGCGCGAATTCCGGGTTGGATTTGTAGCCGTCGAAGAAATGTTCCGCGTCATACATCGCCTCCCGCCCCTGCCGGACGATCTCGGCGATGCTGTCGGCAATCAGCTCCAGATTTTCCTCCAGGGTGATGCCGAGGGCGACATCGACATGGAAATCCCAGCTCTTGCCGACGATGCAGACGGCGGGTGTCTTGGCGTCCAAAATGGAGCTGAGGCCCGGATCGTTGGAGACACTGCGCCCCGGCCGTCGGGTCATGCCGAAGGCGGTGAAGGTTGCATGCTGCAGCTCGGGCGGATTGGCGAAGAAGGCCGTATCGCCGGGGTTGGCGCCGGGCCAGCCGCCCTCCACATAGTCGATCCCGAGATCGTCAAGCGCCTTCGCAATGGTCGCCTTATCCTCGACACTGAAATCCACGCCCTGCGTCTGCGCCCCGTCGCGCAGCGTTGTGTCAAAAAGATAAAGTCTTTCCCGTTCCATTACGCTCTCTTCCATGTGGTGCCGCCCGGTCCGTCTTCCAGAACGATCCCTTCAGCTTTCAAGTTATCGCGGATTTCATCTGCCCGCGCGTAATTCTTTTGTTTCTTTGCTTCATCGCGTTCGGCGATTAGCGATTCAATTTTTTCCTCTGAAATCGAGATAGTGAGCGTTGCTACTTGACCCTCAATCCGACCCTTAAAATACTCTTGCCACGTTTTTTCCAATAGTCCCATAAGCTGGCCACTTGCGATTAGTTGACCTTTTAGTCGAGATTGCTCAGCTATATTTTTTTCTCGCCGTAGCTGCTTGGCTAAATTCTGTATCTTAATAAAAGCGGCATGAGTATCGAGATCATCAGAAAGTGCCGAAACAACTTCGGGGTTTGGCTCAAGAGGTCCAGTTTTGACTTCATCAAAATCTTTGAGAACAATATAGAGTTTACTCATTTCAGTTTTGGCTTGATCTAACCCATAGTCAGTCCAGTTCAGAGGCTTTCGATAAGGGGTCTTCAGCATATAGAGACGAACCGCCTCCCCCGGCGCCTCTTCCAGCACATCCTGTACTGTGCGGAAATTGCCGAGCGATTTCGACATTTTTTTGCCATCAACCATTAGAAAACCGTTATGCACCCAGTAGCGGGCGAAAGGCGCGCCGTCATGGGCGCAGCAGCTTTGCGCGACCTCGTTCTCGTGATGCGGGAAGATCAGATCGCGCCCGCCGCCGTGGATGTCGAAGGTGATGCCGAGCGTCGCCTCGCTCATGACCGAGCATTCGATGTGCCAGCCCGGGCGCCCGCGCCCGAAGGGACTGTCCCATCCCGGCATGTCGCCGGTGGAGGGTTTCCATAGAACAAAATCGGCAGGATCTTTTTTATGAGGTGCAATCTCTACGCGGGCACCCTCAATCATTTCTTCACGGTTGCGGCCCGACAGCTTGCCGTAATCCGCCATGCTGGTGACATCAAAGAGCACATGACCCTCCGCCTCATAGGCGTGGCCCTTTTCGATGAGTTTGGAGATCATCCTGATCATGCCGTCGATATGCTCGGTCGCGCGGGGTTCCAGGTCCGGCGGCAGCGCGTTCAGCGCCGCCATATCGTCATGATAGGCCTGTGTCGTGCGGGTGGTCAGCGCGTCGATGCTCTCGCCGTTCTTCGCCGCTGCGTCGATGATCTTGTCCTCGACATCGGTGATGTTGCGCACATAGGTCAATTCATATCCCTGATGCCGGAGCAGCCTTGCAAGAACATCGAAGATCACCACCGGGCGCGCATTGCCGATATGGGCGCGGTCATAGACCGTCGGCCCGCAGACATACATCCCGACCTTGCCCGGCTCCATGGGCACGAACTCTTCTTTCTTGCGATGGGCGGTATTGTAGAGATGCAGGGTCACAATTCTTCCTTAAACTCAGTCGGCGGTGGCGTTCAGGCGCGCGAGTATATTTTCCCGGCCGATCAGGGGCAACAGATTGTTCATCTCCGGCCCGTGCGGCTGTCCGGTCAGCGCGAGACGGAGCGGCATGAAAAGCGCCTTGCCCTTGGCGCCGGTCTTGTCCTTCACCGCCGTCGTCCAGGCTTTCCAGGTCTCATTCGTGATCTCGCCGTCGGGCAGTTCCGCCGCCGCGGCGCGGAGGAAGTCCGCATCCTCGATCACCGGGGTCATCGGTCCCTTGACCGCCCGCCACCAGAGTTCCGCGTCCCTCAAAGTCGAGAGATTGCCACGCACGGCATTCCAGAAGGCCTCGTCCGCGCCATGCAGGGAAATCCGCTCCTGCACCTTGCTCCAGCTTGTCTCATGAAGGAGCTTGGCGTTGAGATTGGCGAGCTCCGCCGGATCGAACTTGGCGGCGGCGCGGCTGAAGCGGGTGATATCGAAGCCGTCGATGACCGACTGCAGATCATGGCAAATCTCGACATTGTCGGAGGTGCCGAGCCGGGCGAGCAGGCTGTTGAGCGCCATGGCCTCGATCCCGCTCTCGCGCATCTCGCGGAGGCTCTGGCTCCCTTCGCGCTTGGAGAGCGGTCCGCCATCGGGGCCCATCAGCAGCGGGATATGGCCAAAGGTCGGAACATCCGATCCCAATGCCGTGAAAATCTGGATATGCAGCGCCGTATTACTGACATGATCCTCCCCGCGGAGGACATGGGTGATGCCGAAATCGATATCATCGACGACTGAGGGCATGTGATAGAGCGGTCGCCCATCCGAGCGGATCAGGACGGGATCGGACATGCTGGCGCCATCGACCTCGACGGTGCCGCGCACCAGATCCTCCCAGCGGATGATCTCCTGATCCAGCTTGAAGCGCCAGTGCGGCTTGCGTCCCTCCGCCTCGAAGGCTGCGATTTCTTCATTTGAGAGGTTCAGGGCCGAGCGGTCATAGATGGGCGGCAGTTTGCGGGCGAGCTGACGCTTGCGCTTGTAATCAAGTTCCTCCCCCGTCTCATAGCAGGGATAGAGTCGTCCCGCCTGTTTCAGGGTCTCGAACGCATTCGTGTAGGCGGCGGTGCGGTCCGACTGTTTCTTGAGATCGGACCAGTCCAGCCCGAGCCATTTCAGATCCTCCTGGATGGCATCCGCATATTCCTCGGTCGAGCGCTCGAGATCGGTGTCGTCGAGGCGCAGGATCATCTCGCCGCCATCCTTTTTGGCGGACAGCCAGTTGATCAGGGCGAGCCGGGCATTGCCGACATGAAGATATCCCGTGGGACTCGGCGCAAAACGATATATGGAACTCATCTCTTGTCCCTGAATCCGTTGGTGATCGGGTAGCGCCGGTCGCGGCCGAAGCTCATGGTCGAAATCTTGACGCCGGGCGGTGACTGGCGGCGCTTGTATTCGGCGATATAGAGCAGGTTCTGGATGCGGGCGATGGTATGGGCGTCAAATCCCGCCGCCACCAGCTCGGCGAGGGATTTCTCCTCCTCCACCAGCCCGTGAAGAATACCGTCGAGGATTTCGTAGGGCGGCAGGCTGTCCTCGTCCTTCTGATCCTCCCGAAGCTCCGCCGACGGTGGCTTGGTGATCACCCGCTCGGGCATGACCGGGCCGTCGGGCCCGCGGAACATCGGGGAATAATGCGTATTCCGCCATTCGGAGAGCTTGAAGCAGGTCATCTTGTAGACATCCTTCAGGACCGAATAGCCGCCGCACATATCGCCATAGAGCGTCGCATAGCCGACGGACATTTCCGACTTGTTACCGGTGGTCAGCACCATCGGTCCGAGCTTGTTGGAAATCGCCATCAGCGTCATGCCGCGCAGGCGCGACTGGATATTCTCCTCGGTGATATCCGGCTCTCTGCCTTCGAAGACATCAGCCAGCATCGTCTCCATGGCCTCGACCCCCGGGGCGATGGAGATGGTATCGAGCCGGGTGCCGAGCATCTTCGCGCAGCCCGCCGCATCATCGAGGCTTTCCTGCGATGTGTATTTCGAGGGCATCATCACGCAATGCACCCGCTCCGGTCCCAGCGCATCGACGGCGACGGCGGCACTCAAGGCACTGTCGATCCCACCGGAAAGGCCAAGGACGACACCCGGAAAGCGGTTCTTCTCCACATAGTCCTTCAGGCCGAGGACCATGGCGTGATAGATCCGTTCCATCGGCGTGCCGGAATCGACCAGCTCGCTCGTCTCGCAGACCCAGCCATCGCCTTCCCGCCGCCAGTCGGTGATCAGCAGGCTTTCCTTCCAGCTCGGCATCTGCACCGGTAGCGAGCGGTCCGCGTTCAGCACGAAGGACGCGCCGTCGAAGACAAGCTCGTCCTGTCCGCCGATCTGGTTGACATAGACCAGCGGCAGGCCGGTTTCCGTCACCCGCTCGACTGCGTGGTTGAGCCGCTCATCCGATTTCATATGATCATAGGGGCTGCCGTTCGGCACGATCAGGATTTCCGCGCCGGTCTCGGCCAAGCATTCGGCAACCTCGGGGAACCACATATCCTCGCAGATCATGACCCCGAGCCGAACCCCCTTGAACGGGATGGGACCGGGAAGCGGCCCGGCCTTGAAAATACGGTACTCATCGAAGACGCCATAGTTCGGCAGCTTGTTCTTGAAGCGGCGGGCAGCGATCTTTCCCCCCTCCAGCAGGCAGACCGCGTTATAGAGCTTCCCCTCCTCGACCATCGGCGCGCTCATCAGCATGGCGGGCCCGCCGTCGAGGGTCAGCTCGGCGAGGTCCTCCATCGCTTTTTGGGTGGCGCGCTGAAAGGCGGGTTTACGGACCAAATCCTCGGGCGGATAGCCGCTCAGGAACAGTTCCGGATAAACGACTATATCCGCCCCGAACGCCTCCGCCTCCTCGCGGAAGGCGCGGGCGAGCGCGATATTGGCCTCAAGGCTGCCGAGTGTCGGGTTGGCCTGGGCCAGCGCAATTTTCAATTGGTCTGTCATGAAGGATTTCTAACCCGCCTTGACGCGCGCCGCAATCGCCAGATCGGCTTTTGGCCTGAAATCTTTCAAAAATTTCGAAAATCAGGGGTTATTCGGCCCCAGTGACGGTCCGCAATCCTGAAGGTCGGTGGCTTCCGGGTCCTCTTTGGCGGGTTCATTCTCGTCCCCCTCGCCTTCACTATAGGCGGGCGGCTCGTCATTGATCCATTCTTCGGTTTCCGGGTTGAGGGTGGCGACGGCGGCACCGGCGCGGACCGGCATGGCGACAAAGGCCCCTTGCTCATCCATCGGCATGGCCGGGGATTTATACATCCGATA
Organism: Sneathiella sp.; assembly: GCA_002706985.1. GTDB lineage: Bacteria > Pseudomonadota > Alphaproteobacteria > Sneathiellales > Sneathiellaceae > Sneathiella. Next base: position 9,709 of record PAKP01000030.1, on the reverse strand, counting down.
GATGGCAAAGAGGCCGATGGCAATATGTCCGATCGCCAGCCAGCCGAAGAAAACATAGCTCCCCATCAGGGACATCAGCGGACCGACAATGATCGGACCGAAAATCGCGCCGCAACCGTTGACGAGGATCAGGCCGCTGCTCGCCGCCACCATTTTATCGACCTCGATATGATCGTTGGTATGGGCGATACAGAGCGAGTAAAGCGGCACCGAAAATCCGCCGAACAGTCCGACACTCAGCAGGAACAGCAGGAAGCTCCCCGTCTCCCCGGCATAGAGCGCGAGAATGGCCGCCGCCCCGCTCAGCATGGTCGTCACCATCAGGATCATCCGTCGGTCAAACCGGTCCGACAGCCGCCCGACCGGCCATTGCAATATTACCCCGCCCATGATCATCACACTGATGAAACTGGAAATCTGGGCAACGGACAGGCCGATATTATCGCCATACACTGCCGCCAGGCCGTAGAACGCGCCGCCAGTGACCCCCTGCGCAAACATGCCGACGATGCCCAGCGGGGAAATCTTGTAGAGTTCCTTGAGCTTGAGCCGGGCGCTCGCCGTGAAATTGGGCGCCGCATTCGCGGTCAGCGCCATCGGGATCAGCGCGACGGAAATCAGCACGGAGATAAAGATAAAGAGCGTATATCCGCCCGGATCGGCAAGGTTTAGGAACAGCTGTCCACCTGCCATGCCGCCCATCATGATGATCATATAGACCGAGAGGAGCTGTCCGCGCGTCTTGTTCGTCGCCGCATCGTTGAGCCAGCTTTCGCAGACGATATAAAGACCGGCGAAGGCGAAGCCCGTCAACAGCCGCATGAAACCCCAGACGATGGGATCGACGAAGACGACATAGATCAGCGCCGCCGAGGAGGCGAGCGAGGCCAGCGCCGCGAACACACGCACATGACCGACATTCGCGAGAATCATCGGTGTGATAATGGAGCCAACCAGGAATCCGAGATAGTAGCCGGACATGACAAGACCGGTTACAGCCGCGGGAAATCCTTCCAGCGACGCACGGATACCGACAAGGCTGATCTGCAGGCCGTTGCCGACCATCAGTAGGCCCAAACCCAGCAACAGGGGCCATGAATTTCTCACCGCAGCATACATCGCACTTCGTCCGCTACAAAAGGAATCGCGTAAAGCCCGCTTTGATCATATATGGCGTTCTATGCCAATCAAAAAACGACATTTTCTGTCCTGATAAGTCAGGTCAGGTTTTTTCCTTGCGCAACAGGAATTCGCGGCCGAGTTTGACGGCCGGTTCGCCGTCGTAAGAGATGATATCCGCCGTTGCATAAGTCTCCGGCCAGATCTCCGGCAGGAACGATCCCGTGCCGATCACATCGATGGGCGCCTTCATGTTGCCCATGGTCCGGCATTTCTCCGGCGAGAAGCCCGAGGAAGCGACAATCTTCACCTTGTTGAAGCCTGCCTCATCCAGCTTTTCACGCATCAGATAGATCGCCGCGGCCGAAACGCCGGTCCCGACCAGCCATTTCAGCTCCTGCTCCGAGCGGTACTGACGGATGCCGCGCGGCATATGCCGCTCCAGCACCGCATAGGACGTGGCGGGGTCCAGTCCCTCGATAAAGCGGCCGCCATGGGTATCGATGCGGACGGACATCCGTCCCTCCGCCGCCATGTCGGGAAAGCGACGGCAGGTGGCCAGCGCGTCGGTGATTTCCTTGCCGTAATAATCGACGAGGACGGTGAGCGGATCGTCCGGAAAGCTCTCATGGAACATTTCCGCCGCACGCACGGTGCTGCCCGCGTAGCCGATCAGGGCATGGGGCATGGTGCCCAAGCCATATTCATTGCCGAAGTAATGCGCGGTTGCGTTATTGGCATTGCCGATGAAACCAAGCGCGCCCAGTTCCCGGACCACGGCGCGGCTGCCGACGGAGGCGGCATAGGCCATCAGTTCCGCCATCTCCGATCCGGCGCAATGACGGGCATCCATGGCGAGGAAATAAGTCTCGGGCATGTGGGAGCACATGGCATAGGCGTTATAGGCCGCGACACAGGCCGAGCCCAGTTTCTGCAGGTAGAGCGTCTCCAGATCGACAAGGTCGTGGAAACTGCCGGTTATATAGACAAGTGGCTCGCCGGCGCCGACCCAGTCCCCTTCCTCGAAACAGGGTTCGATCTGGAAGCTGTGGCCGCGCATTTTCGCCATGCCGTCCAGCCATTCCAGCATCAGCCGCGGGCAGAAGATCACCGGGCGCCGCATGAAGACGGCATAGGTTACCGTTTTATCGCCAAAATGCCCGATAACGCGCTTGGTCTTGTTAAAATACTGGTCCGTATGGTCGGCGATGGCGCGATCCACCGTCTCGCGCTTGTCAACTGGCGTCTGGCTGGTCATGTCCCTGTCAGGTTACGAGGCTGCTGCGATAGCGGCGCCGTTGCCCCTTTCCTTCTTGATCATTTCGGAAATCAGGAACGCCAGCTCCAGCGCCTGATTGGCATTGAGGCGCGGATCGCAGGCCGTGTGATAGCGGTCGCTTAAGCCCTCTTCGGTGACCTCGAACGCGCCGCCGATACATTCGGTGACATTCTGTCCGGTCATCTCGAAATGAACGCCACCGGCATAGGTGCCTTCCGCCTGATGCACATCGAAGAACTGACGTACTTCCTCCAGGATGCGATCGACCGGGCGGGTCTTGTAGCCCGTCGCCGACTTGATCGTATTGCCATGCATCGGATCGCAGGACCAGACAACGCTCCGTCCCTCGCGCTCGACTTTGCGGATCAGATCGGGCAGATGCTTCTCCACATTGTCCGCGCCGAAGCGGCAGATGACCGTCATCCGGCCCGCCTCATTCTTCGGGTTGAGCGTATCGATCAGCCGGAGCAGGCCATCGGGGGTCTGCGTCGGGCCGGCCTTGACGCCAATCGGGTTGGCAACGCCGCTCAGGAACTCCACATGCGCTTCGTCGGGATCGCGGGTGCGGTCGCCGATCCACAGCATATGGGCCGAAGTGTCGTAGTAGTCGCCGGAGGTGCTGTCGACGCGGGTCAGGCTCTGCTCGTAGGGGAGCAGCAGCGCTTCATGCGAGGTGTAGAAGTCGGTCCGCCCCATTTCCGGCGTGTTGGCAGCGGTTACGCCGCAGGCCTCCATGAAGGCGAGCGCGTCATGGATACGGTCGGCCATCTCACGGTAGCGTTCCCCCTGATCGCCGCTGGCGACGAAGCCCATGTTCCAGCTATGGACCTGATGCAGATCCGCATAGCCGCCTTGCGCGAAGGCACGCAGCAGGTTGAGGGTCGAGGCCGCCTGGGAATAGCCTTTCAGCATCCGGGCGGGATCGGGCACACGGGCTTCTTCGGTGAAGTCGAAGCCGTTGATGATATCGCCGCGGTAGCTTGGCAGTTCGATGCCATTCACCGTTTCCGTGTCTGAGGAGCGCGGTTTCGCGAACTGACCGGCGAGACGGCCCACCTTGACGACTGGGCAGTTGGAACCGAAGGTCAGCACCACCGCCATCTGCAACAATACCTTGAAGGTATCGCGGATGGTGTTCGGGTGGAATTCCGCGAAACTTTCGGCGCAGTCGCCACCCTGCAGGAGGAACGCCTGGCCTTTTGACACATCGGCGAGCTTTTTCTTAAGGCTTCTCGCCTCACCTGCAAATACGAGGGGCGGAAAGGATTTGAGTTCGTTTTCCACCGCGCCAAGCGCTTCGAGATCCGGATAGGTCGGCAGCTGGCGGGCGTTTTTTTGTCTCCAGCTGTCAGGGGTCCAGGATTTGGTCATCTCGATATTCCTCAAAATTAGTTTCGCTTCATTAACGCTATTATCTACAGCCTTTTGCCGTTTTCGCAATCCATAACCGGCCATTTAGCGGATAAATGACCAAAAAACAGGCTTAAATCATATGTATACGGTAAAAAATCGGGCAAATCACGCCGCGACGAACTTCTCCCGCATGGTGACGATTTCCTCGGCGAGCGAGGGATGAACGCCAACCGTTGCGTCAAACTGTGCCTTCGTCGCCTTGCATTTGAGGGCGATGCCGACGGACTGGATAATCTCCGCCGCGTCCGCGCCGACAATATGCACACCGACAACGATATCCGTTTTCGGATCGACGATCAGTTTGACGAATGCCTGTTCCGTGCCGCCGGTCAGGGTCATCTTCATCGGGCGGAACTGCGATTTATAGATATCCACCTCGCCGAATTTTTCCCGCGCCTCGGCCTCGGTCAGGCCGACGGTGCCAACCTGCGGCTGTGAAAAGACGGCGGAGGGGACATTTTCGTGATCCATTGCCCGCAGACGGTTGCCGAAAACCGTCTCGGCGAAGGCCATGCCCTCGTGAATGGCGACCGGGGTCAGCGCGATGCGGTCCGTTACATCGCCGATGGCATAGATGTTGTCGACCGTGGTCTGCGACTCCGGTGTAACTTTCACCGCGCCGTTTTCCTTGAGTTCCACGCCGACGTTCTCCAGACCGAGATTGTCGGTATTCGGCTTGCGGCCCGTCGCATACAGGATCGCATCGGTCTCCAGCACGTCGCCATCTTCCAGCGTGACCTTGAGACCGCTGTCGGTCTTCTCAATCTTTGCCGGATTGGAATGGGTGCGCAGATCGATGCCTTTCTTGCGGATTTCCTCCGACAGGAACATCTGGATATCCGCATCGAAGCCGCGCAGTATCTGCGTGCTCCGGTAAAGCTGTGTTACATCCGCGCCGAGGCCGTTGAAAATACCGGCGAACTCGACGGCGATATAGCCGCCTCCGACGACGATCACCCTTTTGGGGAATTCTTCCAGATGGAACGCCTCGTTGGAGGAAATGGCATGTTCGATCCCCGGTACGTCCGGCATGACCGGCGCGCCGCCAGTGGCAATCAGGATATATTTCGCCGTCACCGTCTCCTCGCCAACGCGAACCGTATTTTTATCAACGATCGTTGCCCGCGCCTGATAAAGGGTGACGTTGTTATTATCGAGGATGTTGTGGTAGATGCCGTTCAGCCGGTCGATTTCCTTGTCCTTGTTATGGATCAGTGTCTTCCAGGAATGGCTCGTCTCACCGACCGTCCAGCCATAGGCGGCGGCATCCTCGAAATCCTCGGAGAAATGGCTCGCGTAGACAAGCAGCTTCTTCGGGACGCAGCCACGGATGACGCAGGTTCCGCCGACGCGAAATTCCTCGGCGATGGCGACTTTCGCCCCGAGGCCGGAGGAGATGCGCGAGGCACGGACACCACCGGAGCCGGCCCCGATGACAAATAGATCGTAATCAAATTCCACTTTACAATTTCCTATCACTGATGCCGGTGACGGCATCGGGTTGGCGCGGCCCCGTTTTGTTTATGCGATGGTGGTCAGCTATCGATGCCGCCGATACACATGTATTTGATCTCCAGATAGTCTTCAATACCGTATTTCGAGCCTTCGCGGCCGATGCCGGACTGTTTGACGCCGCCAAAGGGTGCCACTTCCGTCGAGATGATACCCGTATTGATACCGACGATGCCATATTCCAGCGCCTCGCCGACCCGCCAGATGCGGCCGATATCGCGGGCGCAGAGATAGGCGGCAAGACCGAACTCCGTGTCATTCGCCATCCGGATGACATCGGCCTCGTCCTTGAAGGTGAAGACCGGTGCCATGGGCCCGAAGGTTTCCTCCTTCGCGACTTTCATCTCCTGCGTGACCCCGGTGAGGACCGTGGGCTCGAAGAAGGTATGGCCGAGGGAATGGCGCTTGCCGCCGAGTTCGAGCTTCGCGCCCTTGTCCAGCGCGTCCTTGATATGATCCTCGACCTTCTCGACTGCCGCCTCGGTGATCAGCGGGCCCTGGGCCACGCCGTCTTCGAGGCCATTGCCGACTTTGAGGCCTTTCGCCTTCTCGATCAGTTTTTTGACAAAGGCGTCATGGATGCCTTCCTGCACATAGATGCGATTGGCGCAGACGCAGGTCTGCCCGGCATTGCGGTATTTCGACGCCATCGCCGCCTCCACCGCTTCATCGAGGTTGGCGTCATCGAAGACGATGAAAGGCGCATTGCCGCCGAGCTCCATGGAGGTTTTCTTGACCGTGCTTGCGCATTGCTCCATCAACAACTTGCCGACCCGGGTCGAGCCGGTGAAGGTCAGTTTGGCCACAGTGGGGTTGGAGGTCATTTCCTTGCCGATTTCAGACGAGTCTCCCGTCACCACACCGAGGATACCGGCAGGAATGCCTGCCCTTTCCGCCAGCACCGCCATGGCGAAGGCGGAATAAGGGGTAAGTTCCGCAGGCTTGATCACCATCGGGCAACCCGCCGCGAGCGCCGGGGCCGCCTTGCGCGTGATCATGGCAATCGGGAAGTTCCAGGGTGTAATCGCCACGGTGACGCCGATCGGCTGCTTGATGACGACGATGCGCTTGTCGCTCTGATGTTCGGGGATGGTGTCGCCATAGATGCGCTTGCCTTCTTCGGCGAACCATTCGATGAAGGAGGCGGCGTAGGCCACCTCCCCTTTTGCCTCGGCCAGCGGCTTGCCCATCTCGACGGTCATGATCTTGGCGAGGTCGTCGGTCGCCTCCAGCATCAGGTCATGCCATTTCCGCAGGATGCCTGCGCGTTCTTTCGCGGTCTTGCCGGCCCAGCCGGGCATGGCGTCCTTCGCCGCCTCGATCGCGCGGCGGGTCTCGGCGGCGCCCATCTCCGGCACCGTGCCGATCACCTCTCCGGTCGCCGGGTTGATTACCTCGATTTTTCCGCCGCCATCCGCGTCGCACCAGCTGCCGGCCACAAGTCCCTGCATTCTCAGCAGATCGGGGTCCTTCAGATTGAGTGGATTGGTGTTTTTGTCCAGCATTAACGGCTCCTTTGGTTGGCCTTCTCATAGGTGTCGCCCGGATTTCCGGGTCTTTGAGAGAAAGCGGAGTTTATGCCTGTTTATGTATGAGTCAATGTTCCATCCTCAAGCTTTTTTGCGCGCGGGGTGAGAGTCAGGTTGAAACTCGTCTCAAGGCCCCGTATCTTCGACGCCATTAGTCCTTGTAATATCATCAGAATACGCCAGAAGCGTGCGGGGGATTTGTGGCAGCCGGATCGAAAAAAGTCATATATGCGGCGCTTATCGGCAATTCGCTCATCGCGGTGTCGAAATTCACGGCGGCCTTTTTTACCGGCAGTTCGGCGATGCTGAGCGAGGGCGTGCATTCGCTGGTCGATACGGGAAACCAGATCCTGATGCTGCATGGCCTTAAGAAGGCTTCAAAAAAACCGGACAGGGAGCATCCTTTCGGCTACGGGATGGAACTTTATTTCTGGGCCTTTGTCGTCGCCATCCTGATTTTCGCGCTCGGCTCCGGCATTTCGCTCTATGAGGGGATCAAGCATATTCGCAATCCTGAGGTGATCACCGATCCGACCTGGAACTATGTCGTGCTCGGCCTCGCCATTATTTTCGAGGGCTGGGCCTGGACCGTCGCCTACCTCGAATTTAACCGCATCCGCGGCAAGCGTAGCCTGTGGCAGGAAGTGCGGCATAGCAAGGACCCGACTATCTTCACCATCCTGTTCGAGGATACGGCGGCCATGCTTGGTCTGGTTACGGCGCTTGTCGGCATCTTCCTCGCCCAGCATCTCGGCATACCGGAGCTGGACGGTGTGGCCTCGGTCGTGATTGCGGCAATCCTCGCCGCCGTTGCGGTTCTGCTCGCCATCGAATGCAAGGGGCTGCTGATCGGCGAGAGCGCGGGCAAGCAGGTGGTCGAAGGGATCGAGCAGATCATCGGCAACGATGCCCGCATCGTCAGCCTGAACGAATTGCTGACCATGCATATGGGACCGACGGATATTCTGGTGAATGTCAGCCTCGACTTTTCCGATGCTCTTGACTCTATCGAGGTCGAGGCCGCGATCAGCGATTTCGAAACCCGGATCAAGCAACAGTTTCCCAATGTAAAACGCATCTTTATCGAGGCCCAGAATTTCACGGCCCATCGCAAGGCGCTCACCCCCTGACATGAGTACAAATCTGATCTATATGCGCAAAGTCGAAGAACAAAAACGCTCGGACAATTTCCGGAAAGTCGTGCGGGAGAGTGTGACCTCCGCGGATGATTTCAAGACTGACACCGTCCGCGCACTCTATTGCTGGTGGGCAGAGTTTCAGCCCGACCTCCCGCTCCGGGACGATTTCGATATTTCCCGCCACTGGAAGCTGGCGCCGTCCCTCTATCTGGTCGAGGTGCTGGGTCCGGGCCGTTATCGCAACCGCCTGAACGGCGAAACGGTGGTGGATATCGTCGGTACTTCCCTGCGCGGTCACGAGATCACACCGCAGGACCCGCTGCCGGAAATGCGGCTGCTCTCGGACTATCTCGATACACTGGTCGCCGGGCGGACGGCGCGGCGCTGCTCGGGCGTTGCCGATGTCTTCGGCAAGGAATATCTGTCGTTCGAGACGGTCGATTGCCCGCTTGTCGATGAGACGGGCGAAATCCGCTTTATCATCGGCGCCATGTCCCTGCTGAGGTAAAACGCCCTTAACTCAAGGCGGGGAAAGTAGAAAGCATCGGCTTTACTTGCCCGTTGTAATAAAAAATAGGCTTGATTTCCGCGGGGCAAGGTTTCAGAATTAGATAAATCTGTTTGAAACTGTTGATCTGGCAATGCGTATTTACGGGCCCTTATCACAGACAGTCTGGGCCCGGGTATTGCGCGTTGCCGCAGGAAGACTAGCTGGGCTCTCTTCAACAATGTAAATTTCAGTTGAAAGGGAACATTTACGCTGCAGAAGCGTTCTAATATCAGCTTGGTCTCCGGCCGGACATGACGGGAGTTGATATGATCGCTTTATCTCAAATCCTCAAACGCCTCATTAGGCAGGGCAAGCTCACGGTTATTGATCCGGATGGACGGGAAGTCCTCTTTGACAGCGGCGCTCCCGGCCCGGCCGTCAAGATGCGCCTGCATACCAAAGCCGTTACCCGCAAGCTCGCCCTCTTCCCCAAGCTGTATCTCGGTGAAGCCTATATGGACGGGGACCTCACGTTGGAGGAAGGCAATATCTACGATCTGCTGGACCTCTTCACCCGCAATATCGGTTGGGGCAAGCGCGACTTTTTCATCGATTTCGGTGACTTCGCCTATCGCTTCTACTGGTTTTTCAACCAGTTCAACCCGAAAAGCCGTTCGCTCAAGAATGTCGCCCATCATTACGACCTGAGCGATGATTTCTATGACCTGTTCCTCGATGAGAACCGGCAATATTCCTGCGCCTATTACAAGACGCCGAATGACAGCCTGGAACAGGCGCAAATCCAGAAGATGGCGCATATCGCCGCCAAGCTCGCCCTGAAACCGGGGCAAAAGGTGCTGGATATCGGCTGCGGCTGGGGCGGTATGGCCCGTTTCCTCGCTGAAAATGCAGATGTGGAGGTCACCGGCGTCACCCTCTCGAAGAACCAGCTTGGCTATGCAAGTGAAAAGGCCAAACAGATGGGCCTCTCGAACAAGGTTGACTACCGCCTCACCGACTATCGCGATGTGACCGAAAAGTTCGACCGCATCGTCTCCGTCGGCATGTTCGAGCATGTGGGCGTGCCCCATTACAAGCAGTATTTCAAGAAGGTGAAATCGATCCTGAGCGATGACGGCGTCGCCCTGATCCATACCATCGGCACCGCAGACCGTCCCTCGCCGACCAACCCGTGGATACAGAAATACATCTTCCCCGGCGGCTATAT